>JAGXGX010000168.1 GCA_024636515.1 Roseovarius sp.
ATGGCCGCATCTGGGGTGAGGCCAGTGTCGTCAATCGCGACTGCATCCTTGCCGCGCAGGATCATCGCGGCCTCCTGCACGCTTGTCGCCACCCTCATGCGCGACGCGATGCGCCCGTCAACCAGATCGAACAGGCCCGCCGCACAGCCGCGCGTGGCCTCGAAGGCTATCGTATCGCCTAAGGGCACCCACTCGGCCAGCATCGCGCGCATGTCTGCCTCGCTCGACCGCTTGCAGCCAGCAATGGCCAGCACCGACGCGCAGACCATCAGAGCGCGGCTGAGAGGGATGGATGCGGCAAGGCGCATGAGGGTCTATTCGAACTCCATGATGATCTCGTCCACGGCAAGGCTATCACCCGGCCCGGCATTGACGGTGCTGACGGTGCCGCTACGCTCGGCGCGTAGGATATTTTCCATCTTCATTGCCTCGACAGTGCACAGCGCCTGCCCCTCCTGCACCTCGTCGCCGACGGCCACGTTCATTTTGACCAAAAGGCCGGGCATCGGGCAAAGCAGCATCTTGGATGTGTCGGGCGGTTGTTTCTCGGGCATCCGCGCGGCCAGCTCGGCCTGACGCGGTGTGCGCACATGCACCTTGAGGTCCGCGCCCCGGCAGCGAATTCGAAAACCGCCGGAAACCTTGCCGACCTTCAGCACCAGTGGCGCGCCGTCCACGTCCAGACGGGCCAGCGCATCGCCGGGCGTCCAGTCGCTGGCTACCTCGACCGAGCCGCCGTCCTCAAACGTGACTGTCGCGCCGCCGCGCCGGGCCTCTATGCGCACGTCAAAGCTAGTCCCTTGGAGCGCTACATTCCAGTCGTCGCCCACCGTTCGTTCATGATTATCCATGGTCCCGGAAATACGCGTGCGGCGAATTTCGGCAACGCGGTGCATCGCCGCGCATGAGGCGGCGACGCGGCGCAAGGTGTCATCGCCCAGCGTCGCGCCGTCAAATCCATCAGGGTATTCCTCGGCAATGAAAGCCGTCGTAATATTACCCGACACAAATTTAGGATGGTCCATCACCGCAGACAGGAACGGCAGGTTATGCCCGATCCCTTCCACCTCAAAGCTATCGAGCGCGGTGCGCATCCCCTCGATAGCGGCCATGCGGTCCGGCCCCCACGTGCACAGCTTTGCGATCATTGGATCGTAGTACATGCTGATCTCGCCGCCCTCATAAACGCCGGTATCGTTGCGCACGACGGCGCCTTCAACGCGTACTTCCTCTGGCGGGCGGTATCGGGTTAAGCGGCCGATAGACGGCAGGAAGTTGCGATAGGGGTCCTCGGCATAAAGGCGGCATTCCATCGCCCAGCCGTTCAGCTTCACGTCCGTCTGCGATAGTGTCAGCGCCTCGCCATAGGCCACGCGGATCATCTGTTCCACCAGATCGATCCCGGTAATCAGCTCGGTCACCGGATGCTCGACTTGCAAACGTGTGTTCATCTCGAGGAAGTAGAATTTACGGTCGCCGTCGACGATGAACTCAACCGTGCCAGCGCTGGCGTAATCCACTGCCTGCGCCAGCGCGACGGCTTGCTCGCCCATCGCCCTTCGCGTCTCTTCGTCCAGAAAGGGGCTGGGCGCCTCCTCGATCACCTTTTGGTTTCGGCGTTGAATACTGCACTCACGCTCGCCCAAATAGATGCCATTGCCGTGGGTGTCGCACAGCACCTGAATTTCGATATGGCGCGGCTGCGTCACGAACTTCTCGATGAAAATCCTGTCATCGCCAAAGCTGCTGGCCGCCTCATTTTTAGAGCTTTCGAACCCCTCTCGCGCGCCGTCATCATCCCACGCGATACGCATGCCTTTGCCACCGCCCCCGGCGCTGGCCTTGATCATCACCGGATAGCCGACCTGGTTCGAGATTTTGACTGCGTCCTCGGCATCCTCGATCAGGCCCATATTGCCGGGCACAGTGCTGACGCCAGCCTCCTGCGCCAGCTTTTTCGAGGTGATCTTGTCACCCATCGCCTCGATGGCTTTCTTGGGCGGCCCGATAAAGGCGACGCCTGCGGCCTCCAGCGCCTCGGCGAACTTGGCGTTTTCCGACAAGAAGCCATAGCCCGGATGCACGGCTTCTGCGCCGCTCTGGCAGACGGCCTCCATCACCTTGTCTATGACGATATAGGATTCATTGGCGGGCGCGGGGCCGATATGCATCGCCTCATCTGCCATGCGCACATGCAGTGCATTGCGGTCAGCGTCCGAATAGATCGCGACAGTCTGGATGCCCATCTGCTTCGCGGTCTTGATGACGCGGCAGGCGATTTCGCCGCGATTGGCGATCAGGATCTTCTTGAACATGGGCGTGTCCCCTTAAATGCGTGCGATAAACGAAAAGGACCACCCCTGCCAAATGGCAAGGATGGTCCGATCAAACGTGCCCGCTGCCTTGCGGCGGGTATTAGGTACAGCGTTCTGGAAAGGTCTGGCAGAAGGCGACGTTGCCGGCTGCGCCGACCACGGCGCCAGCCGCCAGATTGGTGCCCAGCACGGCCGAGCCGGCGACGCCCGCCCCCGCACCGATAAGGCCCTGCTTGCCGATTGTGTCGCCGCAGGCCGCGATCGCTGATAGGACAATGATTGCCAATACAGCTTTAGGTTGTCTTTTGATTGCTCTGAGCATGTTCTGCTGCCTCTTTTTTTATATGCGCTTTGCGCGCACATATCAGAGTGCAGAATCGCGTCGACGTCAAAGCCGCAAGTGTGGCCTACACGCTTTTGCGCAAGCTCTTGCCGATAGGCGCAAGCATTGGAGCTAAAGACAAAAAGAGGCGGCGTGCGCAAGTGAGCGCAACGCCGCCTGTCAGGGGAAGGGTAACGGTTTGGACGAGGTGCCCCGGACCCTTGGGGAAGGCCCGCCACTACACTCGTGACGCTGACAGCATCGGCAGGCCCGGCCAAGTGCATTTGGACGACAATACAATTATCGGCTGTATTCCGCGCAACTGTGCACGTCATGGGCAAATTCACGCCCAGAGAGGTCCGCGGCACCTGCGCGGGCGCGGTCATGCCTCTTCATCCTCGTCGAATGCGGCTGGAAAGGTACGTTTAGCAACCTCTACGTCCAGTACCAAAAGCGCCTCGTAATCGGTAGGATCGAATGGATCGGACACAGTCAGCACTTCGCGCCCCAGCAGCCACGACAGGCGGCCAGCGTCCAGATTCCCCCGCTCGAACGGCTGATCGCCAAAGCACTGATAGATCGCGCGTACAAAGCCGGTATCGGCACGCCGGTCGGGTGGGCGACGGTCGGCATACCGCTCGCGACGGGTCAGCGGCGTGGCGCCCTTGGGATTGGCGCGGCGGATGGTGAATTGGAAATCGGTGCTCGGCAATCTGCCGGGAAACCCGCGATGCTTGATCATAAAATGCCCTCCGATACGGGGCATTGGCGCGGGATAAAACTGTAGGTTGAGGCAGGCCGCGCGGCCTGCCCCGGTATTAAAATCCGGAAGTTCGGATTAGTACTTACCAGTCTGAACGGGCTCGACCGTGACCGGCTCGACAACCACGTAATCGTCCTGAGGTGCCTGCTGGCAAGCCGAGACGGCAACGAGCAGACCGAGAGCCATAAAACCTTTGATAGCATTCGACATTGAATTCTCCTGTCACTTATTGAAAGCAGGGTCGGGCACACGCCCAGCCCCCGCTGGATCTTCGAGGTATGGATTGCTTGGGTGCAATCCCCTTTAAGAATAGATGAGTTTTTTTCCAAGCGATACGCAATTGAGCGATTGACGCGCCTATGTGGCACCAAAGCCTCACAAAGCCGTGAGGGCACGCATTGGCGCGCAAGATATTGTGGATGCATCAAAATGCCTCCCAGATGCAGGTTGTACGTTGGATGATAAATGCTTCGAAACTCTGGCTGACATCAGCGTTAAAAATGCCGAATTCTGACTCGCGATCAGCCAGTGAGACAGTAACGTGCCGCGGGGCATAAACTCCCCCGTCCCTAACCAACTCGTTGTTCTGACACAAAAACGTCATGTCTGCCAGCAACGCATCCGGCTTTAGCGCACTTGGGTCGAACTTGTCAGAGACATATCTGAGGCGAACCTCGTCAGTGCCCTGCCCGATCACCTCGTGCAAATAGGCCCGTGCGCCCGATGGCAGTTGCATTACGTCCTGCGCCGATGCGGTCTGAGGCGCAGCAATAAACAGGCAACCCATAGCGCGGGCTGCACACAAGGTCAGTGATTGCGAAGTGCGTCGATAAGCTGATCTTTGCTCATGCGTGAGCGTCCGTCGATCCCGATCTCCTGCGTGCGCGTATACAGGTCGTCCTTGGTCCACTCCTCGTAGGGCGGCGCCTTGCCACCCTTTCGAGACGGATGCTGATCTGGATTCGCCTGCGCGTTCGCAATGCGTGCCGCCTGCTCCTTGGACGCGCCCTGATCGCGCAGCGCCTCGTAGGTATCCGCGTTTTTGATACTTGGGTTTTTGGATTCCGCCATGACACGCCTCCCTTTGCCAGCCGAACGCAGGCAGGCCGCAGGCGGTTCCCGCAGCGGGCGCAAGGCCGCTACCTGCCCGCCCTGCTAACCAGTTGGTTTGCGGTTTTTGATCCGGCAGGTGCATCACAGCGGAATATTGTCGTGCTTTTTCCACGGCATCGTCGCCTTTTTCCCGCGAAGCGAGGCAAAGGCACGCGCAACGCGCTTGCGGGTGGTGCTGGGCATAATCACCTCGTCCACAAAACCCCTTTCGGCGGCAACGAACGGGCTGGCGAAACGGTCCTCGTAGTCCTTGGCATGCTCGGCCAGCTTTTCGGTATTGCCGCGATCGGCGCGGTGGATGATCTCGGTCGCGCCTTTGGCGCCCATCACCGCGATCTCCGACGTTGGCCAGGCGTAATTAAAATCACCGTTCAAATGCTTGGACGACATGACCACATAAGCACCACCATAGGCCTTGCGCGTGATCACCGTGACCTTGGGCACCGTCGCCTCGCCATAAGCAAAGAGCAGCTTGGCGCCGTGCTTGATCACACCGTTATACTCCTGCGTGACGCCGGGCAGAAATCCTGGCACATCCACCAGCGTCAGCAGCGGAATTTCAAAGCAATCGCAGAACCGCACAAACCGCGCAGCCTTGCGCGAGCTGTCGATATCAAGGCATCCGGCCAACACCATGGGCTGGTTGGCCACGACACCCACGGTCTGCCCCTCAATCCGGATAAACCCGGTGATCATGTTCTTAGCAAACTCGGCCTGGATCTCGTAAAAGTCGCCCTCATCGGCCAGCTTTCCGATCAGTTCCTTCATGTCATAGGGCATGTTGGGATTGTCGGGGATCAGCGTATCCAGCGACGCCTCAATTCGATCTGGCGCGTCAAAGAACGGACGCACGGGGGCCTTTTCGCGATTCGAGGACGGCAAGAAATCGACCAGACGCCGCACCTCGGCCAGTGCCTCGACGTCATTCTCAAACGCGCCGTCGGCAACCGACGATTTGCGTGTATGCGTGGTCGCCCCGCCCAACTCCTCGGCAGTCACCTGTTCGTTCGTGACGGTCTTGACCACATCGGGTCCGGTGACAAACATATAGCTGCTGTCCTTCACCATAAAGATGAAGTCGGTCATCGCCGGACTATAGACCGCGCCACCCGCGCATGGGCCCATGATAAGGCTGATCTGCGGCACCACGCCCGACGCCGTAATGTTGCGCTGAAAAACCTCGCCATAGCCCGCCAGGCTATCGACGCCTTCTTGGATACGCGCGCCGCCAGAATCGTTTATGCCGATAACGGGCGCGCCGTTCTGAACAGCCATGTCCATGATCTTGCAAATCTTTTTCGCGTGCGTTTCCGACACCGACCCGCCCAGCACCGTAAAGTCCTGCGAAAAGAGATAGACAAGACGCCCGTTGATCGTGCCCCAGCCGGTGACGACGCCGTCGCCATAAGGGCGGTCCTTCTCCATGCCGAAATCGGTGCAACGGTGCGCGACGAACATGTCGAACTCCTCAAAGCTGCCCTCGTCGAGCAGCAGCTCCACTCGCTCGCGCGCGGTCAGCTTGCCCTTGGCGTGCTGAGCCTCCACTCGGCGCGCGCCGCCGCCCATGCGCGCCTCGGCGCGGCGATCCTTGAGTTCCTGCAAGATGTCCTTCATGGCGCCCTCCGCGATCAGGTTTTACGCAGGCTATACCGGATAAAGAGGCGCGCAACAGCGAATTTTGGCAAATTTGCAAATCCAAGCAACGACACGATCCGCATTTTGCAAATTTGAATATACTCTAGGCCATGCATGGACTTTGCCGCGGCGCGGGCCTAGCCACTGGGCATGTCCAGACCCGCCCGCGCCATTTTTCTGAACCGCCGCACCCCCCCGCACATCGCGACACTTATCCTTATGACGGGATTGTCGGCGCTGGCGCTGAATATCTTTCTCCCGTCCCTGCCGAACATGGCCGATTATTTTGATGTGCCCTACCGCACGATGCAATTGTCGGTCGCGCTATACCTCGCGGTGAATGCCGTGCTTCAGATCCTCGTCGGGCCAATATCTGACAAATTCGGCCGCCGCCCGGTGATCCTGACCGGAGTCGCAATTTTCATCGTTGCCAGCATCGGTTGCGCGCTGGCGCAGACGGCGTTTGTCTTTCTAGTCTTCCGCATGGTGCAGGCCGCCATCGTTGTAGCTATGGTCCTTAGCCGCGCGGTCGTGCGCGATATGGTGCCGCAAAATCAGGCCGCCAGTATGATCGGCTATGTCACGATGGGCATGGCAGTTGTGCCTATGGTTGGCCCGATGCTGGGCGGCATGCTGGAGCAGGCCCTAGGCTGGCAGGCAAACTTCTGGGTGCTCGCCGTGTTGGGCGCTGTAATATTCTGGCTGACATGGGCCGATCTGGGCGAAACGGCAAAGGGCAGCGGACTGACACTGGCCCAGCAATTCCGCGAGTATCCGGTGCTTTGTGCCTCGCCGCGGTTTTGGGGTTACGCAGGCGCGTCGGCTCTCTCGTCCGGGGCGTTTTTCGCTTATCTCGGCGGGGCGCCTTACGTGGGCGATCATGTCTTTGGCCTTGCCCCGCACGAGATCGGATTTTACTTCGGCGCGCCTGCGGTAGGCTATTTTGCCGGAAATTTCTTGTCGGGTCGCTATTCCCAGCAGGTTGGTGTTAACCGCATGGTGTACTGGGGCACGCTGGCAAATGCAGTCGGCATCGCGGTAAACCTTGCCCTGTTCTACGCCGGCTTCGGCAGTGCGATCAGTTTTTTCGGGCTGATGATGCTGATGGGCCTCGGCAACGGTATGACCATCCCTAACGCTACCGCAGGCGCGCTATCGGTGCGGCCCGAACTGGCTGGCACCGCCAGCGGACTGGCTGGCGCGCTGATGATTGGCGGCGGCGCGGCCCTGTCGGCGCTGGCGGGGACATGGCTGACACCTACGTCGGGTGCGTATCCTTTGCTGTGGATCATGCTTATCGTATCACTTGGCGCAGTGGCGACGATCCTGATGGTGATGCGCCGCGAGGCACGGCTTGCACGCGCGGGTTTGCAAACATAGTCTAGCGCTCTGGCTAACTTGCAAACAATGAGCGTGCTCCATGGCGACCAAAAAACTATACGCCGGGGCCAAGCTGCGCGAAACGCGCCAGCGCGCCTGCCTCACGCAAAAGGATTTCGCCGCGCAGCTTGGTGTCTCCCTGCCCTATCTAAACCAGATGGAAAATAATAACCGACCCGTTAGCACGACCGTCGTGCTCGCCTTGGCGCAGGAGTTCGGTTTTGATGTGACGCAGCTCAGCTCGGGCGAGGCAGAGCGCATGACCAGCGATATGCGCGAGGCGCTGGCCGATCCCGTGTTCTCGGACATGCCCGGCATTGCCGATCTGCGGCTGGTTGCCGCCAATGCGCCCAGCCTCGCACGTGCATTTCTGGAACTGCACAGCGCCTATCGCCGCACGAACGAGCGTCTCGCCTCGCTCGACGAGGCGTTAGGGACAGGCGACGCACAAAGCCCGCAAAGCCCATGGAATGAGGTGCGCGATTTCTTTCACTATTGCGATAACTACATCGACGCCGTCGACCGCGCCGCCGAGCGGTTTGGCACAGGTAGTGCCACGGGCAACGGCACAGCGCCAGAGCGCGCGGCAGACGCCTTGGCGCTAATTGGGATCACAGTGGTCGGCAGCGATGATGGCCCGCTGCGCCGCCTCGACCGGGCCACGGGCACGCTACACCTGTCATCCCGCGCACCGCCTGAAACCCGCACATTTCAGATGCTGCTGCAACTGGCGCTGCTGACCCAAGACAAATTGCTGGAGGCGACACTGGATCTGGCCCGCTTCCACTCGGGCGAGGCCCGCGCAATCGCTAAGATCGGGCTGGCCAATTACTTCGCCGGGGCCGCGCTGATGCCCTACGCGGTCTTTTTGCAAGCCGCGCGCGACTGCCGCCATGATCTGGAGATTCTCGCCCACCGCTTTGGCGCGTCGATCGAGCAAGTGTGCCACCGCCTGTCGACCCTGCAACGCCCCGGTGCCAAGGGCATCCCGTTTTTCTTTGTTCGCGTCGATCAGGCCGGCACCATCACCAAGCGCCACTCGGCCACGCGGATGCAGTTCGCCCGCTATGGCGGCGCCTGCCCGCTGTGGAACGTGCACCGCGCTTTTGAAACACCGGGCCGCTTCCTGCGCCAGCTGGCCGAAACGCCGGACGGCGTGCGCTACATCAATCTGGCGCGCGACGTGTCGAAACCCGGCGGTCATTTCGGCGCGCCGGTACGCCGTTTTGCGATCGCGCTGGGGTGCGAGGTCAGGCACGCCCCAGCCCTTGTTTATGCGGATACGCTGGATCTGAGCAGTCCCGCCGCGTTCGAGCCGATTGGGATATCCTGCCGTATCTGCGAGCGGACAAACTGCCATCAACGTTCCATCCCCCCGCTGGAGCGGCGGCTGACAATCAGGCCGGATGCGCGCGGCGTGCTACCCTATGAGGTAGGTTAGGCGGCTAGCGCCCGTTACTCTCCGCGCGGAAACCTTGCGTCGTCCTCGACCACGTTCAGGTCCATGTGATTTCGCATGTAGCGCTCCGATGCCTTCTTGAGCGGCTGGTAGTCCCACGGATAATATCCGCCCTGACGCAGCGCCTCATAAACCACCCAGCGGCGGGCCTGACTCTCGCGCACCTGTCCATCGAACGCGTCCAGATCCCAGCGCGCATCTGCCATGTCACTGAACTCAGCGAGGGTTTCGGCATGGGCTGGATCGCCCGCCAGATCGGTCAACTCATGTGGATCGGCCTCTAGATCGAACAGTTGGTCAGGGTCCAGCGCGCAGCGGTTGAACTTCCACTTGCCCTGCCGCAGGGACACTAGTGGCGCGTAGGATGCCTCCGCCGCATATTCCATCGCGACGGGTGCCTCGCGTGACGCGCCCTGCCCCAGTGGTACAACGCTCTGCCCCGATATCCACGGCGCGACCTCGTCGATGGAGACCCCGGCCAGATCGCAAAGCGTCGGGCAGACGTCGATATTGCTGACGGGCGTGTCCACGCGCCCCGGCGCCATGCCGGGTGCGGCGATCATCATTGGCACGCGGGCCGATCCCTCGTAAAAGCTCATCTTGAACCACAGCCCTCGCTCGCCAAGCATATCGCCGTGGTCGGATACAAAGAGGATCACGGTATCTTCGGTCTGGCGCGTGCCATCCAGCGCCTCAAGCACCTCGCCGATCTTGTCATCGAGATAGCTGATATTGGCAAAATAGGCGCGCCGGGCGCGGCGGATGTGATCGTCTGTAATGTCGAAACTGCGCCAATCGTTGGCGTCAAATATCCGCTGCGAATGAGGATCGTGATCCTCGTATTTCATCGCCGGCACTTCAGGCAGCAGATGCTCGCAATCCTCGTAGAGATCCCAGTATTTCTTGCGCGCCACGTATGGATCATGCGGGTGGGTAAAGCTGACGGTCAGGCACCACGGCCTGCTGTCCTTGGCCCGCGCCAGATCATAGACCTTGCGGGTGGCCTCGTAGGCGACCTCGTCATCATACTCCATCTGGTTCGAGATTTCGGCAACCCCCGCGCCGGTGACGGACCCCATATTGTGATACCACCACTCAATCCGCTCACCGGGCTTGCGGTAGTCGGGCGTCCAGCCGAAATCGGCGGGGTAGATATCAGTCGTCAGGCGTTCCTCAAACCCGTGCATCTGGTCGGGGCCGACGAAATGCATCTTGCCCGCAAGGCACGTCTGATAGCCCGCCCGGCGCAAGTGATGCGCGTATGTCGGGATATCGGCGGCGAACTCGGCGGCGTTGTCATAAACCCGGCTGCGCGAGGGCAAGAGGCCAGACATAAAGCTAGCCCGCCCCGGCGCACAGAGCGGGCTGGCAGTATAGCAATTGGCAAACCGGGTAGAGCGGGCGGCGAGACGCTTGAGATTGGGCGCGTGCAACCAATCAGCTGGGCCGTCGGGGAAAAGGGTGCCGTTCAGCTGATCGACCATGATAATCAAGATATTGGGGCGGCTCATGCTGTGGCTCCTTTGTTAGGTATGTGCGGCGCATCGTCCAGCGCCAATGCCACGTAATGCAGCAGTGTCTCGATGGAGTGCGCCGAGATATCGCCGCCCGCGCCCGATGCGTGGCGGCAGTATAGCCCGTCGATCATCGCCGCGACGCCGCGCGCCAGAATGTCGGCGCGCGACGGGACCAGTAGCGCAAAGGCATGATGCAGGTTCGACTGAAGCCGCCGGTGATAGATGGCCAGCAGGCGTGCCGTTTCGGGCGACTTGCGGGCCTGCACGTAAAAGTTCAACCAGGCCGAAATATGCTCGGGCCGCGTGCTCATCGCGGTAAAGCTGGCGCGAATGATCGCCTCGATCCGCGCGCGGGGCGTTGGCGCCATGATCAGCGCGCCGCGCACCTGCGCTGCGTATAGCGTGAGGATGTGGCGCATGGACGCCGCGAATATCTGCTCCTTGGAGCCGAAATAGTGATGTGCCAGCGCGGGCGACATGCCAGCACGCCGGGCGATCTGGGCCACGGTCACGTCCATCGACCCTTGCGCGCCAATTTCGTGTATCGTTGCGCTGACCAGCGCGGCGCGGCGGATCGGCTCCATTCCCAGCTTGGGCACACTGCCTCCTTATGCTTCAATTTGATGCAATCGCAATTCCGGCGCTATTGGTTTTTTATTGACTCGTCAATCAACAACCCCAATGCTCAGCCCGCAGGCAGCCGCACCCGGCAAAACCCCTTTATAGGTTGCAACCGGGCATGGCGGCATAATAACGTCTGACGGCGTATATCAGCCCAGCGGCCCCAATGGGCCAGCACGGGCGCCGGTGCCCGGTAGCCGAATGCGCTGATGACGCCGGGAACAAGGCAACCACCACCGCGCATGTGCGGCAGGACAAGATAAGAAGACCTTGAGAAAAAATAAAAGGGAGACACCTATGTCGCTGACTACAAATGGCCGCTTCGACCGTCGCGGATTTCTGAAAACGACCGCGCTCGGCGCCGTCGCCGCATCGCTGCCCTTCGGCAGCGCGATGGCTGCCACGCCCAAAAAGGGCGGCAACCTGCGCGTCGGCAAGGGACACGGCCAAACAACCGACACGCTGAACCCCGGCGTTTGGGACAACGGCTATATGATCGCGCTGACCTTCGCCAAGGACGGCCACCTCACCGAGGTTCTGGCCGATGGCTCCGTCGGGCCCGAGATCGCCGAAAGCTGGGAAGCGTCAGCGGATGCCAAAGTGTGGCGCTTTAAGATCCGTAAGGGTGTGACGTATCACTCGGGCAAAGATGTAACGCCCGAGGATGTCGTCGCGTCGATCAATTTCCACCGCGGCGAAGAGGCTGCATCGGCGGCCACGCCAATCGTCGCACCGATCCAAGACGTGACGATCGAAGGCGACACAGTGATCTTTACGCTGGATGGCGGCAACGCCGACTTCCCCTTCATCCTCAGCGACTATCACCTGCCGATCCTTCCTGCTGCGGACGGCGGCATCGACTGGAAATCCGGCGATGGCTGCGGCAGCTACAAAATCAAATCGTTCAAGCCGGGCATCACCACCATTTTCGAGCGGAACGAGAACCACTGGCGCGACGACGTCGCATGGTTCGACACGATCGAGATGCTGTCGCTGACCGACCAAAACGCGCGCACCACGGCGCTGGTGTCAGGCGATGTCGACACCGTCGACAAGCTGGACCTCAAGACAATTGGGCTTCTGGCGCGCAACCCCGATCTGGATATCAGCTCGATCGCGGGTACGCAGCACTACACATTTGCCATGTCCGCCAATCAGGCGCCCTATGACGACAACCACGTGCGCCTTGCGATGAAATACGCGATCAACCGCGAGGAACTGGTCGAGAAGATCCTGTTTGGCTACGGCTCGGTCGGGAATGACATGCCGATCGGCTCTGGGCAGCAATACTACAATACCGAGTTGGAGCAGAAGACCTACGACCCGGACAAGGCAAAGTTCCACCTCAAAGAGGCCGGCCTCGACTCGCTCGAGGTCAGTCTTTCGGCCTCGGATGCTGCCTTTGCGGGCGCTGTCGATGCTGCCACGCTGTATCAGAACTCAGCCAAGGACGCGGGCATCAACATCAAGGTCGTGCGCGAGCCGAATGATGGCTACTGGTCCGACGTGTGGATGAAGAAGCCCTTCTCGGCGGTCTATTGGGGCGGACGCCCGGTGCAGGACCAGATGTTCTCGACCGCTTATACATGCGGAGCGGACTGGAACGACGGCTTCTGGTGCAACGAGAAGTTCGACGCCCTGCTGACCGAGGCACGCGCCGAGCTGGACGAGGCCAAGCGCAAGCAGCAGTATTTCGAGCTGCAGGAGATTGTCAGCACCCAAGGCGCGATCATTATTCCGATGTTCGCCAACTACGTCTTTGCCGCGACCAAGAAAGTCGGCAAGCCGGAGGCCGTCGCGTCCAACTGGGACATGGACGGCGAGCGCTGGGCCGAGCGCTGGTGGTTTGTCTAAGCTAGCCACGCAAGGCACCCGCTTGGGCGCCCAGCGATAGAAATGAGTGCCGCCGGACACATATGTTCGGCGGCATTTTTCGTCTGCGGCGGTGTGGCCCGAACCAAAACACTTGCGACGGCTGCGGCCTTTGTGGTTGAAATTTCAGATGCTCAAATTTGCGAGACAATGCTTATGACCGACGCCGCAAACCCCGCGACGCCCACGCTCCGCCTGACGGATTGCCCCGATTGGCTGTATCTGTTGCGCGAGTTCGACGCGCTCTATCGGCAGGGATCGGATGGGGGCAGCGCGGCGATCCGCGGCCACCGCAAGCGGGTGCGCGATGCGCTGTCCGCGACGATTGCGTCGAACCCGCCGATAGAGCCGCGCGCGCCCTACGCGCGCCCTGTCACTGCCCATCTGCCCCGCGCGCTGGATCTGGGCGAGCGTGCGGCGATGCAAGGAATGGCCCGCGCACTGCGAGAGGTGCGCGGCGCGCTGACTTGGGAATACGGGTACGAGCAAATGCCAAAGCCGCTGGCGCGCAAGTATGCATTCTGCGAAATTCTTGGACAGAAGGGGCCGGTACAATCGGACCGGCTGAACCTAGGGTTCGTACTGTTCGCACCCAGCACGACATACCCGCAGCACAGCCACGAGGATATTGAGGAAAGTTACATTTCAATCGCGGGCGCTTGGTCAGAAAACAACACGGCTGTCTATTCGCCCGGATCGCTGATCTTTAACAACTCCGGTGTTGAACACCGCATCACCACCGGCGACCGCGATCCGTGCCTGCTGGCCTATGCGTGGGTTGGTCCCGCGGCCCGCCTCGCAGCTCCGGGAATGAAGCTAACCCCGACGCGCAAGCCGAAGGCGTCTTAGAGGCCCGCTTAAACTTTGGTCGCAGTGCTGACGGGCGTGCTCACAGGCGTATTGCCGCGCCGTTTCAGCAGCGCCTCGCGCCATGTGATGAAACTGACCGAACCGACGATAACCATCCCGCCCAGCACGACGTAGGGATCAATCGCCTCGCCGAAGACGAGCGTACCCAGCAGGACCGCCCAGACCAGTTGCAGGAACGTCATCGGCTGCGTCACCGACATCGGCGCCGCGCGGAAGGCCAGCATCATCGTGTAATGCCCCCCGGTCGCCAGCGCAGCGACTGCGAACAATGTCGCCAGCTCCAGCCATGTCGGCTGAACCCAGTTCAACGCGGCAAAAGGCGCAAGGCCAATGGTCACGGTTAGCGACAGCATGGCCACGACCACCATGGGCGACACCTTCCCCGTCGCCACCTTGGCCAACAAGTACGATATGCCAAAGCTGAAAGCCGTCAGAAGCATCGCCAGATGCCCTGGTCCCACCTCGCGCAGGCCGGGGCGCAGGATGATAACCGCACCCAAGAGCGCAACAAGGATCGCAATCAGGCGACGCAGCGCCAGACGCTCGCCCAGAAAGAGCGCAGCGCCGATGGTGACGTAGATGGGCGACAGGTAGTTCATGGCAGTCACGTCCGCGAGGGGGATATGGGCCATGGCGTAGAACCACATCGCGACGCCAATGGTATGGACCGCGCCGCGCCCGCAGAATACGGCCCAAAGGCGCGGGGTGATCGCCGCGCGCCGGATCGCCGGGATCGCAGGGATCAGCAGCACAAGGCCCAGCGCATACCGCAAAAACGCGGTTTCAGCAGCAGGCAGGCGTGGGCCGATCGTCTTGACCAGCGCCGTCACCCCGACAAAGAGGATGCCGGTGACGACCATCCAAAATATGCCCCAGCCGGGCCGTGCGTTTTCTTCACTATCCATGCCGGACTAGAGAGGCGATTGCGCACAGAATGTCTAGGGCGATCTAGGGTGCGACGCGGGCTCTGCCGCGGGACCTCAGCGACCCTTGATGTTGATGGTAAAACTACGTTGCGCACCGGGCGGCGGTGGCGGAAAAGGTGCCGCGCGCTGGATCATGCGAAGCGCCGCGCGGTCAAGCTGGGCCGAGCCTGAGCTGCTCGCGATGCGCACCCCGCCCAGCCCGCCGCTGGCCGCAATTGTAAATACCACCATAGCCGTCCCGCGCGAGGCAGATCGTGGGCGCGCCGCACGCGATATTTTGCGCATCACAGCGCCGGGATAATTGCTGGCCGCTGCATTGCCGGTTACCTGTGCCTTTTGCCCAGCCGTCCCGGTGGCCGTCGCCTTGGTATCGGCGCGTCCGGTCGCGGCACCTGCGGCGGCGTTCTGGCTTGCGTTGCCGCGATTGGCGGACTGCGCCACGGGCGCGATCTTGGCTTTCGGCTTGGGTTTTGGCTGGGGCGCGGGAATAGGCTTGGCCCGTTCATGCGCGGTTTCAAATGCCTCGCTGCGCTGCTTGGGCCGAAGCGAGCGGCTGACTGCCGGGCCCGCCTCCTCATGCAACAGCGCCTCTTCGGATTGGGTCGGCTGCGCTGTCTGCACGTCCGGCTCAAGCGGCTCAACACGCCGCTCAGGGCTAGGCGCGGGCGCTCGCGCCGCGACATCGGCCGTGGGCGGCTTTACGACGGCAGCCTGCTGGGTATTTCTAGTCCGCTCAGCCTCTACTGGCTTTGAAGGCGCATGGGGCGTCAGCGGCTCGGCAGCGTGCTTTGCCGCTTCCACCGGAACGGGCTGCGCGACGTCGGCGGCCGTGTTCGGCTTCAACGTACCGGCGGCCATATCGGCAAAGCTCGTGCCAAGCCGCGCCTCGGGCGCACCAGCGCCGCCCTTAATTTCGACCTCGGCATCCCGCATCAGCGCCAGCGCCAGCGCACCGTGCAGCAAGAGCGCCGCCACGACGGCACCCACCTGAACGCTGCGCGATGCGGCGATCATGGCGCATATCTGCTGATCTGGACGCAAGCCATGCGGCTCCCTTTCTTGACGCGGATCACGGCTATGGCCGGGCACAACACATATTTAACCACCACAAACCTGCGCCGTGTGCAAT
>JAGXGX010000035.1 GCA_024636515.1 Roseovarius sp.
GGACTATACCGAAAGCGGTCAGGTCATCCCCGTCACGTTGGACGGCGTCGCTGGCGGCTATGTCCATGCGATGTTCCTGAATGACGAGGCTCCTATCGCAGGTGGCCGCGAAATATGGGGCTTCCCCAAGAAGCTGGCCGATCCGTCGCTGCGCGTCGAGAAGGATACGCTAGTGGGCACTCTCGACGTCGGGTCCGTCCGCGTCGCGACCGGTACGATGGGCTACAAGCACCGCACGCTGGATCACGGCGAAGTTCTGAAAGCGCTCACGGCGCCCAGCTTCCTGCTCAAGATCATTCCACATGTTGATTGCACACCGCGCATCTGCGAACTGGTCAGGTACTACACGACCGACGTGACCGTGAAGGGCGCTTGGGAAGGGCCAGCCGGGCTGGAGCTGCATTCCCACGCGCTGGCCCCTGTCGCAGAGCTGCCAGTACGCGAGGTGATATCAGCGATCCACCTGCTGACCGATCCGACGCTGGGACTGGGCGAGGTTGTCCATGACTATCTGGCGGAGGGGCCGGACCAATGAAAACTTCAGTCGCGACCGCTTATTCAACCGGCACCCGCCTCTTTCATGCGTGCCTGGCGCTCGCCGTGATATCGCAACTGATAAGCAGCCAGTTCATGCAGGTTCCCCGGGAGGGTCGTTCCGGCAACTGGGTCTTTGAAGTGCACGAATACAGCGGGCTTTTCGCCGGGGTGATGGCTCTAGGGCTGTGGTTAGTCATCATCACCCGGATCGGTGGCACCGACATTGGCCGCTTGCTGCCTTGGTTCAGCGCAGACCGCCGTGCTGCGTTCTGGGCAGATACCAAGGCGCATTGGACTATCGTTCGCGCCTTTCACCTGCCGCAATACCGGCAGGCCAGCCCGTTCGCTGCGGCCATTCACGGCCTCGGGCTGCTTCTGATCACTGCGATGGCGGCGACTGGCACGCTCTACTGGCTGGGCAACATCGCGGGTTCTCAGGACGGGCTGGTCATATGGCTGGCGATCAATCTGCATGGCCTCATGGCCAATCTCGTATGGGCTTACCTGATCGGCCATGCGGGAATGGCTCTGATCCACCACTTTACAGGCGGGCAGAGCCTGCGCGTCATGTGGGCGACTTCACCTACCACTTCATCAAAGGAGCCAAGCAAATGAACCTCAAGGACAAAGTGTGCATCATCACCGGCGCCGCCAGCGGAATCGGCCATGGAATTGCGGAGCGATTTATTGCGGATGGCGCTAAGGTCGTCATCGCCGACCTTAAACTGGATGCGGCGCAAGATGCCGCTGACAAACTGACCAAAAAAGGCCCCGGCAAAGCGATGGCTGTCGAGATGAACGTCACCGACGAGCAGCAAGTCAACAAGGGGATCGACGCGGTTATTAAGGCATGGGGAAGGATAGACGTTCTCGTCTCAAACGCCGGGATCCAGATCGTCCACCCGCTACAGGACTTTCCCTTCAGCGAATGGAAAAAACTACTGTCGATCCACCTCGACGGAGCGTTCCTGACGACCAAAGCCTGCTTGCCACATATGTATATGGCCGGATCGGGCTCGATCATCTTTATGGGCTCGGTCCACTCAAAAGAGGCCTCACCTCTGAAATCGGCGTATGTGACGGCCAAACACGGCCTGCTGGGCCTCGCACGCGTGATCTCAAAAGAAGGCGCCGAACATGGCGTGCGCGCCAATGTGATCTGCCCCGGTTTCGTCAAAACACCGCTGGTGGAAAAGCAGATCCCTGAACAAGCCAAGGATCTGGGCATCTCCGAAGAGGAGGTCGTGAACAAGGTGATGCTAGGTGAAACCGTCGATCAGGAATTTACCACGATCGAAGATGTCGCCGAAGTCGCGCACCTGTTTGCCGCCTTCCCCACCAATGCCCTAACCGGCCAATCGCTGGTTGTCAGCCACGGCTGGTACATGAACTGAATGCAATGGCGAGCGTCATAACGGATACGAATATCAACGGCCGCCTCGACCCCTCGCGTCAACGGGTTGGGACGGGCGAGGTCGCTCACCACGGCACAAGCCCAATTCAAGATCGCGCCGTAAAATACTGGTGCGTCAGCCCCTGACGTTTCGCCAGTAACCCCGAAAATGGCCGGGGCCAAAGCCAGCTTGAACGAGGTTCAGATGTGTTTGGCCGCTACGACTGGTTTTTGAAGCTGGGCGGTGTGGCATAGACCACAGCGGACCATGCAAAGGCTGCGTGCAATGAGACAGGTATCAACGACATGGAAAGCATCGGCGTCGAAGTTGCGTATGCTGACAAGCTAACTGCCCGGCTACTCTCGCGGATCTCGGCAGTTTTTCAGGAAAAGCAGGATCAAGACGCGGGCGGCAGTCAGTTTTGCCGCCCCTAACCCTGTTTCAGCGGCTGGACCGACTGGCACCGATGTCCCTATTGAAACACTACAGAGACGCGAAGCCCAGGATTATTGTCCGCCAGCGTGACATCCGCTCCGTGACGCTCCGCTATGGCGCGGACTAAAGTCAGCCCCAATCCACTGCCGGGCTTTCTGCGGCTAGGATCGAGACGATGGAACGGCTCGAACACCGCATCGCGGGCCGCCTCCGGAATCCCCGGGCCACGATCGGCTACTGTCAGGTGAACACGGTCCGCCTTGCGATCAAGCGACAGCTGGATCTCGTTTCCCGCTCCGCCATGGTTCAGCGCATTCTCCAGAAGGTTGACCAGCAACTGTTGCAGCATTGCGGCGTCGCCAACGACTGAAACGTCGCCACCAGCATCGCGATCATAAACCAACGTCTGGTCGTGATCTTCGGCAACCAAATGGTAAGTTTCTGCCAAGTCGTCCACTAACGCCCTCAGATCTACCTTGGCGAACGGTCCGCCGTACACTCCGGCTTCGATCTGCGCAAGCCGCATGAACGTGTCGAAAATCACGCCCATCCGTTGAAGTTCGCCTTGCGTATCTTCGATGTCAGCGCGGGGATCTTCGCCTGCATCCACTTGCGCTAATGCACGCCCCAGCCCCAGATAGGCCCGTGCAAGTGGTGATTTCAGATCATGTGCCACAGCAGCGGCGGTACCGCGCGTAGAGGCCATCAGCCGCGACAGACTATCGAGATGGGTGTTCATGCGTCCGGCGATCCGGTCGATTTGGTCATTGTGCGGCGACACGGCGACGCGCGCTGACATATCACCATCTGAAACCCGCTCCAGTGCCTGCTCAAGGCCTTCCAACTTGCGCAGGCTCTTGCGGCTGAGAAGGTATCCCGCGCCCAGCATCGTCAGGACGACGATAAACCCGGTAATGGACAATGTACGGAATACGGTGCGGTCCAACTGAAACATGCGATCCAGTCGCTGACCGACGACCAATGTGTAGTCATCGACCGCGCCGCTTCGATAAAAATACTCAATCTCGCGCCCATCGGACGACGTCTGGCTCGCATCTGGCACCAGATCGAGCGCGCCATTCTGCCATCCGTCCGTCTCGGGGCGGGTCAAAATATTGCCAGCAACCGGCCTGCCATTTGCGTCAAACAAGCCAATCGCGCGCCTGCCCTGCGCGGTAAACAACGCGGCGCTGTCGATCAATTCCGTCAGGGGGGCGGCGCCCTCTTCGCGATAATCCGCGGCAAAGAGGCTCCACCGCGTCTGAATATCTTCGCGCAACTCGCCAGTCATGGTGCGCTCGACATATCTGTTTGTCAGGGAACCGACTGTGATCAGCATGACCAGAAAGACCACCGCCGATTGCAGTACCGCCGTGAACGCGGCACCTGAGAGGATGTTACCGCGGTCCATGTAGCGAGTACCCGGTGTTTCGTATCGTATGGATCAGGGCGACGTCGAAGGGCTTGTCGACCTTGGCGCGCAGTCGGCTCATATGCGTCTCTACCACGGTAGTATTGGGTTCAAAATTGAAGTTCCAGACGCGCTCCAGCAGCATCGTACGGGTTACCACACGGCCTGCATTGCGCATCAGAATTTCTAGCATTGCGAATTCCTTGGCGTGCAGTTCGATCAGGGTGCCTTGGCGGGTCGCAGTGCGCGCAAGCAGATCGAGATGCAAGTCGTCGACATCCAGTGAAGTCGCCTCAGCGGTATCGTGTTGCCGCCGCGTTATCGCAACGATCCGCGCCAAGAGCTCGGAAAAGTGGAATGGCTTGACCAGATAATCGTCGCCGCCGGCTGACAATCCTTCGACACGGTCATCCACTTGGCCAAGCGCAGTCAGGAAAAGTACCGGCAGATCCTTTCCCGCAGCCCTCAACGCCTTGAGCACTGACAGGCCATCCATGCCGGGCATCATCCGGTCCAAAATAGCCATGTCGCAGTCATTATAAAGACAATAGCTGAGCGCGTCGCGTCCGTCCGAGACATGATCAACACTATGACCGCTCTCGATGAGCCCGGAGGTCAGGTATTCGGCCATTTTCAGATCGTCTTCGGCCAGCAGGATCTTCATTTCAATCTCCGCTTTTTCCAGCAGATTACGCAGATACCTCATGCTCAGCCAGATATTCCGCCAACCTTGCGCAGAAGTAAGGTTCGGGAAAATCATGTGGGCAGTCAAAGGCATAAATATCGGTTCAACGCGAAGCATCGATCCGCCGACAGGGAGATAGCTGAAATGAACACCGCGCATCACTCGCCGCCTAGCGCCGTCCTCAAACATGCCTTGCCGAAACGTTTAAGGATGGTGGGCATCGTATTCATCCTCTTCGGCATACTCGCCATCCTCCTTCCCGGCTGGGCCACACTCGCCGGCGAGCTTATCGTCGCTTGGATGCTCACCCTTTGGGGGGTGGTCGGTCTCTGGTTCGCTTGGGAAATGCGGGCTGCCAAGGAATGGCAATATGCCGCCATCGCATTCGGCATCACTCTGCTCTTGGGGGTGGTTTTCCTACTGTGGCCCCGGTTCGGTATCGAGACCCTCACCGTCGTGATGATGCTGGTCTTTCTGGCCGAGGGTGTCGTGTCGATCCTGCTGGGACTGCGAATGAGCAGTCAGGTCAAGGATTGGGGTTGGATGATGTTTAGCGGTGCCTGCTCGCTGATCCTTGGCGGAATGATTTTGTTCGGCTGGCCGGATACTGCGGTCTGGGTGCTTGGCATTCTGCTGGGAGTGAACTTTTTGTCGACAGGAATTTCGCTGCTCATGCTGGACAAAGCAGCGAAAGACGGCGCTTGAGATGGCCAAGGCCGCGCACGCCCCCGGCAGAGGACAGCCTGTCTGTCATGTTTGCGGGCAGACGTTTCCGCCGTCAAAGATGCGGCCTTGGATTTCAGTGCGGCCGGGGGTGTCGGACCTGATCACGCATGCTGCCCCCGGCTGGTCCGACGGCAAGCAGATATGCAAGCCTGATCTCACCCGGTTCAGACGGCAATATGTCGAGCAGCTGCTATCGGATGAACGGGGCGAGCTGGACGAGCTGGACCGGCAGGTGATCGAAAGCTTGGAGGCCGGAGAGTTTGTGTCGCGAAACCCTGCGGAGGAAATTGAGAAGGCATCGACCTTCGGCGAGCGTACAGCAGACAAGGTTGCGGAATTCGGCGGAAGCTGGACGTTTATCATTTCGTTCGCAGCGGTGTTGGTCGCTTGGGTTACACTCAACGTCGTGGCGCTAAGCTCCAAACCATTCGATCCCTACCCGTTCATCCTGCTGAACCTTGTGCTATCCTGCGTGGCAGCGATGCAGGCACCCGTCATCATGATGAGCCAGCGCAGGCAGGAAACAAAGGACAGATTTCGCGCCGAAAACGACTATCGCGTCAATCTAAAGGCTGAGCTGGAAATCCGCCAGTTGCACGAAAAGATCGACCACCAGTTAGCCCATCAGTGGGAAAAGCTAGCCGAATTGCAGCAGATACAGATCGAATTGCTGGAGGAAAACGCCGATGGCCGTCGCTGAAACGATACACGTTCGGGGACGGCTGGTGCGCATCGTCGAGCACCCCGTGCTAAAGATAGCCATTCCCCTCGTCATTGCGGTGATTGCCGTTTTCGTCCTGCACAAACTGGCCTCCCATGTGAAATGGATCGACGTGAAGGCAGATCTTGCTGCGGCCTCTCCCGTCTCGCTACTCAAGGCGATGGGCTGCACCGCGCTTAGTTTCAGCGGGATCGCTCTTTATGACGCGCTGGCTGTTCGCTCGGTCGCCCAAGGCAAAGTGCCATCGCGCATTGCGGCCTTGGCCGGGGCCGCAGGCTACGCCATTTCCGGTCTTCTTGGTGTCTCCTACCTGACCGGCACCGCCGTTCGCTATCGCGTCTTTTCCGCCTTCGGTCTGGATATGGCGCTGGTCGCAGGGATCATCACGGTGTCATGGACAGGCTTTCTATCTGGTCTGGCGCTGGTATTTGGCGTGTTGCTTACGTTCCATCCGAATGGTCTCAGCGCGGTACTGCCGATATCACCAAATCTCGAAACGGCTTTCGGGGGCGCAATTCTGATCGCGCTGGCGGCGTATCTCACCTGGCTTTTAACCGGCAAACGCGAGTTGAAGGCGGGCGGCTTTGCATTGACCTTACCAAACGCGAGGGTCGGGGCGGCATTGGCGGGCGCAGGCGTGCTAGATCTGAGCGGCGCGGCGCTGACGCTCTATGTTCTGATGCCTGGCGACATTGTGCAGAACCTGCCATTTTTCTTCACCATCTTCTTCGGTGCGGTCGGCTTGGGCATGCTTAGCCATTCCCCCGGCGGACTGGGCGTTTTCGAGGCGACGATCATAGCCGGACTAGGTGCAGCAGGGCGGTCCGATGTTCTGGTCGCCCTCTTGCTCTACCGGCTCGTCTATACGATCTTTCCCTTTATCTTGGCTGTTGCGGGCCTCAGCCTGACTATGGGCATGGCGCAGCGTGATGCGCTGGCCGGTGGGGCACGCATCGCTTGGCAAGCCTGTCGTCCGTTAGTCCCGCCCCTCGCGGCAGGCATCGCGCTACTGGCGGGCATCATACTTTTGGTGTCAGGAAATCTACCGGCAGAGCAATCGCATCTCGGGATCCTGCGCGAGATACTTCCACTCCCGTTCGTCGAGGCCTCGCACCTCGTGGGAAGCGTCGCGGGGTTGCTGCTGCTGGTCGTGGCGCGCGGCCTGTATCGTAAACTCTATCGCGCGTGGGTCGTCGCGATGGGGCTACTCGCCGTCGGTCTGATTGCCTCTCTCCTCAAGGGGCTGGACTGGAAAGAGTCTCTGTCGATGCTCGCGACCTTGACCGCGCTCGGGCTGTTTCGACCGGCCTTCTACCGCGCGGAGGGCGCGTCGGTCCTTCGCCTCGACGCCCGGTGGCTGGTCAGCATCGTCGCGCTGTCTGGCGCAGTATTCTGGATCGGCCTCTTTGCACATTCTCATGTGCCATACCAGAACGCACTCTGGTGGGATTTCAGTTGGCACGGAGATGCGCCGCGGTTCCTTCGCGCCAGTCTTGCGGGCGCGGTCATCCTTAGCTTGATCGCATTTAATTCCCTCATCACCAGCAATTCCGTAAGGGCGCGACCTCAGCCAATTCCGGACGTGGTGCGCATGCTGATCGCGCAAAGTGAGGATACCGAAGCTCCCATCGCACTGACGGGTGACAAGGCTTTCCTAATCTCGGAGGATGAGCGCGCGTTCATCGCCTACGCCGACACCGGGCGCTCGCTGATCGCCAAGGGTGATCCAATCGGTGATCCAAAATCAGGTAACAGCTGATCTGGAGGCTGCGCGAACTGGCAGACCGTCAGGGACGGCGATGTGCATTCTACTCAGTCTCGCCTGCCTACCTGCCAATCTATCTGGATCTGGGCCTCTCAATTCTAAAGATCGGAGAGGTCGCCCGTGTCGATTTGCATGGTTTCAATCTGGATGGTGCGCCTCGAAAGGACCTGCGCCAAGCCCGCAACCGTGCGGCGCGCGATGGTTTTGTTTTCGAAGTGATCCCGGCATCGGACCTTAGCCCGAGAATGACCGAGTTGCGCGCCATCTCGGATGCGTGGCTAGAGAATAAGCACGGCGAGGAGAAGGGTTTCTCCCTTGGTGCTTTCGAGGAAGAATACATCGCCAATTTTGACGTCGCCGTCCTGCGTGACCCCTCCGGCAAGATCACCGCCTTCGCCAACCTGTTCAAAGGCGCGAACCTGCACGAATTATCACTGGATCTGATGCGCTATCGCCCGGACGGCCCCGGTTTCGCCATGGATGCGCTCTTTGCCGAGCTGATGCTCTGGGGTGCGGCAGAGGGGTATCACTGGTTCTCGCTGGGCGCTGCGCCCTTTTCAGGTATCGAAAGCAGACAGCTTGCGCCGATCTGGAACCGCATCGGCGGCTTCGTCTTTGAACATGGCGAACATTTCTACAACTTCGAGGGTCTGCGCAGCTTCAAGGAAAAGTTCAGCCCTGAGTGGACTCCAAACTATCTGGCGTGCCCCGGCGGACTGGCTGCGCCGCAAATCCTATATGAGGTAAATGTGCTAATCTCAGGCGGCTTTCGCGGCCTAGGGAATTAGGAATTTGCCATGATCATAAATTTTGAAACCCACGCATCGAACGAGCGTACCTTCCTGTCGTGGGTGCGCACGGCTGTCGCGATCGTCGGTTTTGGGCTGGCTGCGGCGCGGCTTGGCAATCAGCATTCGCCGTTTTGGTCCGAACTCTTGATGCTGGTCGCTGGGGCAGCGGTCGTTCTGATTGCTTGGGCCAGAATGCGCCATGTGCGCAGACGGATCGACCGCCCTGATCGGCTGCCTGACGACGGGGCGCCAGCCGAGCTGTTTCTGATGCTTTTGATTATCGCACTCTTCACGCTCTTGGGTACCTTTGCAATTCATGTCAGTTGAAACACATAACGCCGGTTTGACCCTGCATTCCGTTGCAACATCAATCATTCGATTGCGGTTCACGATCCTGTTTCTCCTAATCATGCTGATCGCAAATTTTCTTGCTGGAAGCCTCGCACAGGATCTACCCGATGGGATTCTTGCGGACTGGGGTATTGGGCATGACAGCGTGCTCTCGGGCGAGGTTTTCCGCCTGATCACCGGCATCTTTTTGTCGCACGACGCAGATATGCTCAGTCGGCAGGTTGTCTTTGCCGCAGCGGTCATCGGTTACGTCGAATGGACGCAGGGAAGCGCCGTCACAGCCCTTCTCTTCTTCGGTCTCGATGTCGCTGGAACCGCAATATTGCTCGCGTGTGTGGGATGGTCTGCGGGCTGGGTCGACCTGACATCAATGAACGATGTCGGCATGTCTATCGGCGGTTTCGGCCTGATCGGCGTTGCTATTGCGCGAAGGCGCGGCAAGTGGCTGCTTCTGTCCGCGATTTTGCTCGCGATCATTGCGAAGTACAGCATCGAGCCCGATCTTCTTGCCGATGGGGGGCATGTGTTGGCACTGATGCTTGGA
>JAGXGX010000169.1 GCA_024636515.1 Roseovarius sp.
GGTCAGGTCCACATTCCTCGCAAGAATGATGGACAGCGGCGTGCGGTTCAGCGGATAACCTTGAGGGCCGTCGTTCGACTTGCCATCAATGATGCCCACCGTGTCGCCGTTAGAGACGACCAACATCTGCTCGGGCGGTTTATACTCAAACCGCACACGGCCCGGCCGCTTGATCAGTAGCTGGCCCTCGCTGATGGTCCCGTCGTCATTAATCTGGGTGAACGCGCCACTGGCAGTCTGAAAGCTGTTTAAGTAGCGCGAAAGCTCCGTCAGGGGCAGCTTTTGGGCGGCGGCAGGCATCGCAATGGCAATGCTTACCGTCGCGGCGGCGATGGCGGTGAATACTCTCATGGTTAGTCTGCCTCCTCGATTCGGCGCGGTATTGGGCCCGCTCTTATTTTGCGCGGAAAGACCGCTGTTATGCGATAGCGTCCCTGCTACCATTCCATATCAGGCGGCAGCGCCCTCTTATCAAGGGCGGCCGCTTATCACAGGCGGTTGCCCGCATCCCGCCGCCGTCCCGCAAATACGTCAAACGGCGCCCTGAGAACAGGACGCCGCTTGAAAATTTCCATGATGTGCGGGTGGCCGTGTCCTACCGCTCCGGCACCAAAATATCGCGCTTGCCCACGTGATTGGCCGCCGACACCACGCCCTGATCCTCCATCTGCTCGACCAGTCGCGCCGCCTTGTTATAGCCGATAGCCAGTTTGCGCTGAATGTACGACGTGCTGCATTTGCGGTCTGTAATGGCGATCTGGACGGCCTGATCGTACAGTGCGTCCTCGCCCTCTGATCCGGTCGTCAAGCCCAGAACGGCGTCGATACTGCTAGCCTGATCCTCGTCCGGGCCTTCCAGCACACTGCCGACATAGACGGGCGGCCCCTGCGCCTTGAGGTGGTTCACGACCTCTTCGACCTCCTCATCGCTGACGAACGGGCCGTGGCAGCGGGTTATTTTCGCGCCGCCAGCCATGTACAGCATGTCGCCCATACCCAAGAGTTGCTCGGCCCCCATTTCGCCCAAGATGGTACGGCTGTCGATTTTCGACGTCACCTGAAAGCTGATGCGCGTTGGAAAGTTCGCCTTGATCGTGCCGGTGATGACGTCGACCGAGGGGCGCTGTGTGGCCATGATAATGTGGATGCCCGACGCACGCGCCATCTGCGCAAGGCGCTGGATGCAAGCCTCGATCTCTTTGCCTGCGACCATCATCAGGTCTGCCATTTCGTCGACGATAACGACGATGTATGGCATCTTTTCGGGTGCGAATTTCTCAGTCTCGAACACTGGCTCGCCGGTGGCGTCATCGAATCCGGTCTGCACGGTGCGGCTGAACATCTCGTTCTTGCCCAGCGCGTCAGCCACGCGGGAGTTGTAGCCGTCGATGTTGCGCACGCCCATCTTGGACATCTTGCGATAGCGCTCTTCCATCTCGGCGACGGTCCATTTCAGGGCGACGACCGCCTTTTTTGGGTCCGTGACAACCGGGCTAAGAAGGTGCGGGATGCCATCATAAACGCTGAGTTCCAGCATCTTGGGGTCGATCATGATCATCCGGCAATCTTCGGGTGTCAGCTTGTAAAGCAGCGACAGGATCATGGTGTTGATCGCCACCGACTTGCCCGATCCGGTCGTACCGGCGATCAGCAGGTGGGGCATCTTGGCCAGGTTCGCGACCATTGGATCGCCGCCGATATCCTTGCCCAGCGCCAGAGGCAGCTTTTGATTGCCATCGCCGAAATCACGGCTCGACAGGATCTCGCGCAGCGACACCATCTCGCGGTTGTCATTGGGCAGCTCGATACCGATGACGCTGCGGCCCGGCACGGTGCTGACGCGCGCGGACAGCGCCGACATTGAGCGCGCGATATCGTCGGCAAGGCCGATTACGCGGGACGCTTTGAGGCCCGCGGCAGGCTCAAGCTCATACATCGTGACGACTGGGCCGGGGCGAACTGACACGATCTCGCCCTTGACGCCATAATCATCCAGCACGACCTCCAGCATCCGCGCGTTTTCCTCCAGCGCCTCGTCGCTGAGGTGGTGGCGGGTGATATTTTCGGGACTGGACAGCAGGCTAAGCGGGGGCAATTCATACTGTAGGCTGGCGCCCTCCTCGAATTGGAGCACCGGCTGCGCCTCGGCCACGGCGCGCGCCGAGGGTGCGGGCACCTTGCGCACGGGATGCTGAACGACCTTCTTGGCCTCAGGTGTGTGCGTGCGATAAATCGGCTGCTGAGAGACTTGCGTGTTCTCATCCAGTATCACCGCTTCGTCCTCATCCTCAAGCTCGCCTTCATAGGAAGGCTCCAGCATGGGTGCGCGCGGTGTGATTTCCCGGTGCTGATGAACAGGCTCAGGCTGCGGGGTAGCCTCTGGCGCGGCCGTGCGCGGCGCAGCGCTTAGGCGCGGCTCAGGCGGCAGCGTCACGCCTGCTGAGGTCAGGGGCGGCTCAGGTGGCAGCGGCGCAGTGCGCGCGGTGTTCAACACCAGTGGCATGGGCCCACGCCGTCCGGCGCGCGCGGCGGCGGCGGCGGCGGCCAATTGCATAGGCGCGGCAGGCGCGGAGCGAACACGCGACTTGATGATATCAGCGATCTTTTCCTTGATGCGGTCCTCGCCCGGCATGGGGCAGTCGCCCGCGGTCGCCTGCGGCTCGACCAGCTCTGGCGTTGGCATCGGTTCGGGCTTGCGCATCAGTGACGGCATCAGGCCCAACAGGCCGCCTTGCCTCTCCACCGGCTTGTCGATATGCGCCTCAACGGCGCGCGTACCCCGCGCAGGGGCGTGCAGCGGGGGTGCTGCGGTTTCATCATAGACTTTGGCATGGGCGCTGCGGCCAAGGCGCGGCGAAGGCGCGACCATCGCAGGAGCGGCAGGCGCATTGCGGCGCGCGGCGGCACTCACGCGAGCCGCATTGGCGGCTGATGCGGCGCCAGAAACACCGCGCGAGGCTAGACCGACGAGCGCCGAATAGGCCATGATCACGCCCAGCGCCATGTAACGCAGGCCTCGCTTGATCTCGCTCAGCTCAAAGCCCGTGACAAACGCGCCAAGCGCAAGCATCAACAGGCCCAGTATCAGCGACAGCACCTTTAGGCCCGGCGCCGCACCGATGGGCAGAACGCCCAGTATAGCACCCAGAACCGTGTCACCAAAAATACCGCCCAGACCAAAACTGTGGCTAGCATACCATTCGGCACCCGGCGTCAAAGACGCGGCATAGAGCGATAGAACTGCGATCCAAATGGGGGCAAAGATGACGCGCGCCATTGCCCGCTCCTGCCCGCGATGCAGAACAAAACGGACACCCCAAGCCGCCAGCACGATGGCCACACCCCAACCGCCCCAGCCAACGACCATAAAGAGCGTTGCAGCAATAGTAGCGCCCGTCTGGCCCAGCCAGTTTTGCACCGGTGCATCAACCGCCGAGAGCCAGCTGGGATCCTCGGGGCTATAGGAGGCAAAGAGCATCGCAGCCAGAATAGCCATCCCCAGAAAGCCAAGGCCAAGCAGTTCCTTGCCGCGTTTCTCGATGGCCTGCGCCATGTTGCTGTCCAGCAAAGGATCGCGCCCGCGTGTCTGATATGCCATTTCGTTCCTCGTCCTTACGCCCTGCAAGCCCGGCGCGATGCGCCCGCCTGCCCGGCCAAGGGCGCAAACGCACCCGTGATCCGGCTGATTTCATCGTGATCCTGAAAGACCCAAATATCCGCAATGCATGATGGCGCCGCGCCGCGCGACGGATCGCACAGGCATGCCAAACAACTTGCCGCAAGGTTAAAAAACCGCTCGGATAACATGTATACTGCCTCAGGTTCGGGATCATTGTCGCCCCGTATTGCCCAAAACTACGCGTTGGGCGTGCATCCGTCCAGCGAAACCATATCGACCACCGCCCGATTGTGGCATTTTTGGCAGACCATGTTTTTTCTTGGTAAAAATACCTAATTCAATGGCTTAGCCCAGCGCCGCCTCTGCCGCATGGGCGATCCTTAGCAGCCGTTCCTCGCCCATGGCCGCGCCGCACAGCATGATACCGCAGCTCGGAACGCCCGTCGGTAGCGTGATCGCCGGCAGGCTCATCAGATTGGCAACGCGGGTGTTCCGCAGCGTCAGCAGGTTCTCGGCCACGTAGTATTCGCCGCCCTCCAATAGCCGCGCCGCATTCGGCGGCAGGTTAGGTGCGGTCGGCATCAGCACCGCATCATAGCGCGCTACGCGTGCTGCCCAGACGTTGCGCAGCACGTCCAGACGCTGCCAAGCCGCGACAAATTCAGGCGCTGTAACGCCCTTGCCACTGCGAAAGCGGTCGCGGATGGGTCCGAACATCTTCTCCGGGTCCGCCTCAATCACGGCTCCCCATGTGCCATATGCCTCGGCCGAAAACAGCGTTGCAGCAAGGCCCATCGCCTCGTCGATCTCAGGCGCGACCAGCGGCTCGATCAATGCGCCCGCGTCCTCCAGCTTGGCGGTGGCGGCCAGATAGGCGCGCTCCGGCGTGTCGCGCAAATCTGTCATAACCGTGCTTTGCAGCGCCGCAAACCGCACACCGCGCAACGATGCACCGCGCAAATCAACGGCGTTGCGCCCCTCCAGTACGGCCAGCAGCAGCGCGGCGTCCTCGACAGTGCGCGTCAAAGGCCCGACCGTGTCGAACCGCGCAGCCAGCGGCACAGTGCCGCGCGCAGATACCCGGCCAGCGGTCGTCTTGAGACCCACCAGATCATTCCACGCAGCAGGCACGCGCACCGATCCACCCGTATCGCTACCAATGCCAGCGGCGGCCAGCCCGTGCGCCACGCTCGCCGCCGCCCCGGAGGAGGAGCCACCGGCGACCGCATCCGCGTCATTGATGCAAGGCGGCGTCGCGGTCATGGGGTTCAGGCCAAGGCCCGAAAACGCCAGCTCGCTCATATGCGTCTTGCCAAGGCAGACGAGCCCAGCCTCGGTGGCATTGGCCAGCACTTCGGCGTCGCGGGCGGGGACACGGCCTTCCAGCAGGCGGCTGCCTGCTTCGGTTGCAGTGCCCGTGCTGTCAAACAAGTCCTTCCAGCTGATCGGCACGCCGTCCAGAATTCCGCGCCTCTGCCCCTTCTGCGCGCGGGCGCTTGCGGCCTGTGCCTCAGCCTTAGCGCGGCTATGCGTGACAGCGGAATAGATGCGCGGCGTCATCTCATGCGCGTCGATGGCGTCCAGATAAACCTCTGTTAGCGCCACAGGATCGATCCGGCCCGCGCCAATAGCCCGGCCCAGATCCGCCGCACTCATATATAGCCAATCCTGCATCGCCCGCCCTTACCCAAATTTTTTGAAATCCGGCTGAGCGTAGCGTCAGGGTGGCGCATGGACAATCCCGCAATCGCAGCCATATTGAGGGCCATGAAGATGGACAGTGATATCGTGATCGTCGGCGGCGGCCTGAACGGCTCCGCCCTTGCCTTGGCCCTTGCGCAGCGTGGCATCAGCGTCACGGTTGTCGACGCCTTGCCGCGCGATGCGCGTGCGGATGACGCATTCGACGGGCGCTCTTATGCGCTGGCGTTGGCGTCAGTTCGCCTGTTGCGCGCGATTGGCATCTGGGACGGGATCAAGGACCGCACGCAGCCCATGCTGGAAATCAAGGTCAGCGACGGGCGCGCGGGCGCAGGGCCACTGTCGCCTTTTGCCCTGCATTTTGACCATGCCGAGTTGGAAGAAGGCCCAATGGGCCACATGTGCGAGGATCGCGTTTTGCGCCCCGCGCTACTGGCTGCGATGGATGCGGAGGCGCACATCACCACGATATCTGGCGATGCAGTCATCGCACAGGACGCGGACGCGGCCAGCGCCACGCTAACGCTAGCCTCAGGGCGCGTTCTGCGCACAGGGCTGATCGTGGGGTCGGACGGGCGCGCATCGGGCACGGCCCAGCGGGCAGGTATTAGGCGCACCGGGTGGCAGTATAAGCAGACCGCGTTGGTCTGCGCGGTGGCGCATGAGAAACCCCATCACGGCATTGCGCATCAGTTCTTTATGCCGCCGGGGCCGCTGGCGATCCTACCGCTGCCCGGCAACGTGTCGTCCATCGTCTGGAGCGAGCGGGCAGAAACCGCCACCGCCTTTGCGGCACTGGATGACGAGGATTTCCTTAATGTTCTACGCCCCCGATTTGGCGACTTTCTGGGGCAGATTTCGCTGGTCGGCGCGCGCTACACCTATCCGCTGGGCCTAAGCGTTGCGAATGATCTGGTTGCGCCGCGCGTGGCGCTTGTCGGCGATGCGGCGCATGGCGTGCATCCCGTCGCGGGCCAAGGCCTGAACGCAGGGCTGCGCGATGTCGCGGCGCTGGTGCAGGTGCTGACCGATGCACAGCTTCGGGGCGAGGATATGACCGCTTCCGATGTGCTGGAGAGATATCAGCGCTGGCGCCGCTTTGATATCGCGGCGCTGGCGATGACAACGGACATCAGCAATCGGCTGTTTTCTAGCGACAACCCCCTGCTGCGCGCCGTGCGCGACATTGGCATGGGCGCCGTTCAGGCAACTGCCCCTGTGCGGCGTGCACTAATGCGCGAGGCGGCAGGGCTGACAGGTGATCTGCCTGATCTGATGCGTTAAGGAAGCGCGGCGCCAACCAATTAGCTCCAGTCCTTCAGCGCCTCTTCGTCCTCGTCTCGGGCATCAACCCAAGAGGCGTCACCGCCAGTTGCCTCTTTCTTCCAAAACGGCGCACGCGATTTCAGGTAGTCCATTAGATACATCGCGGCCTCGAAGGCGTCCTTGCGATGGCGCGATGCGGTGGCGACCATCATGATCATGTCATCCGGCGCTAGCCGCCCATGGCGGTGGATAATCAGGCTGCCCCCCAAATCCCAGCGCTTGTGTGCGTCCTCGGCGATGCTGCGCAAGGCCTTTTCGGTCATGCCCGGATAATGCTCAACCTGCATGTAGTCGAGCGTGCCGTCCAGATCGCGCACAATGCCGGTAAAGGTGACAACCGCACCCATACCTGTCTGGCTCGCGGCAAAGGTACTGGCCTCGGCGCCCAGATCAAATGGCGCCTCCTGCACGCGGATATCCGCAGCGGTTAGCATTGGCCTAGCCACCCGTCATGGGCGGAAAGAACGCCACTTCGCGCACTCCGGCAAGCGGAGTATTCCACTCGGCGAGCTCCTGATCGACGGCGACGCGAAGCGCGGTCAGATCGGAGAAGGCCATGTCGTACCGCGCCTCGCGCGCGCGCAACTCAACGACCAAATCTGCCACGGTAGGCGCACCTGTCTGAACCGTCTCACGCGGCAGGCCGATACGCTCGCGGACCCATGCGAAATAAAGTACATCCATCAGCAGTCATCCTTGAGGTAGGACAGCGATTTCAACAAATAATCGACGCCGGTAATCAGCGTCAGGATTGCGGCCAGCCAGAGCAGCCACAGCCCAGCATACCATGTGTAGTGCA
>JAGXGX010000170.1 GCA_024636515.1 Roseovarius sp.
ATTTGGTGTCCGTGCCTTTAACGCGCCGTTTAGCGCCCCACCGTAGCACCACCGTAGCACCGCAGCTTTACTACGAAATGCAAAAAGCGCCCAGAAGGGCGCTAGAGCATTGTTAATCTTCGGTAAATTTGGTTGCGGGAGTAGGATTTGAACCTACGACCTTCAGGTTATGAGCCTGATATCCAGCTTTAGCCAAAAGCAATTTTTAGCCTAAATCCGAGACGTAAATAATAATGTAGATCTAATTACTGATACTACTATTATGGCATTGATAAAGAACTTCTTTCTTACTTGACAATATCCCCCCCGGAGGCAGGAAATTTAGCAAATTTCCTGCCTCCGTCAGGTAATCATCTCCAGTCGTTCCTTGGACAGATCACCGGGAACAATCGTAATCGGAATGGACAGGCTGCCCGCCCCGCGCGATAGCTGCGACACCAGCGGGCCCGGCCCCTTGCGGTCGTCCGATGCGCCAAGAACCAGCACGCCGACTTCGGGATCGTCCGCAATCTGCGCGATGATTTCGGCCACCGGCTCACCCTCGCGGATGACCAGTTCGGGGTTCACACCCTGCTTGTCACGCATCCACTTGGCGAATACCTCGAAATGCGCCTCGATCCGCTCGCGCTGCTCTTCGCGCATGATGTCGCCCACGCCGATCCAGTGGTTGAACTCCTCGGGCGGGATAATCGCTAGGACGGTGACGCCGCCTTGGGTATGCGCAGCGCGCATTGCAGCAAATCGCATTGCGTTCAGGCACTCGCGGCTGTCGTCCAGAACGACCATGAATTTGCGCATCGTGTTCTCCTACCGGGGCTGGGCGATCATGCCACCGCCCGCACCCACGCGCAAGATCATGCCAGCAGGCCGCGCCCCTTCAGCAGCGCTTCCACCCCCGGCAACCGGCCTCGAAACGCTAGGTATAGCGCCTCGGCATCCGCCGAGCCACCGCGCGCCAGGATGTTCTCCTCCAGCGCGCGCGCCCTTCCGGTATCAAATGCGCCACCCGCCTCGGTGAACGAGGCAAAGGCGTCTGCATCCATCACCTCGGACCACATGTAGCTGTAATAGCCTGCGCTATAGCCATCCCCGGCAAAGACATGAGCGAAATGCGGCGTGGCGTGGCGCATGGTGATCGCGGCGGGCATCCCGACACCCTCCAGCACCTCGGCCTGCCGCGCCATTGGGTCCGTGGGCGGCGCGCCCTCGTGAAACGCCAGATCGACCAAAGCCGAGGCAATGTATTCGACCGTCTGAAACCCCATGTCGAACGTGGAGGCATCCAGCACCTTTCGCAGCAGAGCGGCGGGCATTGGCTCGCCCGTCTCCGCGTGGGTGGCGAACTTGCCCAACACTTCGGGCACTTCTAACCAATGTTCATACAGCTGGCTGGGCAACTCAACGAAATCGCGCGCGACAGAGGTGCCGCTGACGCTTTCATACGTCACGTCTGATAGCATCTGGTGCAACGCATGGCCGAACTCGTGAAACAGGGTGCGCGCGTCGTCGTAGGACAGCAGCGCAGGATCGCCCTTGGCAAAGTTGCAGACATTGATGACCACGGGCCCTTGCACCACGGGGAATTTTGCCTGCCCACGCATCGCGCTGCACCATGCGCCCGACCGTTTAGAGGCGCGGGCAAAATAATCGCCGATGAATACGGCCAGATGCGCGCCCCCACGTGTCACCTCCCACGCCCTGCAGTCGGGGTGGTAGAGGGCCACGTCGATGGGTTTGAACTCCAGCCCGAACAGGCGGTTCGCGCAGGCGAATGCTGCCTCGATCATGCGGTCCAGTTGCAGATATGGTTTCAGCTCTGCCTCGTTCAGATCATGCTCGGCCTGCCTGCGCTTGGCGGCGTAATAGCGCCAGTCCCACGGGGCCAGATCGCCGTTGATGCCGTCCTGATGCATCATCTGCGTCAGCACGTCCGCATCACGATCAGCCTGCGCCTTGGCCGGGGTCCAGACCTGCATTAGCAGATTGCGTACGGCATCCGGCGTTTTGGCCATCTCCGTCTCCAGCTTGAACGCGGCAAAGCTGTCATAGCCCAGAAGCTGCGCGCGTTCTTGCCGCAATGCCAGCGTCTCGGCGGCGATGTCGCGGTTATCGGTCTCGCCGCCATTCGCGCCGCGCGCGGTCCATGCGGCGAATGCCTGCTCGCGCAAGTCGCGCCGGGGCGAGAACTGCAGGAACGGCACGATCAGCGACCGCGACAGCGTGATGACGGGGCCGTCCAGCCCCTTTTCGCTGCCCGCATCGCGCGCATTTCGGACTACAAAATCAGGCAAACCTTCCAGATTAGTCTCTGACAGCTCCATGTGCCAACTGGCCTCATCAGCCAGTAAGTTCTGGGTAAAGCGGGTGCCCAGTTCGGCCAGACGCGCCATGATGGCCTGCATCCGTGCTTCCTCGGCGCCGCTCAGGGCGGCACCGTGGCGCACAAAGCTGCGACGCGTCAGCATCAGCACGCGCGCCTGTTCATCGGTCAGGTTCAGCGCATCACGCCCGTCCCATAGCGCCTCAATCCGAGCAAAGAGAGATTTTTGCGCGTACACCCACGACGAATAAGCCGCCAGCTTGGGCGAAAAATCACGTTGAAGCGCTTGGCGCGCCGGATTGCTGTCTGCACCCGCTACGGTAAAGAAAACGCTCAGCACTTTGTCCAGCGTCTTTCCCGAGGCCTCCAGCGCTTCGATGGTATTTTCAAACGTCGGCGCGGGGGGATTCTCGGCGATTGCCGCCACCTCGGCGCGCGCTAACGTGAGCGCCGTCTCCAGCGCGGGGGCAAAGTCGGCGTCGCTCACCCGGTCGAACGGCGCAATGGCGAATGGGGTGTCCCAAGTGTCCAGCAACGGATTGGTCATATATTCTCCTTGGCGCCGCACACCCGGCAATCGGGGCGGCGCTTGATTTGAATGCGGCGTGCGTCCGAATAGAGCGCGTCATAGATCAACAGCGTGCCGCGCAATGGCTCACCCGCGCCGGTAATCAGCTTGATCGCCTCGCCCGCCATCATGGCGCCGATGACGCCCGGCAGCGTCCCCATCACGCCGGCCTCGGCGCAGGACGGGGCCAGACCGTCAGCCGGGATATCGGGGAAAACGCACGCGTAGCAAGGCGCGCCATGGGCGGGGTCAAATACGCTCAGCTGCCCCTCCCACTGAGTTAGCGCACCGGAAATCAGGGGCTTTCCAGCGGCCACTGCGGCGCGGTTTACAAGGTGGCGCGTCTCGGAATTATCGGTTCCGTCCATGACAATATCGTACTCGGCAAATAGATCCGCCGCGATCTCATCGGTCAGCCGCCGGTGATATGGACGCATCTCAATATGCGGGTTCAGCGCGCGAATGGCGGCAGCCGCAGAATGGACCTTCGGGATACCGATATCGCCGTCACGGTGGATGACCTGCCGCTGTAGATTCGACAGCTCGACAACATCGTCGTCAATCACGCCAATCGTGCCGACGCCTGCCGCGCCCAGATACGTCATCACCGGCGCGCCAAGACCGCCGGCGCCAACCACCAGAACGCGGGCATTCTTAAGCGCACGCTGTCCCGGACCGCCGACTTCGCGCAGCACGATGTGGCGCGCGTAGCGCTCCAGCTCGACCTCGGAAAAGGCGCCTCCGGCCTCAGGCGCCGCCTCGCGCGCGTCAACGCGCGCGCGGATGCGGAGCAGCACCGCTCGGTAGGCCAGCACCAGCGCCGCCAGTCCGCCCAGCAGCGCCCAAAGCGCGGCGCTGCCGCCCGTCATCACCCGCAACGGATTGCCCGCAGGGAGCGCGACATGCAGCAACATGACCCCAACCCAAAGCAGACCGACCATCGTCCAACGCACATGCCTCGGCGTGCCGAGCAGCGCCCCGAGCCCCCAAAGTGCGCCGCCAAGAACTAAGACGAGCAGCATCAGCCCTGCCCCGTCGAGCCGAAGCCGCCAGCGCCTCGCGCAGTTTCCGGCAGCGTGTCTACCACGGCGAACTCAGCGAGGATAACAGGCGCCAGCACCATCTGCGCGATCCGCGCGCCATGTTCGATGTGAAATGCAGCATCGCCGTGGTTAATCACGATCACACCAAGCGGCCCGCGATAATCAGCGTCAATGGTGCCCGGCGTATTGGCAAGGGTGATCCCATGCTTCAGCGCCAGCCCCGAACGGGGGCGCAGCTGCACCTCGTACCCGGCTGGTATAGCTAGCCTGAGCCCCGTCGGCACCAGCGCCCGCGCGCCCGGCGCCAGCGTGGTCCCGCCGCGCGCACCTTCGGGGAAATTCGCCCGTAGATCAGCACCAGCAGCGCCGGCACTTGCGTAGACCGGCAGGCCCAGATCCTGGTCTGCCCAAGGCTCCCAGCATAGCGATACCGCCACCATCAGACAGACCTCTCATCTTGGCACAAATACTCAAACTTCACGGCCCCCGCCATGCGCGCTGCGATCCAGATCATAGAGCAACCGCGCAGGTTGTCACACCGGCGCCAGCGCCCAGTAATCAAGATCCAGCAGCACGTCCGGCAGATACTTGCCATCCTCGCCTCGCAGATCGCCGACCGCGCCGCCCTTGGTCGCGACCAGCCGCAACCTTAGCGCGCCGACACCCGGCGCGGATGTCTCGGCCCGGTCCAGAACCTCGCTCCATGCGCGGATCGTATCGCCAGCATGGCAAGGGTTCGCGTGGGCGCCGCCGTTCAGGCCCGCGATGATTTGCGCGTTGGCCAGCCCATTGAAGCTGAGCGCGCGGGCCATCGAGATGACGTGCCCGCCATAAATCAGCCGCCCACCCTCGCGAGCCGTGTTATCGAAATGCACCTTGGCCGTGTTTTGCCACAGGCGGGTGGCCAGCATATGCTCGGCCTCCTCGATGGTGACGCCGTCGACATGGTCAATCACCTCGCCCACGGCGTAATCGCCCCAGCGATGCGGCTCGCCCGCTAAAGTGAAATCGTAGCCTGTGAAATTGAGGCCAGCCGGTATCACCAACTGATCCGCGCTCAGCGCCGGTGCCAGATCGGGGATCACCGCCTCCGGCGCGGGCGCGTCCAGATCACGCTTTTTTACCATGACCCAGCGCACATATTCCAGCACAGCCTCGCTGCGCTGATTGATACCTGTGGTCCGAACCCAGACCACACCGGATTTGCCATTCGAGTTTTGCTTTAGCCCGATTACGTTGGATACTGATCGCAGCGTATCGCCCGCATAGACAGGGGCCAGCCAGCGCCCCTCGGCATAGCCCAGATTGGCTAGCGCGTTTAGCGAAATGTCCGGCACTGTTTTGCCGAATACCGTGTGAAAGGCGATCAGATCATCCAGCGGCGCAGTAGCTAGTCCGCAAGACCGCGCGAATTCATCCGAGGAATAGAGCGCGTGACGCGCCGGATAAAGCGCATGATAAAGCGCACGTTCGCCTGCACCAATAGTGCGCGGCGCCGCGTGTTCGATCACCTGCCCGACCGTATAATCCTCGAAAAACCGGCCAGCGTTTGTCTTCGCCGCGTTCGTCTTGCTCATTGTGCGCCCAGTTTGGTGTCCGGTGTATAGACGCCCGGCGCCTCCTTGGTCACGGCCTGCCCGCAGCGCATGACGCCATTGGCCGCGTCAAAGGCTTGGGTCGGGCTGCCATACAGCTCCCATCCCTTGTTTAGCGCGTCTGTGACCTTGTGGCAGAACGCGGACGTGTCGTCAGCACTGAGAAAGCGGTAGAGTTTCATGTTGTCCTCATCGGTAAATCGGCCTCAGCCAAAGGTAGGATAGCCCAGCGCATAGTGAATGGCGACGATCACCGCATAGACGACCAGTGTCGCGACGACGGCAATCACCTCCTTGCGCGCAGGCTTGGCAGGTGGGGGCGTCCAGTTCGGCTCGGCGCGGTTGATAACGATCACTTCGCTCACTGCCCAAGCCAGCAGACCGCCAAAGAGAATAAAGGATGGCACATCGCCATTTACCAACAAATGCGCGACGGCCCAAACCTTGACCGCCGCCAGCATCGGATGGCGCATCTTGCGCGCCAGCGCGGTTTTCATGCCCGAAATCGCAAAGAGATATACCGACAGCAGCATCAGCAAATTGTTGATGCCCACCATCGCGGGGTGGCGGCCCCAGAATACGGCGCTATCCGCCATGCGGTAGCCAATAACCATCAAGATTACGCCCGCCAACAGAACCAGTGTAATGGGCCCGCGGGCCTTGACGCCCATACCCGCGCGCGCATCTGGCGCCAGGCGTTTAAAGAAATGCCCACCGCACCACAGCGCGAGACCCAAGATCAGTATGGCAATGCCCATCACGTCGTCTCCAATTCGGTCAAAATTTGCGCCTTGGCCAGTATGCGGCGCGCGGCGATGACGTGCAAATTCTCAACGATGGCGCCGTCTACCACGGCTACACCGTCGCCTGACGCCGCGCTGGCCTCATGCGCCGCGATCTGGCGCCGGGCCAGATCGATCTCGGCGCTTGCCGGGGCGAACGCGCGGTTGGCGACGTCGATCTGCGCGGGGTGTATCAGCGTTTTGCCGTCAAAGCCTAGATCGCGGCCCTGTTCGCATTCCGCCGCCAAACCTTCGTTATCCTTGAACCGGTTATAGACTCCGTCGATGGCAACGACGCGCGCCGCGCGGGCGGCCATTACGATCGTCTGCAACGCCATCATCAGCGGCAGGCGGTCCGTGCGGGCGCGGCTGCCCAGATCCTTAAGCAGGTCGTTCGTGCCCGTCACCAGCCCGGTCACGCGGCCATGCGCCGCAATATCGCGCGCGTTGAATACGCTGACCGGGGTTTCCATCATCACCCAGATCGGCATGGCATCCGGCAGCAGATCGGCCAGATTGTCGATATCCGAACGGGTGTTGACCTTGGGCAGCAGGATCGCGTCGGCGCCTGCATCCTTCAGTGCGCGCACGTCCTCCAGCCCCCATTCGGTGGTCAGCGCGTTGATGCGCACGATACGCGCGCGGCGACCAAAGCCGCCCGCCTTCAGCGCGGCGACCAGCGCATCGCGCGCGGCGACCTTGGCATCGGGCGCGACAGCGTCTTCGAGGTCAAAGATGATCGCATCGCAGGGCAGATCGCGGGCCTTTTCCAGCGCACGCTCCTTCGAGGCGGGGATATAAAGGACCGATCGGTAGGGGCGGTTGGCGACGTCCATGCTTTCTCCTGCGGCGGTGGAAACTTTGTTGCGCAGAGATGCCATTTTTGGGTGCAATTATTCAAGGGCTTTCTCGCCGCAGCGCAGCGTCGGCATTGCGGATGGTGCAGGCTACATCGCAAAATACCCCCGGTATCTGTCCGCCATTCTATTGTCGCGAGGTGCGCCACTACTGTTCAGTACCCTTGCACGCAGGCGCAAATAGGACTACCTCACGCCCAAATTTCCTTGCCAATCGGAGGTAACAACCCATGGCCAGACCAAAGATAGCACTGATCGGCGCCGGACAAATCGGTGGCACGCTCGCCCACCTCGCCGCGATCAAAGAACTGGGCGATATCGTCCTGTTCGACATCTCCGAAGGCACGCCTGAGGGCAAAGCCTTGGACATCGCCGAATCGGGCCCCGCCGAAGGCTTTGACGCGACCCTTAAGGGCACGCAGTCCTACGCCGACATCGCTGGCGCGGACGTGTGCATCGTTACCGCCGGCGTGCCCCGGAAGCCGGGGATGAGCCGCGATGACCTGCTGGGCATCAACCTGAAGGTTATGAAATCAGTTGGTGAGGGCATCCGCGATCACGCGCCAAACGCGTTCGTGATCTGCATCACGAACCCGCTTGATGCGATGGTTTGGGCGCTGCGCGAATTCTCCGGCCTGCCACACGAAAAAGTCTGCGGCATGGCAGGCGTTCTGGACAGCGCACGATTCCGCCACTTCCTCAGCCTCGAATTCGGCGTCTCGATGCGTGACGTTTCGGCATTCGTGCTGGGGGGTCATGGCGACACGATGGTGCCGCTGACGCGCTACTCCACCGTTGCCGGCATCCCTCTGCCCGACCTGATCGACATGGGCTGGACCACACAAGAGAAGCTGGACGCGGTCGTACAGCGCACCCGCGACGGCGGCGCCGAGATCGTCGGCCTTCTAAAAACCGGCAGCGCGTTCTACGCGCCCGCGACTTCGGCAATCGAAATGGCCGAGGCGTATCTGAAAGACCAAAAGCGCGTCCTGCCCTGCGCCGCGCATGTCGACGGAGCCTATGGCCTCAAAGGCTTTTACGTCGGCGTGCCGACCGTGATCGGCGCCGGCGGCATCGAGAAGGTTATCGAGATCAAGATGAGCAAAGATGAGCAGGCGATGTTCGACAAGTCGGTCACCGCCGTTAAAGGCTTGGTCGACGCGTGCAAAAGCATCGACGGCTCGCTGAGCTAAAATTTCAGATTTGTAATTCTAAAAGGGCCCCGGCATTGCGCTGGGGCCTTTTTCACATCTGGCAATAGTGTGTCGTACAACCTTCAGCCAGTGAATGTCGCTGTCTACGGCAATCCATCCGTCCGCTTCGGCAGCCGTCGCCGCAACTCCTTGTCGAACGCATCCACGCTGAAATCCGGCACATCGCCCAGCACCTCGCGCAGGACCGGCACGGGATCGAACGGCACCTCATCTAGCAAGCCGAACGCGCGCAGCCGGGCCTGCTGCTCTGGACTGAGCTCCTTTAGTTCAGCGTGCAGGGCCTCGTATCCGCCCGGCGCCCCAGCCGCCTCGGCGGCCCGGTCAATCTGCGCCTGCCGGTGCGCCGCCACGTTAAAGTCACCGGTATCGTATTCGGTATAGCGCCGCAATTTGGCCCACCATTGTAACTGCGTCAGCCCGTCGAAATGTAGCAACCGAGTGGACGTGCTGCGAAACCGCTCAGCGCGCTTGCGCCCGCCCCCGCGAAACGCCCAATGGATGCCAAAGCGATACTCCTCGCCCCTTGGTACGGCGCATTTACCCGCTGAATGGCCCAGCACGCCGAAGTCTAAGCAGTCTAAGTGATCGCCATAGATCACCCGGTCATTGTCGATCCCATCACCCCGCCGGATCATCGACCGGGTGCAGGTGCGAAAAACGCCATCCCAAATCGTCTCTCGCTGGCCCTTCAGATACATCCGCTCGGCCACCGGGAAATACAGCTCGCAGTCCAGCGCGCGCACGGCGGCCATTTCCTGCCCAAGTGGGCGATCCTGCACCAAAAACTCGTCAGCATCCAAATGCACCAGCCAATCCACGTTGCACCTTGCCAGCGCGTGGTTCGCGTTTAGCGCTTGTCGCCGCCGATGGGTGGCGGGCTTGCGC
>JAGXGX010000171.1 GCA_024636515.1 Roseovarius sp.
GGACCGCCCGATGGCGATCAAGGGCGAGGTCAAAATCCGCCCGATGATGTATCTGGCCCTTAGCTACGACCACCGGATCGTGGACGGCAAAGGTGCGGTGACGTTCCTAGTGCGGGTAAAAGAGGCGTTGGAGGATCCGCGGCGGTTGTTGATGGATTTGTGATTTTGGGTTTTACTCATCTGTTTAAATCAACCGAAATCAGGCTTTCATAATGAATAACAATCCCGCCGAAGTATCAAGGCTAGAGCAAGCAAACGTTCTGGGGTTAGCTTATGTAAGAACTATGGTTTTTCTAAATGGTGGCGCTATCCTCGCGCTGCTGACCTATTTAGGAAATTCCTCCGCACAGTTAGCCGTTACCATCCCACTGGAAACCATCAAGTGTTCAATGGTTGCCTTCATTTTTGGCATTGCAGCGTTGATGTTCGCGTTGCTTGTGTCCTATTCTTATACTGCTAACGCGCCAGAAGAAACTTACTCAAGATTCTGGAATAATTGGATTATTACCTTCAACTGCGTTGTTTGTTTGCTCTCGCTTGGTGCGTTTACATACGGCGTTCTGAGCCTAGTTTGGGGGGCATCGCAAACAGCATGACCCCCGAACTCACCACCTTCGCCGCCCTCCGCCAAATAGTCCAATTCGATGACATGGGGATTTCCGTAGATAGTGGGTCAAGTCTCCCGAGAGGGCCGTGGGCCGATCATGAGCGCCTCACAAGCAGCATGGTAATGATGTGCACGATGGCCTGACAAATAATGACCCCCTACACCCGCGCCATCGCCGCCCGTCGCGCGTTTCGCCTCCCCGGCTATCCCACCCTTGCCGATCTCGGCTTTGATGGTGACTACGTCTCGCCCATTCAGATGGCTTGTGGGAACATTACCGGCCCGCTGCTCATCTCCAAGGATTGGCTCGACGCCCCCTCCGCACTCGCTCACCGCGAGGAGCTGCAAAAAACTGGCCACCTGCCCGACAACCCCTTCATCCGCGTTATTGACAAGGCGCTGGCTATCCTAAATCTTAACCGCGCCGACATCTACATCACCCCCGTCTTCCATGCCCTCACGCCGAAACGCTCATCGACCATCCCCGCCGCCCACGCCCGCGGCAGCTTTGACGCGATCGGCAGGCACGAGCTTATGGGCCGCCGCCCCATCGCGCTGGGCATTGACGCCGCGCAGGTTCTGACCCATTTCGGTATCGACCACATCCCGGCACCACATCCTTCGGCGCGCATTGGCAGTTACGACATGCGCGCGGCCCTCATCGCAAAGGCAGTGCAGACCACATGACCCCCGAACTCACCGCCCTAACGCTCGCGGCCCTCCTTCAGGTTGTCCAATTCCTGCTTATGGCCGTTCCGGTTAACCTTAAGCTTGGGCCGGCCAAAACGATGTCGCCTCGCGATCCCGCGCAGATGGGCGGCGCTATGATTGACCAGATCAATCCGAAAACCGCGCGGCTTGTACGGGCGCTGAACAACCACTTTGAGGGGCTGATCCTTTTTGGTATCGCCTGCATTGTCATCACTGTTTCGGGGCAGTCCACCGGCCTGACCGCCGCCTGCGCTTGGATCTACCTCGTCGCCCGCGTCGCCTATGTGCCGGCCTACTACTTTGGTCTCGTGCCATGGCGGTCGGTCATCTGGGCCATAGGCTTTGGCGCGACCACGCTCATACTGCTGGCGGCGCTGCTTTGATCTATTGCTGGGTCTGAACGGCACACAGCCAGACCCTCGCCAGTAGCCCGTTCGGTTGACCTTCCGGGCTATTCGCTATCTGCTTGGTACAAATCAAACTTGATCTGAAGGATATTCCAATGGCCAGTTATGATGTCATCGTTATCGGCTCCGGCCCCGGCGGCTATGTCGCCGCAATCCGCTGCGCGCAGCTGGGCCTGAAAACCGCCTGCGTCGAGGGGCGCGATACGCTGGGCGGCACCTGCCTGAACGTCGGCTGCATTCCGTCCAAGGCGCTGTTGCACGCGTCACACATGCTGCACGAGGCCGAGCATAATTTTGCCGCGATGGGCCTCAAGGGCAAGACGCAATCCGTCGACTGGAAGCAGATGCTGACCTACAAGCAGGACACGATCGACGCCAATACCAAGGGCATCGAATTTCTGTTTAAAAAGAATAAGATTGATTGGATCAAAGGCTGGGCCTCCATCCCCGAGGTGGGCAAGGTGAAGGTCGGTGATGACACGCATGAGGCTAAGAACATCATCGTTGCATCCGGCTCCGAACCGTCCAGCCTCAAGGGCGTAGAGGTCGATGAGAAAACCGTCGTGTCCTCTACCGGCGCGCTAGAGCTGGGCAAGATACCCAAGAATCTGGTCGTGATCGGCGCTGGCGTCATCGGGCTGGAAATGGGCAGCATCTATAAGCGCCTTGGCTCAGAGGTGACGGTGGTTGAGTATCTCGACGCGATCACACCCGGTATGGACGCCGAGGTGCAAAAGACCTTCCAGCGCATCCTTAAAAAGCAGGGACTGAAATTTATCATGGGGGCTGCAGTTCAGTCTTGCGAAGTCAAAAACGGCAAGGCGACGGTCAAATACACCCTGCGCAAAAACGATAGCGAGGCCGAGATCGAGGCCGACACCGTACTGCTGGCGACCGGCCGCAAGCCCTATACCGATGGTCTGGGTTTGGCGGATCTGGGCGTCGACATATCTGAGCGCGGCCAGATCAAAACGGACGATCACTGGCAAACAAACGTCAAAGGTATCTATGCAATCGGGGACGCCATTGACGGCCCTATGCTGGCCCACAAGGCCGAGGACGAGGGCATGGCCTGTGCCGAGGTGCTGGCAGGCAAGCACGGCCACGTTAACTACGGCGTCATCCCCAGCGTGATCTACACCCATCCCGAGGTGGCAACGGTCGGCAAGACTGAGGACGAGCTAAAGAAGGATGACCGCGCGTATAAGGTCGGCAAGTTCAGCTTCATGGGCAATGGTCGCGCCAAGGCGAATTTCGCCGCGGACGGCTTCGTCAAGATCCTCGCGGATAAGGAAACCGACCGTATTTTGGGCTGTCACATCATTGGCCCGATGGCGGGCGATCTGATCCACGAGGTCTGCGTCGCGATGGAATTTGGTGCCGCCGCGCAGGATCTGGCGCTGACGTGCCACGCGCACCCGACCTATTCCGAAGCGGTACGAGAGGCCGCGCTGGCTTGTGGTGATGGGGCAATCCACGCCTGAACCTAGGAAGAGCAACGAGGGGCGAGCGCCGTGCGATATCGCAGCGCCCGCCCCTTTTCATCCACTAACGTTTCTTAGGACCAGATTTCGCGTGTCGAACGTTCGGCCCATTCCGCGTCTTATGCGGCGCCGCCGACGGCGCCCTGCGTCGCTTCGGCCAATAGATCGCCCATGCTGGGCAGGTCCGCGCTATCATCCCGCGCCCACAGACCAGAGCGCATCTGCGCGCGAGTGCATTGCAGATAAACTTCGGCAACGTTAATCACGATCACCGTGCGGGGCAGATGGCCGTCCTTGGCGAACCGCGCCAAAAGGGCCGCATCAATGCTGATATGGCCGCGCCCGTTGACACGGATCACAGTGTTCGACCCCGGCACCAAAAACATCAGCGACAGGCGTCCATCGCTGATGATATTGCGCAGGCTGTCCATCCTGTTATTTCCACGCCAGTCGGGCATCAGAAGCGTGCGCACATCCAGCTGCGTCACGACCGGTCCGTCATCGCCGCGCGGACTGCCGTCCGTGCCGTCCGGACCGATAGTGCAAAGCACGCAAAAGCGGGACGCGGCGATCCAATCAGAGTGCAGCGGCAGAAGCCGGTCCGACACTTTGCGCCTCGCCGCTTCGCTCGGCACGCCATAGATTACCTCTAGCGCCGCGATATCCTCAACGCTGTTCACTTGCTTCAAACCCTGCTTCCTTCAGCAACGCGTCCGACGCGCTTTCGATATCGCTCTCCAGCCGCTGCATGAATTCGACGCGGTCCACGCCCGCCGCGATGGTTGGCAAGAACTCAATCACCGCCAGCCCCGGTTTGCGCATGATCCCGCGCTTGGGCCAGAATACGCCCACATTCGTCGCGGTTGGCACGCAGTCTTGGCCAAGCGCGGCGTAAATCGCGCCCGTGCCTATCTTGTAGGGCGCGGTCACCCCGGGGGCGACGCGTGTACCCTGCGGATAAATGATCAACTGGCCGGGCTGCGAGGCGCCTTCTGCTACGTCTGCAACCATCTTCTTGATTGCTGCGCTGCGCTTGCCCCGGTTCACCGGAATGCAGCCCATGCGCAGGGCGTATTGGCCCAGAACAGGCGTCCATAGCAATTCGCGCTTCATGATGAACTTGCCCGCCGGGACCGCGCTGAATATGAGGATAATGTCAAAAAAGGACTGATGTTTGGCGGCGATCATTACCTCGCCCGTGGGCGGGGTGCCGCGAATTTCGGTGCGCAGGCCCACCATCCAACCTGCGCTCCAGCGGACCCATCCGCAGAACGCCTTGGATCCCGCACGTGCCCCTCGCGGGCTGAATAGCGCCCACGGAAAAAATACGATGCCGATCACCGCCATCGCCACATACATCTGTATGTTGAATGCGAGCGAGCGCAGCCATTGCACGGCCCCGCTCATGGCATGTCACGCAAGGTGCGCTGTGCCGCCGCGCGGGTGGCCGCGTAGGCAACCGCGCCCGACAGCAGCGGGATGATCAGAGGCAACAGCCAGTGCCAGCCCTGAAAGCCGAGCCCGGTCAGAAATCCGCCGCCGGCCTCTGTACGCGGAAGAAGACCCACCGCGATACTGCCCAGCACCGTCCCGATCGCCGCACCGCCAAGGCTACGCAAGGTGAAGCGGCGCACAAAGGCCTGCGAGATATACTTGTCCCGCGCGCCAACAAGGCGCAGCACGCCGATGACCTGCGCGTTAGCCGCCAGTGCCGCGTTCGCCGCCAGCGTGATTATCGCCGCCACCGTGCCCCCAATCAGGATCAGTGACACCCAGCCCATAAGGCGCAGACGCGACGCCGCGCGCACCAGCGGTGCCCGCCAACGTGTGTGATCGTCCAGCACCGCGCCCGGCACTTCGGCGGCGAGGCGCAGGCGCAAACCGGCAGCGTCATAGCCTGCGTGATCTTCGATGATCTCGATCAATTGCGGGATGGGCAGGCTCTCGACTGGCAGGTCAGGGCCGAACCACGGGGCCAGTAGCGCACGCTGCTCCTCGGACGTCAGCGCGCGGGCCGTGGCGATGCCCGGCGTGGTCTGCAAAACTTTGAGCGCCGCATCGGTTTGGGCCAGCCTCTGGCCCTCCGGCGCCGATATGCGCAAGGTGGAACTACGCGCCAGCGCGTCGCCCCAGCGATCTGCCAGCCGCGAGGTCGCCAGCGACAGCGCCAGCGCAAAAACCGCGAGGAATGCCATCGCGCCAGCTGCAAACAGCGTCAGCCAAGCGGTATGACCCGTTGGCGGCACCACGCGGTCCGCGCCCGCGTCCTGAGTGAAAATTGCGCGCAGCTTGTCCAGATCCAGCTTCACAGGTCCGCCCCCGCCAATTGCAAGCGCCGGTTCGAGATGCGCAGCACACGCGCCTGAACCTGCGATTTAGTCGTGCGGATCAGCGCCAAATCGTGAGTAGCAATCATGATCGTCTTGCCCATACGGTTCAGCTCAATCAGCAAGCGCATCAGGCGCTGCGACATTTCCCAGTCGACGTTGCCAGTCGGCTCGTCCGCGAGGATCACGTCTGGCGACATGATAATCGCGCGGGCCAGTGCGGCGCGCTGCCGTTCGCCGCCCGACAACTCGGGCGGCAGGGCGTTCGCGCGTTGGGTCAGGCCGACCCAGCCGATCAGCTCGCGCAGGTTTGCGTCCTCGGCCAGCATATCGCGGTCCGATACCAAGAGCGGCAGCGCAATATTCTCGGACACGCTGAGGTGGTTCAGGAATTGGCAATCCTGATGCACGACGCCGATCCGGCGCCGCGCCAGAGCGATATCGTCGCGCGTCAGTTCGCGCACATCCGCATCGAATAGCCGCACCTGCCCTGCCGTGGGCATCAATGCACCATAGAACAGTTTCAGCAGCGTCGTCTTGCCTGCACCTGATGGACCGGTCAGGAAATGGAACGATCCCGGCTGCAGTCGCAGCGTGATATCGCTCAGCAATTCGCCGCCGCCATAGGAATAGGCCACATTCTCCAGCTCGATCACCGGCTGCCCCTTATGCCCGTTATGGTTCTTAAATGCCCCAGCATGGCCCCCGTTGCAATCGCAGCGATGCAATTCCTTTGCTCTTTTCGATCCATCCTTTAAACCCTAGGATGACCGAAATCAGATAGAACCCCGTAAAACGGGGACAGGTGACAGGGGACGGGTGCGAACATGAGGCTGACTTGCCCAAATTGCGGTGCGCAATACGAAGTTCCGGATGACGTAATCCCCGAGGCGGGCCGGGATGTGCAATGCTCTAACTGCGGCGATACCTGGTTTCAGGCACACGCGAATGACGTGGCACAAGTCGTTGTAGACGACGCCCAAGGCATGCCCGGCGCAGATGACTGGCAAGAGGATACGCCCGATCAGAGCGCTGGCGACGTGGCCGACACCGCCCCCGCGCCGCCCGCCGCCGAGGATTTTGCCGCGCCGCCTTCTCAGACTGCGGTGGCCGAAGGCCCGCCCGAACTGGATAAAAAAGACGCGCCGCAGACCGATGCGAGCACATCGCGTATTGAACGGCCCGGACGCCGCGAAATAGATCCCTCAGTCGCCAGCGTTCTGCGCGAAGAGGCCGAGCGCGAGGCGCGCGCGAGGTCCGCGTCGCAGTCCGGACTGGAGACACAAGCCGATCTGGGTCTTGAGGGCGACACCGATGAGGCGCAGCGCGCACGCGAGACCCGGCAACGCATGGCGCGGATGCGCGGCGAAGACAGCGCCCAGCCCGAAGCCGAGGAGGAAGATGACACCGACATCGACCCCACATCCCGCCGCAGTCTGTTTCCCGACATCGAGGAAATAAATTCCTCCCTGTCGCCCGCGAATGAACCCCACGCTGGCGAGGCTTCCTACGATCCCTACCCCGAGGCGGCGCCTCGTCCGGACGGTGGCTTTCGCCGGGGTTTCTTGGTCTCGCTGCTGATCGCGATCGCGGCGCTGCTGGTCTACATGTTTGCATTTCAACTGGCCAACCTCCTGCCTGCGCTCGAGGACGTTTTGGTCGATTACGTCGCGTGGGTCGATGGGCTGCGCCAGTGGCTGGACGGCCAAGTGGCGGGCGCGATGCTATGGCTGGACGGATTTACCTCAAATGCGCCTGCCGACGGCTAAGATGCGGACGCGTCCGCAATGATGGCCGCCACCGACAGACCGATGGCCCCGGTTCTGCTGACCTTCTGCTCAGCGATACTGTGGGGGCTATGGTGGATCCCCATTCGCTGGATCGAAAGCATGGGCCTAAGCGGCGCTCAGGCCGGTATGGTATGCAATCTGGGCGCGGCGCTGGCCATCGGTGGTTACATGTTGGTCGCGCGGGTGCGGCTGCGGCTCAGCGCGCGGGCGCTAATGGGCGCGGTTCTGGTTGGACTGGCCTTTGCTTGTTATTCGCTGTCGCTGACCATGTCCGACGTCGTGCGCGCGATCTTGTTGTTCTACCTCGCCCCGGCGTGGAGCAAGATCATCGAGTGGGCATTTTTGGGCCAGCGCTGGCGCGGCACCTCCACTGTAACGCTGATCCTGTCGCTGGCTGGTGCGTATCTGGTGCTGGGCGGTGAAGTATCGCTGGCGGCCATCACCATGGGCGATGCATTAGCACTGATCTCGGGGGTGGCGTGGGCCGTCGGCGCGGCGCTAGTCTTCTCGGGTCCGCCATCGACCACCTCGGCGCTCACGCTGGCCACTGTCGTTTGCGCCATGCTGCTATCGCTAGCCTTTGCGTGGGGCACGGGCGAAGCGCTGCCGACAATGGTCAGCATTCCCGCCTTTGGCACATCTTTGGCGGTGGGGGCGATCTACCTTTTGCCCGTCCTCGGTATCACGATGTGGAGCGCGCAGCGCCTGCCACCCGGCCTGCTCAGCTTTCTCTTCACGCTCGAAATCGTGGCTGGCGTCGCTTCGGGCGCACTGCTGCTGGACGAGCCGTTTGGTCTTTATCGCCTGTCGGGCGGCCTGCTGATTATCGCCGCGGCCCTGATCGAGGCGGTCACCGCCCTGCGCCCAGCTACTGCGGGCGCAAAGAGCTAGAACCGCTCCAAGAGGCGCTCCAGATAGTCACGCTCCACCTCAGGGCGTGCGCCCTCGCCAGACCGGCGGCGCAACTCGTCCAGCAATTCGCGCGCGCGGCGATAGACGTCCTCGCCCTGTAGCAGATTACCCTCAGTGCCAGCGCGATCACCCTGCCCTGCCGTACGGCCCAGCGGATCAGATTGCTGCCCGCCAGTCGCACCAGCGGCGCGGCCCTGCCCGCCCTGACGGTTCTGATTTTCCTCGGCCATCGCCTCGCCCAATCCGCGCATTCCGTCCCGCAGCGCGTCCATCGCGCCGGCCTGCTGGTCTATCGCCTCGGCCAGATCGCCGCCGCGCAGCGCGTCTTCGGCACCGTCCATCGCCTCGCCCGCGCGCTCCAATGCGCCGCGCGCCTCATCCCCGGCGTTGCCCGGCAGGCTACCGCGCTGGCGCTCAAGCTCTTGGCGCAGTGCATTTTGCCGCTGGGCCAGATCACCGGGCTGGCCGCCGCCTTGGCCGCTTTGCTGGCCTTCTCCCTCGGCGCTTCCGCCGTCGCTTTGGCCTTGGCCACCCTGCCCATCATGGCTCTCGCCGCGGCCCTGCCCGCCGTTGCGACCCTCGTTGCCCTGACTTTCGCCCGCTTGCGCGCCGGGGTTAAACTGCTCCTGCAAGTCGCGGAACGCCTGATCCGACAGTCCCTGTTGCTGGCGCAGAGTATCTGCCAGCCCCTCCATTGCCTGCTGTCCGGGGCTACCTTCGCCATCGCCGGGCTGGCCCTCAGTGACGCGCATATTCTCCATCATTTCCTGAAACTGGCGCAGCGCCTCTTCGGCCTCGGCCATACGGCCCTGGCTCATCAAATCCTCAATTCGGTCCATCATGTCCTGCAGGTCCTGCTGGCTAAGCAAGGTAATATTCTGCTCGCCTTGGTCCGGCTGGTCAGTGCCGTCCTCGCGCTGCGCCTGCTGCATTTTCTGGCGCAGATAGTCATCCGTCGCGTCGCGCAACTCTTGCATCAGGCGCGCGACCTCATCCTCACTCGCGCCGTTGCGCATCGCCTCGCTCAGCCGCTCCTGCGCCTCGCGCATCCGTTCCAGCGCGTCCTTGATATCGCCGTCCTCCAGCGTCACGGCCAGATCCCACAGCGCCTCGGCCAGTTCCTCCTGTACGCCCGTCGTCAGGGCATCCGCCTTATTCGCCGCCTCCAGCCGACGCAGGATGGTACGCAGCTTTAGAAAATCCGCCGTGTCACGAAACAGCCCATCGGCCGGCTGGTAGGTGATCGCACGGACCACCTGCGCGATCCGGCGCGCGTTTTTGCGGCTCCACAGCAGATCGCGGCGCTGCTCAATGATCGCGGCGGCAACCGGATCGAAAAAGCGGCGCGCGGGCAAGTTCATCTGCATCGGCGCGGCGACGCCGATTTGGTCCGCCGCATCACGCGCCTCGATGGTCAGCGTGACAGGCAGATGCGCCCATGGATGTTGCGACAGGTTCTCGACCAGCGCCTCGGTAAATTCGGTCCGACTGCCGGTGATCGGCAGGGGCAGGTCCAGCGTGATCGCCTCGCGCGGCTCGGGCTCGGTGGCCAAGCCATAGCGCCGGTCGACCGCGCCAAGGTCCAGCGCGAAAGTGGCACTGCCGCCCGTCACGCCGTGATCGTCGCTGGCGCTGAACGGCTGACTCATCTGCCCGTCAAAAGTGGTCTTGGCCCCTTCGCTTAGCAACTCGGCGGAAGGCGGCGTATCGGGCACAGCGCGAATATCCCAGCTGCGCCCGCCGGGCCCGTCGATGGACAGCACACCGTCCTGCGCCACGTCAAAGCTCTGTGAGGGGTCGGTCGCGGGGGCGATGCCATCGGTACGGCCTGATACAGTCTCGGACAGGGCCAGAGCACCCACTTCGCCGTAAAAGCGCAAGGTGACACGGCTACCCGCAGGCACTTCGATGCGCGCCTTTTGGTCGGCCAGGTAAAGGCTGGGCAGGCCAGTATAGACCAGCGGCTCTATCCAGCCCTCCCAGGTCGGGCCGGCAGCCAAGGCGCCATTCGGCACTATCACCCCCGGCGACGCGATCCGCCAGACCGAGCCGAACAGCATAGCAACCACCAGCCCCAGCATTGCGATATGCCGTAAGCCAAAGGGATCAAGGCGCGCAATTTTCAGGTCAGGCTTGGGCGCGCGAGCGGCAGCGGCCGCGCGCTCCATCCGGGTGCGGTGGGCCTGCCACAAAGCCTCGGAGGAGGCATCGCCCCGCCCTATCGCCTGCGCGTCGCCCAAGGCCTGCAGAGGTCGGCCTGGCAGCGCGGCATCTAGCCGATCCAGCGCCTCGACCCGGCGCGGCCATCGAAATCGGCTGAGGCCGACAACCAACAGCGCCAGCGCGCCCAGCGCGGCAGCAATTCCAGCGCCCGCCACCAATTCAAACGAGGCATAATCCTGAACGCCGAGCATCACTAAGGCACCGATGGCGATCAGCAAAGTCCATAGCGGCCAGAAAGCACGTACCAGCCGCTCGGCCAGAAGGCCGGCCCATGTCAGCGTCAACGGAACGCGCAGCCGCGCCCGCAACGGACGCGTCATATCGGGGCCTGTCAGATCGGGACGCTTGTCCATTCGCCTCTCCGGATGGGGCCGCAGCGCACTACAGCCATTCGGGGATGGTATCTCGATTTATCATCTCGTCAAAGCTCGGCCTTGCCCGGATCACGGCGAACTCCTGCCCATTCACCAGAACCTCAGGGATCAGGGGGCGGGTGTTATATTCGCTGGCCATCACCGCGCCGTAAGCGCCCGCGCTGCGAAACGCGACCAGATCACCGGCGCTCAGCTGTGGCATCATGCGCTGTTTGGCAAAAGTATCGCCGCTTTCACAAACCGGCCCGACGATGTCATAGGGGCGCTGCTCGGCCCCTGCCTCCGGCTCAATCAACGGTACGATATCGTGCCATGCGTCATACATTGCAGGCCGGATCAGATCGTTCATCGCAGCGTCCAAAATTAGGAAATCGCGCCCCTCGCCGGATTTAACATAGATTACCTCGCTAACCATCAGTCCCGCGTTGCCCGCGATCAGACGGCCCGGCTCAATCTCGATCTCGCAGCCCAGATGGCCCAGCGTTTCTTGCACCATAGCGCCATAAGCGCTGGGCAGCGGCGGCGCCTCGTTGCCGCGTGCGTAAGGAATGCCAAGGCCGCCGCCCAAGTCCAGACGCCTGATATCAAGGCCGTCCGCGCGCAGGATTTCTGTCAACTCAGCGAGTTTAAGGTACGCTTGCCGAAACGGCTCAAGATCGGTCAGCTGGCTGCCAATATGCACGTCGATACCGATCACCTCCAGCCCCGGCAGGCCGGCGGCAAGGCGGTACACTTCGCGCGCACGTGCAATAGGAATACCGAACTTGTTCTCACTTTTGCCGGTGGCGATCTTGGCGTGGGTTTTAGCATCCACATCGGGGTTCACACGCACCGTGATCGGCGCGCGCAAGCCTAGCTCAACAGCCACGGCGCTCAGCACTTCCATCTCCGGCTCGCTCTCGACGTTGAACTGGCGGATACCGCCCTCTAGCGCAAGGCGCATTTCATCCCGCGTCTTGCCCACGCCGGAAAACACGATCCGCTCGCCCGGAACGCCGGCTGCCTTAGCGCGCATGTATTCGCCGCCTGATACGACGTCCATACCCGCGCCCAGTGCCGCCAGCGTTTTGAGGATCGCCACGTTGCTGGCTGCTTTCATGGCATAGCAGACCAGATGGTCCATCCCATCCAGCGCCTCATCAAAGAGGCGAAAATGCCGCTCCAGCGTGGCGGTCGAGTACACGTAGAAGGGCGTGCCTACCGCAGCCGCAATCTCGGCAAGCGGCACGTCCTCGGCATGCAAGTTGCCGCCCTGATAGAGAAAATGATCCACGCCCAATGTCCTTAGCTGCCGCCTGCGGCTTTTTCTTGGTAAAAATACCTAAATCCCGCGCTTATGCCTTGCGCAAGCGTAGATATAGATACAGCGGCAGTCCGCAGCTGATCCCAATAACAAACGTTGCGGGGATCGCGACCAGGCGCGTCCAGTCGCGGCTGCGCCATGTCTCCACCAGCACCAACAGCGTCAGCGCGATTGCCGCGATGGTCAGATCCCAGACCAGCCCGCTAGTGGCTGGATTGGCGTGCCACGCCTGAACAAGGCCGCCTAAATCAAACCCGTGTTCAAGGAACCAGCGTAGGAAATAGCTCATCGGGTGGATCGTGCCCCAGACGGCCAGCGCGAGATATATGTACTTCATAGCGTCGTCGCCGTGTGTGCGCTGACCGAGCCGCCGATCACGCCATTGGCAGCGGTAGGCGTGTCGTTTCGTGCAGGCGCCAACTCATCCTGACTGCCAGGCCGGATCGGCGCGCCGTCGACGCCGCAAGCGGCCAACGCAGCCAGCGTCAGAAGTGCGATCAAATGCTTCATTCCAATATCTCCTGCCAACGCGCGACCTGCGCGCGCACATTGACCGGCGCGGTCCCGCCATAGCTGACACGGCTCGCAACCGAATTATGCACGCCCAATACATCAAATACATCGCGGCTGATGTCACTGTGCACGCCCTGCATGTCAGTTAGCGCCAGATCGGGCAGATCACAGCCCTTCTTCTCGGCCAGCGCCACCAGCGATCCCGTCACGTGATGCGCCTCGCGGAAGGGCATGTTCAGCACCCTTACCAGCCAGTCGGCAAGGTCCGTCGCGGTGGAAAATCCGGTAGCGGCAGCGGCCTCCAGCACGTCCTTGTTGGCGCTCATGTCGCGTACCATGCCCTCCATCGCGGCCAGCGCCAGCATCAGGTTATCGGCGGCATCGAACACCTGCTCTTTGTCTTCCTGCATGTCCTTGGAATAGGCCAGCGGCAGACCCTTCATCACCATCATCAGCGCGACATTGGCGCCAAATATGCGCCCGATCTTGGCGCGGATCAGCTCGGCTGCGTCGGGGTTCTTCTTTTGCGGCATGATGCTGCTGCCAGTGGAAAAGCGGTCGCTGAGTGCGACAAACCGGAATTGCGCCGACGACCAAATCACCAGCTCTTCGGCCATACGGCTGAGGTGCATGGCGCAAATGCTGGCCGCGCCAAGGAAATCCAGCGCAAAATCACGGTCGCTAACCGCATCCAGCGAGTTGGCCGATGGGCGGTCAAAGCCCAGCGCCTGCGCCGTCATGTCGCGGTCGATGGGAAAGCTGGTTCCGGCCAAGGCCGCAGCACCCAGCGGACATTCATTCATCCGAGTGCGGGCGTCGCGGACGCGGGACAAATCGCGCGCAAACATCTCGACATAGGCCATCATATGATGGCCCCACGTCACAGGCTGCGCGACTTGCAGATGGGTGAAACCGGGCATGACCCAATCGGCCCCAGCCCCTGCCTGCGCTAGTAGCGCACGCATCAAGGCGATCAGCGCGCCCTCGGTCGCGTCCAATTGGTCACGCACCCACAACTTGAAATCGGTCGCGACCTGATCGTTGCGCGACCGGCCAGTGTGCAGACGGCCGGCAGGCTCGCCGATGACTTCCTTTAGGCGCGCCTCGACATTCATGTGAATGTCCTCCAGCTCGGCGGAAAACGCGAACTCCCCAGCGTCGATTTCGGCCAGAACGCTATCCAGCCCTTTCGCCATCGCCGCTGCGTCACTATCTGTTATGATGCCCGTGGCCGCCAACATGGCGGCGTGGGCCTTCGATCCGGCGATGTCTTGTGCCGCCATCCGCTTGTCGAACCAGATCGAGGCGTTTATCGCCTCCATGATCGCATCGGGTCCGGCGGCGAAACGGCCGCCCCACATCTGGTTCGAGGTCTTGTCTGCCATGCCTGCCCCTTTCGGAGGAAAAATGCGCATTTCACGTCTTTCCCTGCTTTATCCCGCCGCTGCCCTCGGTGCAATCGCGGTGGGCCTCTTCTTTGCCCTCGGCAGCGCGCCAGAGGCCGCCTCGGATGCGCCTGCGCGCGATTACTCCGCGCTGGCCTCAGCCTTGGATGGCGACATGAAGAAGCTGAACTTCCACGATGTCCCCAAACCCGTGTCGACCAGCACCTTCACCACCGAAAATGGCGGCACGGCGACGCTCGCGGATTATCAGGGCAAATATGTTCTGCTAAACTTCTGGGCGACGTGGTGCGCGCCTTGCCGTAAGGAAATGCCGATGCTGTCAGAGTTGCAGACCGAATTCGGCGGCGAAGATTTTGAAGTAATCACGCTGGCCACGGGGCGCAATCCAGTGCCAGCCATTGAGGGTTTCTTTGACGAGATTGGCGTGACTAACTTGCCGATGCACCGCGATCCAAAACAGCAGGTCGCCCGCGATATGGGCGTTTTGGGCCTGCCGATCACCGTCATCCTCGACCGGGCAGGGCGCGAGGTCGCGCGCCTTACGGGCGACGCGCATTGGAGTAGCGATAGCGCGAAGGCGCTGATTGCGGGTCTAATAAAGACACCTGATTAAGCCAGCCTTGCACGCGGGCAGGCCGAGCCGTTAAAACCGGGGTGCACCTGCACTTCGGAAGGCTCGCCATGCCCGTGATTACCAACATCGAGGATCTGCACCGCATCTATCGCCGCCGCGTGCCGCGCATGTTCTACGACTACACCGAATCGGGCAGCTGGACCGAGCAGACCTTCCGCGCCAACTCCTCCGATTTCAACGAAATCCTGCTGCGACAGCGCGTTGCCATCAATATGGCAGGCCGCTCGACGGCGTCCAAGATGATCGGGCAGGATGTTGCCATGCCCGTCGCTCTTGCCCCCGTGGGCCTGACTGGCATGCAAAGCGCGGACGGCGAGATCAAGGCCGCGCGCGCCGCCGCTAAATTTGGCGTTCCCTATACGCTGTCGACCATGTCCATCTGCTCGATCGAGGATGTGGCCGAGCATACGGACAAGCCCTTTTGGCTTCAGGTCTACACCCTCAAGGACGACGACTTTATGCAACGCCTTTTTGACCGGGCCAAAGCGGCCAAATGCTCGGCCGCAGTAATTACGGTTGATCTGCAAATGCTGGGTCAGCGGCACAAGGACATAAAAAACGGCCTCTCCGCCCCGCCCAAACTGACCGCCAAGAGCGTTGCAAACTTGGCGACCAAGGCGCGCTGGGGGCTGGAAATGCTGGGCACCAAGCGGCGATTTTTCGGCAATATTGTGGGCCACGCGAGCGGCGTCAGCACGCCCAGCGACCTGACCTCGTGGACGAATGAGGCGTTTGATGCCTCACTGGACTGGAACCGCATTCGGCAGTTTCGTCGTATGTGGGACGGCCCGCTGATCATCAAGGGTATCATTGATCCGCGCGATGCGCTGGAGGCGCTGAACGTCGGCGCCGATGCGATCATCGTTAGCAACCATGGCGGCCGCCAGTTGGACGGCGCGCTATCTTCTATCCGCGCGCTGCCCGCCATCATGGA
>JAGXGX010000172.1 GCA_024636515.1 Roseovarius sp.
ACCGCAGCCAGTGCGCCGGACGAGGCGGCGGCGGACGGCGCGGATGCAGAGGTACCTGCCGATGCAGAGGCACCCAACGACGCGAACGCCAGCGAGTAACGGCGCGCGTCGCAGCAGGACAGGCAGCAGGACGGGGAAATTTGGACATGTACGCGGTGATACGGAACAAAAAGACCTTTGGATGGCTGGCCGCGCTGGCGCTGCTGGCCGCCTGCTCCGAACCGGACCCGATTCTGCCCGGCAAGCGTGAAGGCCTGCGCGAAGTGCTGAGCACGGATCAGGCAGAGGCCGCAGTGAGCGAAGTCGTTGGCGCATCCGGCACCAACGTGGCCGAGGGGCTGCGCCTGCCAGCCGCAAGGGTCAATGCCGAGTGGCGCCAGCGCATCGGAACGCCCGCCACGCGCGCACAGCATCCCAGCCTGTCCTCTGCTCCCAGCCTGATCTGGTCGGCCTCCATCGGTGCGGGCGACGGCGCACGCCGCCGCATCACAGCCGATCCGGTTGTGGCGGGTGGACGCATCTTTGCGATGGATGCCAGCGCGCAGGTTAGCGCGCATGCGCCGAACGGCGCGGCGCTATGGTCGGTCAGCCTGGTGCCATCCTCCGATTCGGCCGGTGACGGCAGCGGCGGCGGCTTGGCCTACGGCGACGGTAAACTATTTGCATCGACCGGATTTGGCCGCATCACTGCGCTTAATCCGGCGACCGGCCGCACGATTTGGGAACAAAAACTGCTGGAGACTGGCACCGCAAGCCCAACCGTGATGGGCAAACTGGTCTATCTGGTCGCTGGCGATGAGACGGCATGGGCGCTTAATACGGATACTGGCCGCATCGAATGGCAATTGGCCGCCGCGCCCGACATCAACAACATACTCGGCGGACCCGCGCCTGCGATATCCGATAAATACGCCGTCTTTGCCTTTGGCTCGGGCGAGGTGCAGGGCGCGTTCCGCAAGGGCGGCCTCCGCCTTTGGGATGCCTCCATCGCAGGGCGCCGCGACGGGCTGGCCCAAAGCCGCGTGTCAGATATCACTGGCGATCCTGTCATCCGGGGCGACCGCATTTACGTCGGCAACCAATCGGGACGTATGTCGGCCCTAAGTCTGGCCAATGGCGCGCGGATCTGGACGGCGAATGAGGGCGCGATGAGCCCGGTCTGGGCCACCGATGAGGCTGTATTTCTTGTGTCTGACAAGAACGAGCTGGTGCGGCTGCGCAGCACAGACGGCAGCCGTGTCTGGGGCATCAAACTGCCCTTCTTCGTCAAGTCCAAGCCCAAGCGGCAGGCCGAGGTCTATGCCCATTACGGGCCGATTTTGGCCGGCGGTCGCCTGATTGTGGCATCGAACGATGGCTTCCTGCGCCTGTTTGATCCGGTGTCAGGCGCGCTCGTCGGCAGGGTAGCGGTGCCCGGCGGCGCGACCACTAATCCGGTTGTCGCGGGCGGCGTTCTCTATGTTGTCGGTGCCACTGGACAACTGCACGCTTTCCGCTGATCGCGTATTGCTTTAAGGAGACGGCTTGATCCGTCTCGGAGCACCAAAATGACTTTTAGCCTCGCTATCGTGGGGCGCCCCAATGTGGGCAAATCCACGCTTTTCAATCGCCTTGTCGGCAAGCGCCTTGCGCTGGTCGATGATCAACCCGGTGTCACGCGCGATCTGCGCGAAGGCGCGGCGCGTCTGGGCGATCTGCGGTTTACCGTGATCGATACCGCCGGTCTGGAGGAGGTGACGGACGACTCACTGCAGGGACGGATGCGCAAGCTTACCGAACGCGCAGTGGATATGGCCGATGTGTGCCTCTTTATGATCGACGCGCGCACCGGGGTCACGCCCACCGATGAGGTGTTTGCCGATATCCTGCGCAAACGGGCCAAGCATGTGATCCTTGCTGCGAATAAGGCAGAGGGTTCGGCAGCCGACGGCGGCGTGATTGAGGCCTACGGTCTGGGCCTGGGCGAGCCGATCCGCCTGTCTGCCGAGCATGGCGAGGGTTTGAACGATCTCTACTCTATCCTGATGCCACTGTCGGACGGATTTGCGGAGCGCGCTAAGAGTGACGCGCCTGATGTGGACGTGCCCGTCGATGATGACGATCCGGACGCACCGCGCGTGCCAACCGCGAAAAAGCCGCTGCAGGTGGCTGTCGTGGGCCGGCCGAACGCAGGAAAGTCGACCCTTATCAACAAGATTCTCGGTGAGGATCGGCTGCTGACCGGCCCGGAGCCGGGGATCACCCGCGATGCCATATCCCTTCAGATCGAGTGGGACGGGCTGCATACGCGCATTTTTGACACAGCGGGCATGCGCAAAAAGGCGCGCGTGCAGGAAAAGCTGGAGAAGCTGAGTGTTGGTGACGGTCTGCGCGCCGTGAAGTTTGCCGAGGTCGTCATAGTCCTTTTGGACGCTGCCATTCCATTCGAACAGCAAGACCTGCGCATTGCCGATCTGGCGGAGCGCGAGGGCCGCGCGGTCGTGCTGGCGATCAATAAATGGGACGTCGAGCCGGAAAAGCAGCAAAAGCTGCGTGATCTGCGCGAGAGCTTTGAGCGGCTACTGCCGCAGTTGCGCGGCGCTCCGATGGTGACCGTCTCGGCCAAAACGGGCAAGGGCATCGACCGCCTGCGCGAGGCGGTCGAGAAGGCTTATGACGTTTGGAATCGCCGCATCACTACCGCACAGCTGAACCGCTGGCTGACTGGTATGCTGGAGCAGCACCCGCCCCCCGCACCCGGAGGCAAGCGGATCAAGATGCGCTACATGACGCAGGCCAAGACGCGCCCGCCCGGCTTTGTCATGATGTGCAGCCACCCCGACAAGCTGCCCGAGAGCTATTCGCGCTATTTGGTCAATGGCTTGCGTGTGGATTTTGACATGCCCGGCACGCCTATCCGCCTCTACATGCGCAGCCAAAGCGACAAGAACCCCTACAAGGGCAAGAAGAAGGCTGGGCCGTCGAGTTTGCGCAAGCACTTGGGCAAGACGTCAAAGTAGGGGGCTATTCTTAGGTTAGGCGCTGCGCGCGTTCATTGCGGCCAGTACCGCGAGGCCCGCTGCGCCGATGCCCGCAAGGATCAGCACAGGCATCGCGCCGCCCTGCCAGTTTTGCACGCAAACGCCGACCAGCGCCCAAATGACGGCGCCTAAAAATCCCATCGCGTCAGGCCGTTGCCGCACGATCAGCACGGCCAGACCCAGCGCGATCAGCAGCGCGAGGATGGCGGCGATGACTTGGTTCATTCCGCCGTATCCTGCGGCCATCAGCCCCAGTGAGACGCAAGATGCCGCTGTCAACCATCCGGCATATAGAGCAACAGGCACGCGGCCCAGCCATGCGTCGGTGCCGCCGCCTGCTGGGGTGCGCAGCACGGCCCAAACGGCAAAGCCCCACATGATCCAGATCAGAATAGTCGCCCAGACCGCGCTGGCCTGTGCGACTGGCAGCCACGTGATACCCACGGCGAGTGATATGAACAGCGGGACGCGCATTGCGGCCCAATCGACATCGTCCCGGCGGCGCCATAGACCGTAGGCAGCACCGACGATCAGCCAGCCATAGATCAGCCCCCAGATCGCAAATGCGTATCCGGCGGGCTGCACCGGCGGGTCGATCTGCGGGATGGGAAACTGGTTCGCGTCGAACCCGCCAAAGCCGGGAGCCAAGAGCGGCGACAATGCAAATCCAATGGCCGCGAGGAGGACGAGAATGGGCATGGCATCACCGATCTTAGTTGGGCGCTAGCAAAGGGAACCGCGCGGCGCGCGCTTCGGTTCCCCTATCCCTATCAGACTAGCTGGCCCTGCGCATCCAACACCGACTTACCGCCCAGATAAGGGTGCAGTGCCTCGGGCAGACGCACAGCGCCATCGGCCTGCTGGCCGTTCTCAAGGACAGCTATCAGGCACCGCCCAACGGCCAGCCCTGACCCATTAAGCGTGTGCACAAATTGCGGCTTGCCTCCGTCCGCGGGCTTGAACCTTGCATTCATGCGCCGCGCTTGAAAATCGCCGCAGACCGAGACAGAGCTGATCTCGCGGTAGGTATCCTGCCCTGGCAGCCACACTTCGATATCGTGTGTACGCCGTGCGCCAAACCCCATATCGCCGGTGCAAAGCGCGATTGTGCGGTAGGGCAGGCCCAAACGCTCAAGGATACCCTCGGCGCAGGTGGTCATCCGGTCAAGCTCGTCCCGGCTGTGATCGGGATGGGTAATGCTGACCATTTCGACCTTTTCGAACTGGTGCTGGCGTAGCATGCCGGACGTGTCGCGCCCGGCCGACCCCGCCTCTGAGCGGAAGCATTGGGTATGCGCCACATGGCGGTGGGGCAGGGTGGCCCCATCGACCACTTCGCCGTTCACGAGATTGGTCAGCGACACCTCGGCGGTTGGAACCAGCCACCAGCCGTCTGTGGTTTTATAGCTGTCCTCACCAAACTTGGGCAGTTGCCCCGTGCCGTACATCATTTCTTCGCGCACCAGTACGGGCGTCCATGTCTCGCTCAGGCCGTTCTCGTCAACGTGAGTGTCCAGCATGAATTGCGCTAGCGCGCGGTGGATGCGGGCGACAGCGCCCGACAGCACGACAAAGCGCGCGCCGCTCAGCTTGGCGCCCATCTCAAAATCCATGCCGGGGGTGACACTGGCCAGCTCGTAATGCTCGCGCGGAGAGAAATCATAGGTGGCGGGCGTGCCCCAACGGCGCAGCTCCACGTTATCTGCCTCATCCTTGCCGTCTGGCACGTCGTCCATCGGCAGGTTGGGCAGGCCCATCAGCATTTCTGTCAGCTGCGCGTCCAGCGCCTTGGCCTCGGTGTGCATCGCGGCGATTTCGGCTTTCTTCTCGCCGACCAGCGCGCGCAGGCGCTCGAACTCTGGCTCATTGCCTGCGGCCTTGGCGGCCCCTACGTCCTTGGAGGCTTTGTTCTGCTCGGCCTGTGCCGTCTCGGCTGCGGCGATGCGGGCGCGGCGCGCCTCGTCCAGCGACAGGATCGCAGCGGAGGCGGCATCATTGCCGCGCCGCATCAGGGCGGCGTCAAAGGCTGCTGGGTTTTCGCGGATCGCACGGATGTCATGCATGGCTGTTGGTCCTCGGAAAGCAGGCGAACTGGGCGCAGGTGAATCGGGTCTTGGGGCGCGTTATGCACCAGAAATCGCGCGGGGTGTAGAGTGCGCCGTTCCTGCGCCGGACTTAGCGCTGCGCAGGCTCGCGGTCCGCCCACCATGTTAGCACCAGCGCGCCAACCCCGACGGTGCCAAATCCGATGACCATGGGCAGCACCGTGCCGTTGAAATGGTGCCCGATGTAGTAAGATATCGGCAGTGCGACGAAATTCGATACTGATCCGATCAGGGCAGCTCCGAGTCCTGCCATGTGGCCCAATGGCTCCATCGCGATGGCGTTCAGATTGCCGAACAGAATCCCGATGCAGAAGAACGAGCCGATCAGATAGGCAAGGAACAACGCAACCGGCGGCGTGCCGCCTGTAGCAAAGGCCGGAATGGCAAAGAGCGCGGCCATCGCGATCAGCCCAAGCAGCGCCATGCGCGTCAGCAGGCGCATCCCCAGCCGCATGACCAGCAGCGAGTTGACCACCGCCGCACCGCCGATCGACAGCGCCGCAGCGCCGAAATAGATCGGGAAAAGCGCGCCCGCGTCATAGACCACCTCGTAGATCTGCTGCGCCGTGCTAAGATATGCTAGAAACGCACCAAAGATCAGCCCCAGCGCCAGCGTGTTCCCCACGGCCGAGCGGTTGCGCACGATCTCCTTTAGCCCGCGCCAGATGGCGACGGCGGAAAAGGGGCGGCGCTGCGGTTTTGGCAGTGTTTCGGGCTGGCGCAGGCCAAACCAAGCGGCTGCTGCGAGGGCCATCACGATCAGCACCGTAAATGTCGCGCGCCAGCCAGACAGATAGATCACGACCTGCCCTAGTGCGGGCGCGATGGTCGGCACCAGAACGAAGACAGCCATGACGAAGGACATGATCCGCGCCATTTCGCGCCCCTCATAGCCGTCACGCACCAGCGCCAAAGTTACGATGCGCGGGCTGGCGGCGCCCAATCCCTGAAGGACGCGGCCGATGATCATTGCCTCCCAACTGGTCGAAAACAGTGACAGGAGGCACCCGATCACAAAGACGGTGTAACCTATATAGATGATCGGCTTGCGCCCAAAGCTGTCCGAGAGCGGACCCGCCAGCGCCTGTCCCAATGCAAACCCCAAAAAGAGCGAGCTGACGATCAGTTGCACATCATTCACATCATCGACGCCCAGCTCGCTTCCGATTGTTCCCAGCGCGGGCAGCATCATATCGGTTGCCAGCGCGACGATCGAAATCATCATCGCCAGCATTATGACAAATTCGGACAGGGCTAGCGTGCGGGTCGGCGTGCGCATTTCGGCGGCCTTTCGAGGTGATGTTTAACGCGGCCGCGTGCGGTTGGACCGTTCGCATGGCAAAGCGGGCCTGCCACGCGGGCCGCTTTACGCCCCGGACTGCCTTAGGTCCAGCGCAATTCGGCGGGCCTTATCTCGAATGCGATGTGATGCGCGCCGCCCGCCAGATCGGTGCGCGTATGATTGGTAAGGGTGCGCCAGTAGGGCTGCACCGTCACCGCGTCGCTTCTTACCAACGCCTCCAGCTGGGCCATGATTGCGCGCCGCGCCTCTATGTCCAGCGTCGCCAACGCATCGCTCAGCAAGGCGTCGAACTCTGGATTGGACCAGCCAAATTCGTTCCACGCCTCGCCCGAGCGATAGGCCAGCGCGTAGGTCTGCACTGCCATCGGGCGGTGACCCCAATCGGTCGTGCTGAACGGAAATGTGCTCCACCCCGCCCAGTAAACTGTGCCGGGCAGGATGATGCGGCGCACCTTTAGACCTGCGTCCAGCAGCAATGCTTCGGCGGTGTCGGCGGTATTGCGGCGCCAGCTGTCGTCGATGGAGACAAGCTCGTGCTCATACTCCTCCATCCCCGCCTCGGTCATTAGCGCCAGCGCGGCGGCGGGATCGTATTTGGGCGCTGGCATAGGGGCGTAGGCCGGATGCAGGGGCGACACATGATGATTTTCTGCAACCTCACCCCGGCCGGCATTGCCCAGCTCTAGCAGAATCTCGTTGCTCATGGCCAATGCCAGCGCGCGGCGCACGCGAACGTCCGCATAGGGCCGGACGCCGTTCACTTCGGCCAGCTGATTGGCGCGGATCACGATGGTCGCCGCCGTGCGAATATCATGCGCGCGCCAGTCCTTGATCCCGACGAAGGCGTCCACATAGGCGCCCTCTATCGAGTGGGTCATGTCGATCAACCCCGCCTTAGCGGCGGCGAGTGCGGCCAGCGGATCGGTGCCGGTGTCGATGAATTCAATCCGCTCCATCCACGCGCCGTTTCCAGCATTCCACCAGTTATGCGCCTCATTGCGTACCAAGACGCCGCGCTGCCCCGGCTCGAGCAGTTCGGGGAGGTAGGGGCCAGTGCCGACGGGGTTTTCCAGCATAGTTTCGGACTCAAAGCCCTCCGGCACGATTGCCGCTGGATAATCGGCCATGCCCGCGATCAGCGATATGTCGGGACGTGGTAGCTTTAGCTCGACCGTGTGTGCATCGGGTTGAGTGATCGCACCGTCGATGGCGCGGCCGGTTTCAGGGTCGATCAGCACGGCAAAGCGCCCGGCCATCGAATTGCCCGGCACGCCCCGCTCGCACCAGCGGGCAATGTTGCGCGCAACGTCCGCAGCGGTAAAGGGCGTGCCATCATTCCACGTCACGCCGCGGCGCACGTTAAGGGTATAGTGCGCGGCATCATCCGAGATGTGCCAATCCTCCAGCAGCTGTGGCCGGAAGGTGCCGTCGTTCTCATAGCTGAGAAGGTATTCCAGCCAGCCGCGGGTGAAATTGGCGGCCTGAAACCAATCTAGCTTGCGCGGGTCCGTGATCGCGCGCACCAGCATCTGGATGCGTACGTCGGTGCGTGGTGCAGCACTGGCAGGCGCCTCTTGCGCAGCGGCAGGCGCAGGCAGACCCAATAGGGAGTAGGCGGTGGCCGAACTGGCCCCGAACGCACTGGCAAGCGCGAGAAACTCGCGTCGATCGCTGCGATCCGGTCCGCCGCCGGTCTGCCTGAGCCGCGCGGCCTGATTGCACAGCCAGCGGGGCAGGGCGCGTCCTGATCTGGCGGTGGGTCTGGTGCGGCTCATCTATCGCGTCTCCGGCGGGGCGGCGCCGGGATTCGGCGCGTCCGGCCCCTCCATTTGTCCTGCAATGCGGTGAGGAACGCAATCGGCGTGCGGTTTAGGTCGCGCTGCCCTCGGGCGGATCAGGCTCCGCGGGTGCGCTAAAGGGCGCATCGCCAAGCCCCTCGGCTGCGGCGGCGCGCAAGGTAGCCGGGCGCGCCTCCACATTGCGGCAAAGCTGCATCAGCGCTGGGATGCGCGCGATATCAAACCAATCGGTGCCGCCGCCGGGATAAAGCGCGCACCACCGCAAAAGCGGCGGCAGGTAAAGATCGATGCAGGACAGCGTGTCGCCGCCAAAGAATGGGCCACGCACGGCGGCCTCGACCCGGTCAAGATACTGCACCATTTGCGCACACATCTGCGCGCGCAGCGCGGCCTCGTGGCCGGGGCAGTATTTCTCAGGATAAAATATCATGCGCACGGTTGTTTGCAGCGTGTTTGATATGAAAAACAGCCATTTCAGGTAGTCACCGCGCGCGGGATCATCCGGCATCGGCGCCAGCGTGCCCGGCGCGCGACCCTCCAGCCACGTCAGGATCGCGCCCGTCTCGAACAGTACGCCGTCCCGAGTTTCCAGCGCGGGGATCAGTCCGTGGGGGTTAATCGCGCGGTAGGCGGCGCTGTCTTGCGCGCGCACGGACCTGTCGACAAGGCGCGCCTCATACGGAAGACCCAGCTCTTCGAGCGCGAGGCGAACGATCAGCGAGGCGTTATCGGGGGCATAGTGCAGGATCAGTGTCATGGGCGCGAGGATAGGCGCGCGCCGCTGCGGCGCGCGTGCGATTGCGACATGATGGGGTGCGATTGTGCGCGCCGCTGGTTTGCAACCGGGCCGCCACCTGATTGCCTCTCGCGCCATGCTGACGTAATCCCTATAAGAAGGCGTATGTAAACGCGGAGGAATCGTTGCCATGACCGGACAATTATCGCCCATCGACAAGGCCAAATTTGTCGCCGCCAAGAAGGCGGTCGACTATGTCGAGGACGGAATGCGCGTGGGCCTTGGAACAGGCTCTACCGCTGCGTGGATGGTGCGGTGTTTGGGCGAATTGGTGCGCACTGACGGGCTAAAGATACGCGGCGTTCCCACATCAACCCGCACCGCCGATCTGGCGCGCGAGGTCGGTATCGAGGTGATCAGCCTCGACGAGGCGAAATGGCTGGACCTGACTATCGACGGCGCAGATGAATTTGATGCTGAGTTGAACCTGATCAAGGGCGGCGGCGGCGCTCTGTTGCAAGAGAAGATTGTCGCAACGGCCAGCGACCAGATGATCGTGATCGCCGACGCGGCCAAAGAGGTCGGGCATCTGGGCGCGTTCCCCCTGCCGGTCGAAGTGATCCCGTTTGGCTGGCAAACAACGCGCGCCCTGATCGAAGAGATGCTGATTTCAGTGGACGTGCTGGGCCGCGACGTGACGCTGCGTATGAATGGCGATCACCCTTTTATCACGGACGAGGGTAATCATATCCTTGATCTGCATCTGGGCCGTATCGGCAACGCACGCCAACTGGCCATGGTGATGAACCAGATGCCCGGCGTGGTGGAAAACGGTCTGTTCATTGACATCTGCGACATCGTCATCATCGGGCACGGCGATGGCCGGGTCGAGTTGCGCGACATCAACGAAGGTACGGTCGAACAGGACCGCTTGGATTTCGTGGAAAGCGATAATTTGTTCAGCGATATGTTGGACTAATCAGGTGGCAGATAGCATCCAATTTTCCTCAATGGCGCGTCTACGTCACCCGGGGCGGTCGAAATCGCGCCGATCAATTACCGCAGGCGCGAGGAAAGGCACCTAAATGACGTTTGACTATGACCTCTTCGTTATCGGCGGCGGCTCAGGCGGGGTGCGCGCCGCGCGCGTTGCCGCAGGCACTGGCGCACGTGTGGCGCTGGCCGAGCAAAGCCGATATGGCGGCACCTGCGTCATTCGCGGCTGCGTGCCCAAGAAGCTGATGGTTTTTGCCAGCGAATTTCCCACCGAGATGCAGACCGCGCAGGCCTATGGCTGGACGGTGCACGCCGGCGGTTTTGACTGGCCTGCGTTCCGCAATCGAATGCACGCCGATCTGGACCGGCTGGAGGGTGTGTATCGCAACCTGCTGAAAGACAGCGGTGTCGAGACGTTTGATGCCCACGCACGGCTGTCTGACGCGCATACTGTCACCCTGTCAACTGGCGAAAGCTATACCGCCAAGCATATCCTGATCGCCGCCGGCGGCGCGCCCATTCGCCCTGACATGCCGGGGGCCGAGCATGGCATCGTGAGCGACGATATTTTCAATCTTGAGAAATTGCCGCGCAGCATACTGGTCGTTGGCGGTGGGTATATCGCTTGCGAATTTGCCTGCATTCTTAACGGTCTGGGCGTGGCTGTTACGCAGTACTACCGCGGTGCACAGATATTGCGCGGCTTTGACGATGAGGCGCGTGGCCTCGTGTCCGAGGATATGATCGCTAGCGGGATCGATGTGAAGCTGGGGACCAACGTCCAGAACATTGAGCCAAGTGACGGCGGATATCTTGTGAAGCCGACGCACGGCGAAGAGAAACGCTTTGACCAAGTGTTCTTTGCCACCGGGCGGAGGCCACAAACGGAAGGTCTGGGGCTGGAGGATATCGGCGTCAGCTTGGGCCGTAATGGCCAGATTGAGGTAAATGAATACTCACAGACTGCTGTCCCGTCGATTTACGCCATTGGCGACGTAACAGAGCGGGTCAACCTAACCCCTGTTGCAATCCGCGAGGCAATGGCCTTTGTCGAGACAGTGTTCAATGGTAACCTGACCCCGGTCGATCATGACCTGATCCCGACTGCAATCTTTACGCAGCCAGAAATCGGCACTGTCGGTCTCAGCGAAGAAGCTGCGCGCGATATCGAGCCGGTTGAGGTTTACTGCACGAGCTTCAGGGCGATGAAATCGGCATTTGCCGGTGGCACTGCGCGCGTATTGATGAAACTGGTCGTAAGCCAAGCGACGCGCCGCGTGATGGGGTGTCATATAGTCGCGCCGGGCGCAGGCGAGATGATACAGATGGCTGGAATCGCGGTCAAAATGGGCGCGACGAAAGAGGATTTTGATCGTGTTTGCGCAGTGCATCCGACTATGTCGGAAGAATTGGTGACAATGAAAACGCCGGTGCGGGCGGGATAGTTCCGTACTACTTGGCGCTCCTTGGGTTGAATTTCCGGGTGGGCTATACAGTTTAACAAGGACTGATGCGGTATTTCGCGGAGGTTAGAGAATTTCAAAGGGATGGATATTCATGGCGGGACAGTCGGGCGGCCCATGGGGCGGCGGCGGTAAACCGGGCGGTGGCTCGGGCGGGAATAATGATGGCGGCCAGAACGGCAGTGACCAGAATGGTGGCGAGCGCGGTGGCAAACGCCCCGGTGGCAGCCAGATGCCCGAAATCGACGAGCTAATGCGCAAAGGCCAAGACCAGCTGCGCGTCCTGATGGGCGGTCGCGGCGGCGGCGGCGGCACAAATGGCGCAGGCGGCGGCGAGGGTGGACCGCAAATCACCCGCGGCATGGTTGTTCTGGGCCTTCTTATCGCGGTTGCCGTTTGGCTCTTTGCCAGCTTCTACACGGTCAAGCCGGAAGAGCGCGCTGTTGAGTTGTTCCTTGGTGAGTATCACCGGACGACCGGCTCTGGTCCGCACCTCGCGCCGTGGCCGTTCATTACCTATGAAAAAGTCGTTGTCACCACCGAGCGTAGCGAGGACATCGGCGTCGGCGCACGCGGCAGCGAAGCTGGTCTGATGCTGACCGGCGATGAGAATATCGTGGATATTGATTTTCAGGTCGTTTGGAACATCAATGATCCGGCAATGCTGCTATTTAACCTGCGTGATCCGCGCGCCACGATCCGCGCTGTGTCGGAATCGGCGATGCGCGAGATCATTGCGCAATCGCTATTGGCGCCGGTCCTAAACCGTGACCGCGGCGTGATCGCCTCGCGGCTAGAGGATCTGATCCAATTGACGATGGAGAGCTATGAAAGCGGCGTGAACATCATTCGTGTAAACTTTGACAAAGCCGACCCGCCGCAATCGGTGATCGACGCATTCCGCGAAGTGCAGGCCGCCGAGCAGCAGCGCGACCGACTGGAAAAACTGGCCGATGCGTATGCAGCACGGATCCTCGCTGAGGCGCGCGGTCAGGCCGCACAAACGCTGGAAGAGGCCGAAGGCTACCGTGCCCGCGTCGTCAACGAGGCCGAGGGTGCAGCCAGTCGCTTTACCGCCGTTCTGGGCGAATATACCAAGGCTCCCGAGGTAACGCGCAAGCGTCTCTACCTTGAGGCGATGGAGGAAGTGCTGGGCGGGATGGACAAGATCATCCTCGACCAGAACCAATCCGGCGGCGCGCAAGGCGTCGTTCCCTACCTGCCGCTCAATGAGCTGCGCAAGAATTCGGAAGGTCAGTAATTATGCGTAAATCTGCTTTCATCCTGCCCGTCATCATCGGTGCCGGTGTCATCGCGCTTCTTTCCGTGTTTATCGTCGACGAACGCGAAAGTGCGCTGGTGCTGCAATTCTCCAAGATTATCGACGTCAAGGAAGACCCCGGGCTTGGCTTTAAGATCCCATTCATCCAGCAAATCGTGCGTTATGATGACCGGATTCTTAGCCGCGATATCGAACCGCTTGAGGTCACACCGCTGGACGACCGACGCCTCGTGGTTGACGCCTTTGCACGCTACCGCATCGTCGATGTGCGCCGTTTCCGCGAGGCTGTAGGCGACGGGGGCATCCCCTTTGCCGAGAGCCGACTGGATTCGATCCTGCGGTCGCGGACACGTGAAGTTTTGGGTTCTGTCAGCTCGAACGACATCCTCAGCTCGGACCGTGCGACGCTAATGTTGCGCATCCGAAACGCGGCCATTACCGAGGCCAAGGAACTAGGCATCGAAGTGGTCGACGTGCGCCTTAAGCGGACTGATCTACCGGCCCAAAACCTTGACGCGACCTTCGCCCGTATGCGGGCCGAGAGGGAGCGTGAGGCAGCCGACGAGATCGCCCGCGGTAACGAGGCGGCGCAGCGTGTACGCGCCCAAGCCGACCGGACGCAGGTGGAACTGGTATCGGATGCCAAGCGTCAGGCCGAGATCACCCGAGGCGAGGCTGACGCCAAAAGCAACGCGATCTTCAACGAGGCATTTGGCGCGGACGCAGAATTTTTTGAATTCTACCGCTCACTGGATGCATACCGCGTTGCGCTGAAGGGCGAAAATTCGTCCATCGTCATGTCGCCTGATGGTGATTTCTTTAATTACTTCAACGATGCGGGCATCGGGTCAGGTACGCCTGCTGCGGACCAGCAACCCGTCGCATCCGGCGATGCTGCCACAACCGACGCCGAGCCTGAGACAGAGGCCAATGCGGCATCTGGCGATACGGGCGCATCGAGCGGCGCATCAACCAGCGGCGTGCTGGACGATGCTGCGGCGACGACTAGTGGCCAGACGGCGACTGAGTGATGCTGGCAACTGGCGCGCTTGCGCTGGGCCTCGTACTGATAGTGGAGGGGCTGGTTTATGCGCTGGCCCCCCACGCGATTGAGCGGATGCTTGAGGCATTCCGCTTGGTCCCGCCTGAGGCGCGCCGCGCCTTGGGCCTGGCCGCTATGGCAGCGGGGCTGGTTCTGGTTTGGTTGGCGAAAAGCCTGGGCGCCTAACCTGAGCACGCATAACGCTTGCGTGATACGCGCTTTCACCGTTTGCACAGCGCGCGGCGCGCTCTACACTCACATCAAACGAGCGAGCAAAAGCAACTAAGGAGAACCGATTTTGAAACAGGCAACTTATGCGATAGCGCGGCAAAGCCCCGCGATTTTCAAAGCGATGGCTCTGACGTTGTTGGCGTCGGCCTTGATACTTGCGCAGGCAATCGCGGCCAGTGCACGCCCCGAAAGCTTTGCCGATCTGGCCGAGAAAATCAGCCCGGCTGTCGTTAACATTACCACATCCACAACTGTCGCGCAAAACACCGGCCCCGAGCCGATGGTACCGGATGGATCACCTTTTGAGGATTTCTTTCGCCAGTTTCGCGACCGGGGCGAAGGTGAAGGCGGCCCGCGTCCGCGCCGCAGTTCGGCGCTTGGATCGGGCTTTGTCATTTCCGAGGACGGCTACATCGTCACGAATAACCACGTGATCGCAAGCGCAGACGAGATTATCATCGAATTCTACGAAGGCGGAGAGCTGGAGGCCAAGGTCATCGGCACCGACCCTAAAACGGACATCGCCTTGCTCAAGGTCGAGGCGGATACGCCCTTGCCGTTCGTCAGCTTTGGCGACAGCGACACAGCACGCGTCGGCGATTGGGTCATGGCAATGGGCAATCCGCTGGGTCAGGGGTTTTCCGTTAGCGCAGGTATTGTATCCGCGCGCAACCGCGCCCTCTCCGGTACCTATGATGACTACATCCAGACGGATGCGGCGATCAATCGGGGCAACTCGGGCGGCCCATTGTTTGACATGGATGGCAAGGTTGTGGGTGTGAATACCGCGATCCTCAGCCCCAATGGCGGCTCCATCGGTATCGGATTTTCGATGGCGTCTAACGTTGTTACTCGCGTCATCGACCAGTTGCAGGAATTTGGCGAAACACGCCGCGGCTGGCTGGGCGTGCGTATTCAGGATGTCACGCCCGACGTGGCCGAGGCGATGGGCCTTGAGATTGCCGCAGGCGCGCTGGTAACGGACGTGCCAGCCGGCCCCGCAGCGGACGCTGGCATGTTGGCGGGCGACGTCATCACGTCATTCGACGGGGTAAAGGTGCCCGACACTCGCGAATTGGTTCGACAGGTCGGCTATACTGAGGTCGGCAAAATGGTCCGCGTCGTGGTATTCCGCGAGGGCGCCACCAAGACATTGAAGGTCACGCTGGGCCGGCGCGAGGACGCCGAAGGTGCTGAGATCACCGGTCTGGACGAAGGCGAAGATGGCTCCGGCGCCGCACCTGAGCAGCAGACCTTGATGGGCCTCACCCTTAGCCCGCTGGATGATGAATTGCGCGCGCAGCTGGAACTGCCCGAGGGAACCGTCGGTCTGGTTGTGCAAGACATCGACACTATGTCGGAAGCGCATGAAAAAGGCCTGCGCGCGGGCGATGTCATCACCGAGGCGGGGCAGCAGGCGCTGAACACCGTCGCAGACTTGGAGAACCGCATCGCCGACGCCCGCGAGGCGGGGCGCAAGTCACTGTTGCTGCTGGTGCGGTCGAACGGGCAACCGCGCTTTGTCGCTCTGTCGCTGGACGGCGAATAAGCACGGTACACCGTTATCTGACCAACTAAGATGTTAGCATAAGTAGGGACCCCCACCGGACACATCCGGCGGGGGTTTTTTGATTCTGGGTGGCTCACCGCTTGATGGCGCGCGCTTCATACCCGCAGAAGTCTCTTTTGACGGTGCAGGTCGCATCTGGCGCCTAGTCTCGCGCGCTGGTTGCGGAATGGGGCGATGTCTTGTTACTATCAGCACTTGATAGCATGCGGCCCGATAAGGGCAAATTATCGCATTGCGTCGAAGCGCAACATCAATTTGCGCGCCGCTTGCGGCAATAAAACGCGGTGTGAACACCGCCGGGACGCTGGAACGAGGGGGGGCCTACGCCGAAACCGCACACCGTGCGGACAGGCCGCGCCACCCCGACAGAGAAGGGACAATACATGGTCGACGAAACAGCGAGTCAGGGAATTCCGCCGCCCGAGGGCGATGCGGACATCATCGAGACTGACTACGAGATTGGTCAGGATAACTTCGCAACAACAGTCGGGCCATTCGGCCTCGACTTTCACAATCCGGTCTTTGCCATGGCCGCGCTGTCGATCATCGCCTTCGTGTTTTTTGCGCTGGCGCTGCCGGATCAGGCGAACGTTATGTTCACTTGGCTCTTCAACTTCGTCACCAAGAGCTTTGACTGGTTCTTTCTCACCGCGGCCAACATCTTTGTCGTTTTCTGCCTTTTCCTGATCGTCAGCCCCTTTGGCAAGATCCGGCTGGGCGGCTCGGATGCGACGCCCGACTATTCCTACACCGGCTGGTTCGCGATGCTTTTCGCGGCGGGCATGGGCATTGGACTTATGTTCTTTGGCGTCTCCGAACCGATGAGCCATTTTGCCAGTTCTTTGGGCGGCACAACCCTTGAAGGCGGCTTGCGCACTGACTGGGCGCCGCTAGGCGGTGCGGGCGGTGATACGGCAGAGGCGACGCGCCTTGGCATGGCCGCAACCATTTTCCATTGGGGTTTGCACCCTTGGGCGATCTATGCGGTCGTAGCTCTGGCACTGGCACTCTTCAGCTATAACAAGGGCTTGCCACTGACGCTACGCTCTGCGTTTTACCCGATTTTTGGGGATCGCGTGTGGGGCTGGACCGGTCATATCATCGACACACTGGCGGTTTTCGCCACGCTCTTTGGCCTTGCCACGTCGCTTGGCTTCGGCGCTGAGCAGGCAGCATCAGGCCTGACGTTCCTCTTTGGATCGGGTGACAAGATCGAGGGCTCGCGGAATTTGCTCGGTATCGCGTATAACAACACCGATGAAAGCGGCGTTGCAGATTCCAGCCTCCTGCTGGTGCTGCTGATTACCGGCATTACTGCGATAGCGCTCATTTCGGTCCTTCGCGGCCTCGATGGCGGAGTCAAGGTGCTGTCCGAGATCAACATGGGCCTCGCCGGTCTTCTGCTGGTCTTTACGCTGATTGTCGGCGGTCCGATCTTCTTGCTGACGTTCTTTGCAGATAGCCTCTGGGCCTACCTGCAAAACATCTTTGCGCTCAGCAATCCGTTCGGTCGTGATGATACCAACTTCGTGCAGGGCTGGACAGCGTTCTACTGGGCATGGTGGATCAGCTGGTCACCTTTCGTCGGCATGTTCATCGCCCGCGTCAGCCGGGGCCGCACGGTGCGCGAATTTCTGATTTGCGTTCTGCTGATCCCCAGCCTTGTCTGCGTTCTGTGGATGAGCGTTTTTGGCGGCGTTGCCATAAGCCAGGTCGTCAATGACGGCTATTCTCTGGCCAAAGATGCGTCGTTGGAGCTGAAGCTGTTCTACATGCTGGACCAGTTGCCGCTGGCGACGATTACCTCGACCATCGGCATCATCCTCGTCGTCGTGTTCTTTGTCACGTCGTCGGACTCTGGCAGCCTCGTGATCGATACGATCACGGCGGGCGGCAAGGTGGATGCACCCGTAACACAGCGCGTGTTCTGGTGCATTTTTGAGGGCGCGGTCGCGATCGTGCTGCTGGTCGGCGGTGGCCTTGCGGCGCTGCAATCGGCAGTCATCTCGACAGGTCTGCCGTTTACGTTGGTACTGCTGGTTATGTGCTGGGCCATCTTTAAGGGGCTGCAGTCCGAGCTTAATAACTGAGACTGGCGACGAGCCAATCAAAGGCCCTCCGGCGCTTGCGCGTCGGGGGGCTTTGCTGTTCTCTGGCGGTGTGAACATGCAGGAGACATAGCAATGAGCGCCACATTGGACATCGATTTTGTACGCGGGCAGTTTCCTGCCTTCGCCGAGGCGCCGCTGCAGGGGCAAGCGTTCTTTGAGAACGCCGGCGGCTCTTTTACTTGCGCGCCGGTCATTGACCGGCTGACGCGGTTTTATCGCCAGCGCAAGGTGCAGCCCTATGCGCCTTATGAGGCCTCCACTCTGGCCGGGGAGGAGATGGACGAGGCCCGTATGCGCCTCGCGGCGATCATGGGAATCCAGCCGGACGAGCTGAGCTTTGGCCCCTCGACCACGCAAAACACCTACGTTCTGGCCCGTGCGTTTGCCCAGTGGATGCAGCCCGGCGATGCGATCATCGTCACCAATCAGGACCATGAGGCGAATTCCGGGCCGTGGCGGCGGCTAGCGGATGAGGGGTTTGAGGTGCGCGAATGGTGCATCGACCCCGAGACGGGGAGTTTGAACCCCGAGGATCTGGAGGAGTTGCTGGACGACCGCGTCCGCCTCGTCTGTTTCCCGCACTGTTCCAACGTGGTGGGCGAGGTTAATCCGGTGGTCGAGATTACCGCACTGGCCCATACTGCCGGGGCGTTTGTCTGCGTCGACGGCGTCAGCTATGCGCCCCACGGCATCCCTGATGTGGGCGCGCTGGGGCCGGACATATACCTCTTTTCTGCGTACAAAACCTACGGCCCGCATCAGGGTATCATGGCGATCCGGCGCACCTTGGGGATGATGCTGCCCAATCAGGGGCACTATTTCAACGAAGGCAGCCTTTATAAGCGGTTCACTCCCGCCGGGCCGGACCATGCGCAGGTGGCGGCCTGTGCGGGCATGGCCGATTATATCGACGCGCTGGCCGATCATCACGGGATCACCGGCAATGCCGCTGCGCGCGGCGCGGGCGTGCATGACTTGATGCGTAGGCATGAGACCACATTGCTTCAGCCGCTGCTGGATTACCTCAAGTCACGCAATTCCGTTCGCCTGCTGGGGCCAGAGACTGCGGCGAACCGCGCACCCACCGTTGCGGTGCGGCTGGATCGCCCCGGCGAGGAGGTCGCGCGCGATCTGGCGGCGCATGGCATCATGGCGGGCGGCGGCGATTTCTACGCCGCGCGCGCCTTGCAGGCGATGGGCATTGACCCGGCGCATGGCGTGCTGCGGCTCAGCTTCACGCATTACACCAGTGAGGCCGAGATGGCGCAGCTGTTGGGCGCGCTGGACGATGTTCTTTGATCCGGCGCGCGGCGCCCTATGTCTTGGCTGAACCGCACTAAACACAGGCGTGACATGAGCGACACCAAACCGACCCTCCTATGGCTGCGCCGCGATCTTCGCCTGTCAGATCATCCTGCTTGGACCGCCGCGCTTGAGGGCGGCGGCCCGGTGATCCCGGTGTTCATCCACGACGCGAGCGTTGAGACACTGGGGGCCGCGCCCAAATGGCGGCTGGGTCTGGGGCTGGAGAAGTTTGCTGAAAGGCTTGAGGCCAAAGGCAGCCGCTTAATCCTGCGCCGGGGCGATGCGCTGGAGGTTCTGCGGGAATTGATTGCCGAGACGGGGGCAGGGGCGGTGCATTGGTCGCGCCTCTATGACCCGGCCGCGATCGAGCGCGATACGGCAATCAAGGCCGCGCTCAAGGAAGATGGAATCGAGGCCGCCAGCCATCTAGGCCACCTGATGTTTGAGCCATGGAGCGTCGAGACCAAGGATGGCGGTTACTACAAGGTCTACTCGCCGATGTGGCGCCGAGTGAAGGATCGCGGTGTTGCGGCCCCGCTCAAGGCGCGAAGCGACTTGAACCCGCCCACCGAGTGGCCCGCAAGCGATGCGCTGCCAGAGTGGCGCATGGGCGCGGCGATGAACCGGGGCGCCGAGGTGTGCCTGCCCCATCAGACCGTGGGCGAAGAGGCCGCGCAGGACCGCCTTGCGTGGTTCATCGAAAATGCCATCGGCGACTACAAGGCCGCGCGCGATCTGCCCGGTATCGACGGCACCTCAGGCATGTCCGAAAATCTCACCTTGGGAGAGATTAGCCCGGCGCAATGCTGGCACGCGGGCCAGCGTGCGCTGCACGAGGGGGCGGGCGGCGCCGAGCAGTGGATCAAGGAGCTGGCCTGGCGCGAGTTCGCGTATCACCTGATTTATCACACGCCCCGCATCGCCACGCGCAATTGGCGCGAGGGGTGGGACGCTTTTCCGTGGAACGAGGACGGGGATACCCGCGAGGTCACGGCGTGGAAGCAGGGGCGCACGGGTGTTCCCTTTGTTGATGCGGCAATGCGGCAGATGTATGTGACCGGCAAGATGCACAACCGCGCGCGCATGATCGTCGCCAGCTACCTGACCAAGCATTTGATGACGCATTGGCGTGTTGGGCAGGCGTGGTTCGACGAGCATTTGACCGACTGGGACATCGCCTCGAACGCGATGGGCTGGCAGTGGGCCGCTGGATCGGGGCCGGATGCCTCGCCTTATTTCCGCATCTTCAACCCCGAGACGCAGCTGCAAAAGTTTGACCCGAAGGGGAACTATACCCGCGCGTGGATCGCGGAAGGATCTAAGGAGCCCACCGATACGGCGCTAACGTATTTCGACGCGGTCCCGCGCAGCTGGAAGCTCTCGCCGGACGCTGCCTATCCTCGCGAGCCGGTAGTCGGGCTGCGCGAAGGGCGTCAAAGGGCACTAGATGCCTATCAGGATCGCGGGTTCTAAGCTATTCATGGGGTGCCGCACCTGCCATCAAGATAGAAAGACCAAGGGTATGATCCTGACATCGACTGACGGCCAGACAGACTTGCCACGCTATTTCGCCCGCGTCTTTGACAAGACACATGGGATCAATCGCGGACGGCTGGATTTCGTACTGCCCGATGGGCGCGTGTTTCGCGCTGAGGGCCCGAATCCCGGTCCGGTCGGCGAGGTGCATTTGCACAATACCGACGTCTTTGCCCGTTTGATCCGCGAAGGTGATCTGGGATTTTGCGATGCCTACCTCGATGAATGGTGGAGCACACCCGACCTTCAGGCGCTGTTGGATTTCATCTGCACAGACAATGAGGACGTCTATGACGCCTTTCCCGGCATGGGTCTTGTCCGCAAATTTGAGCATGCGCGCCACTGGCTGCGCAGCAATTCAAAATGGCAGGCGCGGCGAAATATCAGCCATCACTATGATCTGGGCAACGAGTTTTATCAGCTGTGGCTGGACGACACGATGACCTATTCAAGCGCCATTTTCGAGACTGGCCAAGAGAGCTTGGAGCGCGCGCAGACCGCCAAATACGCCTCAATGGTTGACCGGATGGGCGTAGAGCCGGGCGATCACGTGCTAGAGATCGGGTGTGGCTGGGGCGGCTTTGCCGAATACGCGGCATCCCAGAGGGGGCTGAAGGTAACAGGCCTGACGATCAGTCGAGAGCAGCTTAACTACGCGAGAGAACGCATTGAAAATGCTGGACTTTCTGAAATGGTCGAGTTCAAAATGCAGGACTACCGCGACGAGCGGGGGACCTATGATGGCATCGCCAGCATTGAGATGTTCGAGGCGGTAGGGCAGCAGTATTGGCCCGTCTATTTTCAGACCGTGCGTGACCGGCTGCGCCCCGGCAAGCGGGCGACGCTGCAAGTTATCACGATCAGCGATGAGCGTTGGGACGTGTATCGACGCGGCGTGGATTTCATCCAGAAATACATCTTTCCGGGCGGGATGCTGCCCAGCCCCAGCGCCCTTCGAGCCGAGGTCGAGAGGGCGGGGCTGACGGTAGCCGGGTCGTTCGAGTTCGGCGAGAGTTACAGCCAGACTCTGCGCCGCTGGCACGACCGCTTCAACGCGTCTTGGGATAGCGTGGCCGAACTTGGCTTTGACGAGCGTTTTCGCCGGATGTGGAATTTTTACCTCACCTCTTGCGCCGGATCGTTTCACGCGGGAAACTGCGACGTGACACAGATCACGATAGCAAAACCGGGATAATATGGCCAAGACACGCACGCTGCCCACCGCTGCACGCCTCATCGCAGCCCTGTCGATGGCCGCTTTGGGATGGTTTGCATCAGATCTGGTCCGACCGCTGATGCCGCCGCACACTGCATTCGGCTGGTTCAACTACGTCAATGCGGTCCTTGGTCTGCTGTGCGGCTGGTATGTGATCGGCAGCCGGGTAGGGCGCGGGTACACCGACGCGCTGGCAAACGGTCTGACGGGGGCGCTGGCGCTCGTCATCTGGGCTTTCTTTGCCCAGAGCCTGAACCTGATGCTCAAGCAGGCGATGGAAAACAAGTATGACGGGCCTATGCAGGCAATCATCGGCATATTCACCAACGCGGTGGGTTATGCGCAGTTTCTGGTCGACCCGACCTTGATTGCGGCTTTGCTGATCGGGGGGATGATTTGCGGCCTGCTGGCCGAGGCGACCTCGCGGCGCTGGAGCTGAAATGACCGGCGTTTTTTTCTACGGTACGTTGCGTGATCCCGCTTTGCTGCGCATCGTTCTTGGGGCGGACGCATGCGGGGCCGCGCGGGATGCGGTGCTACCGGATCACGCGGTGACATGGGCGGACGAACAGGTTTTTCCCACGATTACCGCCAAGGCAGGGACCAGCGCGCCGGGCCTTCTACTGGATAATCCCGGCGCAGACCTGCTGGCGCGGCTCGATTTTTACGAGGGCGGCTTTGGCTATGACCTGATGCCAGTGCGGGTAATTGCAGACGGCGCGCAGCATGACGCGCGCGTTTATTTCCCGCGACCAGGCCTGTGGCGGACCGGCGCACCCTTTGTTCTGGCCGATTGGCAGGATAGATACGGTGCGCTTAGCCGACTCGCGGCGCGTGAGGCGATGGAATATCTGGGCCTCATCAGCGCCGAAGTGCTGGCCTCAAGGATGCCAATGATCCGCGCCCGCGCCGCCTCGCGCCTTGCCGCCGCCACGGCCGCCGCCGTGCCTACCGCCTTTCGCAGCGATACGCGTGCGGATACGGTCGAGGATCTGGGAACAGAAATGCTTCACGCCGGGTATTTCCGCACTGAGGCGCGCCACCTGCGTCATCCCAACTTTGGCGGCGGGATGAGCGACGAGGTTCGCCGCGAGATTTTTGTGGCGACCGACGCAGCGCTGGTACTGCCCTATGATCCGGTGCGCGACCGCGTGCTGCTGGTCGAGCAGTTTCGCATGGGGCCCTATGGACGCGGCGATCCGCACCCCTGGATGCTGGAGCCTGTGGCAGGCCGCGTTGATCCCGGTGAGACGCCGGAGGAGGCCGCACACCGCGAATGCTTCGAGGAGGCCGGGCTGGACAACATCCGGCTAGAGCCGATCGGCAATTACTATTGTACGCCCGGCTACTCGACGGAATATTTTCACAATTTCATTGGTATTGCGGATCTACCCGACGACCTGCCACGCTACGGTGGGCTGGACAGTGAAGCCGAGGACCTGCGCCTGCATCTGCTGGATTTTGCCGATGCGATGCAGCTGATTGAGACGGGCGAGGCTGACAATGGTCCGTTGATTTTGTCGCTGATGTGGCTGGCGCGCGAGCGTGACAGGCTGCGCGCCGCTGCGTAAGCCGGACCTTAACCTGCCCACCTGATGCTTGAGTCCGGCGGCCATCACGCCTAAGTGTCGGGGCAGTGTTTCAACGCTGAAAGGACGCGCCATGCGCATTGCCACGGATCTGGCCGACGCGGTCGGCAACACCCCCATGATCAAGCTGCGCCGCGCCAGCGAAGAAACGGGCTGCACCATTTTGGGTAAGGCCGAGTTTCTCAATCCTGGTCAATCGGTCAAGGACCGTGCTGCGCTCTATATCATTCGCGACGCCATCGCACGCGGCACGCTCAAGCCCGGCGGCACTATCGTCGAAGGGACTGCCGGCAATACCGGGATCGGCCTCGCGCTGGTCGGTGCGTCGATGGGGTTCAAGACCGTCATCGTCATCCCCGAGACGCAGAGCGAAGAGAAAAAAGACATGCTGCGCCTTGCTGGCGCCGAATTGGTGCAGGTGCCCGCCGCGCCCTACAGCAATCCAAACAACTTTGTGCGTTATTCCGAGCGTCTGGCGGCAGAGCTGGCCAAGACCGAGCCGAACGGCGCGATCTGGGCAAACCAATTCGATAACACCGCCAACCGGCAGGCCCATATCGAGACGACAGGCCCTGAAATCTGGGAGCAGACCGGCGGCAAAATCGATGGCTTTTGCTGCGCGGTAGGCTCGGGCGGCACGCTAGCGGGCGTCGGCATGGCGCTTCAGCCCAAGGGGGTCAAAGTCGCGATTGCCGATCCGATGGGCGCCAAGCTTTATTCCTACTATACCACTGGAGAGCTGGCATCAGAGGGCGAGTCGATTGCCGAGGGCATCGGACAGGCGCGCATCACCGCCAATCTGGAGGGTTTCACCCCTGATTTCGCCTATCAGATTCCCGACGCCGAAGCGCTGCCGATCGTGTTCGATCTGCTTCACGATGAGGGGCTGTGCATGGGCGCGTCGACGGGCGTGAACGTGGCCGGCGCCATGCGCCTTGCGCGCGATATGGGGCCCGGCCATACCATTGCGACGATTTTGTGCGACTACGGCTCGCGCTATCAGTCCAAACTGTTCAACCCCGAATTCCTGCGTGAAAAGGGTCTGCCAGTGCCCGACTGGATGACGGGCGCGCCCCGCTCAATCCCCGGGGTATTCGCGGAATGATGGCGGTGCTGCGCCACCTGCTATTGGCGCTGACACTGGCGATGCTACCTACCGCCCCCGTGCTGGTTGGCGCAGCTCTGGTCCTCGCGCCGGGCGCTGCGAACGCGCAGCAGCCACCCAATGCGCCAGATTACGGCCGCTGGGACACGGTCGCAAAACGCGCGGCCAATGCGATTGAAAACCAACGTGCCTCGACCGCGGCGCTAGAAAGTTTGCGCGACGAATTGGCAGATTGGCGCAGCGCGTTTACAGGCGCGCAAGGCGTCAATTCCAACGCCATCGCAACGCTTGAGGCGCAAATGCGTGCGTTAGGCTCGCCCCCCGCCGAGGGCGATCCGGCCGAGGCGCCGGGCGTGGCGACGCAGCGCGAAGCGCTGAACAAGCAGATGTCGGAACTGCGCGCCCCTATAACCAAGGCCGAATTGGCCTACAGCGAAGCCGACGAGATGATCAAGTCAATTGACCGTATCATCCGTGAACGCCAGACCGTAGAGCTGCTTGAGCGTGGACCATCGCCGCTGAACCCGGCTAATTGGAGCGCTGGCATAGATGCGCTGACCACCGCATTCGCGGCGATCCGCGCCGAAATCGCCGCTGGCTTTGATCCGCCAGAGACACAACAGGGGGCGATGACCAGGCTGCTGTTGACGGTGCTTCTGGCGGTGGCGGGTCTTGTGCTGATGCTGCGCGGGCGGTTCTGGACGCAGTTTCTGATGCGCATTGTGCGCCCGCAGGCGGCAATAAAGGCACGCTGGATGCTGTCTTTTGTGATGTCGCTGGGCGATATCGTAATACCCTTTCTGGGCCTTCTGATCATCATCAAAGCGTTTCAGATCAGCGGCGTCTTTGCCACCCGTAGCGATACTGTTCTGGAGATTTTAAAGGTCTCACTCCTGATCTTTCTAGTCTCGCGTTGGGCCGCTCTACGGTGTTTTCCGCGCGGTGACGAGGACCGCCTGCCGCTGGATTTGGCGCCCGAGCAGCGCCGCGCCGGACGGCTTTATGGCGGCGCGCTGGGCCTTGTTATCGGGACCGCGCATCTGTTTCACCAACTAGGGCAGAGCAACGGCTGGAGTACCGAGGCGCGTGTCGTTGTCCTCTTTCCTATTTTGGTTATTGCAGGACTGCTGCTTAGCCGTCTGGCGCGCCTCTTGTCTCTCCACACCCGCGCCTCGGGCGATGGCGCCAAAGTCGAGGCCGGTGAGGACAGCTATCGCAATCGTTTGGCCCGGTTCCTGTCCAAGGTACTAATTGGCGTTGCCGTCATATCGCCGGCGCTGGCCGCATTTGGGTACTACAAAGCCGCGATCAATCTGATGATGCCGTCGCTGCTGTCGCTATTGCTGTTGGCGGCTCTGCTCATCATGCAAGGTGTGATTTCCGAAATCCACCGGCTTCTGACCCGAGATCGCGAGGGCGCATCCGATGAGTTGGCTCCGATGCTTGCGGGCTTTTTCATGGTGCTGGCGTCGCTGCCGATCTTTGCGCTGATTTGGGGCGCACGCGTCGCGGACCTAAGTGAGCTTTGGGTCAGCTTCAAACGCGGGGTCACTTTGGGTGATCTGACCATATCGCCGACAATTTTTCTGACGCTGGCGATCGTTTTTACCGTGGGTTTCGCCATCACGCGCTTGCTTCAGGGCACGCTTAAAAACTCACTCCTTCCCAAGACGCGCATGGAGACGGGCGCGCGTGATGCAATCGTATCGGGTGTCGGATATATCGGCATTTTCCTCGCTGCATTGATCGCGGTGACAAGCGCCGGGATCGACCTTAGCAGTCTGGCAATCGTCGCGGGTGCGTTGTCGGTTGGTATCGGTTTCGGCCTGCAGAACATCGTGTCGAACTTTGTGTCAGGCATCATCCTGCTGATCGAGCGCCCCATCAGTCAGGGCGACTGGATCGAGGTAAACGGGCAGCACGGCACGGTGCGCGAAATTTCGGTGCGCTCTACCCGGATCGAGACGTTCGACCGATCCGACCTAATCATCCCCAACGCCGACTTGGTCAGCGGTACGGTCACGAACTACACCAAGGGCAGCACGGTGGGCCGCGTGATCGTCAAGGTCGGTGTCGCCTATGGCACCGATACCAAATGGGTCGAAGGCATCCTGAGCGAGATCGCGCGCGCACACCCCATGGTGCTGATGAACCCCGAGCCTACGATTTTGTTCAAGGCAATCGGCGCCGACGCGTTTGAATTTGAGATCCGTGCGATTCTGCGCGATGTTAATTTTATCATGAACGTGACATCGGACATGAATCACGAGATCGCCAAGAGATTTACCGAGGAAGGCATTGAAATGCCGTATCCGCAGCGCGACATCTGGCTGCGAAATCCCGAGACGTTGGCCAGCTCGCAGAGCGGCGCGTCGCAGCGCGCCAAGTCTGGCCCGCGTGTGCAAACTGGCGACGAGGGCCGCCCCAAGGGCGAGCCGCAACGCGCCGAGGATGGCGGCGACGCCGGAGGGGACGGTCGATGACCGAACCGCTATTTCGCAGCGATGCCTACATCGCTGAAGCCTCCGCCACGGTTGCCGCCCATACGGCTGAGGGTGGCATCGTGCTGGACCGCTCCGTTTTTTATCCCACCGGGGGCGGCCAGCCAGGTGATAGTGGTTATATAACGTGGCACGGCAACAGCATGCAGATTGCCACCACGGTCAAGGGTAGCGACGCAGCTATCGTTCTAGTGCCGGCTGCGCCGCAGGCACTGCCGCCAGTCGGCAGTGCGATTGAGCAACGCATAGACTGGCCCCGCCGCCATCGCCTGATGCGGATGCATACAGCGCTGCACCTGTTGTCGGTCGTAATCCCGCTGCCAGTATCGGGCGGCGCCGTGGGCGACACGCGCAGTCGCCTCGATTTTGACATGCCTCACCCGCCTGAGAACCCGGATTTGCTGGAGGCGCGGTTGAACCAAATGATCGACGACGATCTGTTGGTGTCTGAGACTTGGATCACCGATGAAGAGCTTGCCGCTAATCCCTGCTTGGTCAAGACAATGTCGGCCCCGCCCCCGCGCGGCGCAGATCGCGTGCGTCTGGTTCAGATTGGCTCAGGCCTAAATATGGTCGACCTGCAGCCCTGCGGCGGTACTCACGTCGCCCGCACGGGCGAGATCGGCCGGTTGCGTCTGGGCAAGATTGAGAAGAAGGGCCGCCAGACCCGGCGCGTCTATCTGCATCTGGATGAGTGATCCCGGCCGAATAGCGCGATTATCCGCTTGATCCCCCCGCGCACCGCCCGTTAAAGAGGCGCAACGGAGCGGTGGCCGAGTGGTCGAAGGCGCACGCCTGGAAAGTGTGTAGGCGGGTGACCGTCTCCAGGGTTCGAATCCCTGTCGCTCCGCCACCAAGTCCCACAAGTTGTCTCTGATCTTGGTTGCAGCCCATAACCACCTGTAACAGGGTGGTTTTTTGCCTCCATTCCTGATCTGCCCTGCTATTTTGAACCGGTCTTCGCCCTGTTTTCGGGCGTGTTGACGCGCCGGTCTCCGCCTGCCGGGATGCAGGGTGAGTTTGGCAATAACAGGGAATTTTTCGCATTTTCGGATCAAAAACAGGCGGTGACCAGCGGAGTCGCGGGGCAGGCGTTTTGATGGTGTCGTAATAACAATGACTTACGACCTGTAAGAACCAGTTTCCTGTTTTGCGCGATAACAGGTGATTTAAGGGCTTGAACAGGTGATTTAGGCGATAATAACAGGTGACTTGGGACACATAACAGGTGAGCCAGAATGCGTAGTTTTCGTCATCCGACTGTGGTTCGGAAGCCCGACTAGCCCCCGAATACCCGGCGCTGTTCTTGCCAGGACGAGGGCAGATCGGTGTTCATCACGGCTGCGAGAGTCAGCCCGGTTGGTTGATTGCCTTCGAGAATGGTGCGCTGGAGGTCGGGCGCGAGGAAGGCCAGGCGGATCAGCCGGCGGCGATAGGGCGTGGCGGGAGAGGCGGAAAGTGACGGCGCGCCACTCGCGTCGGTGTCGAGCATTGCATGCGCGCTGCGCAGGGCGCGGATCAGGACCGGATCGGGACAGGGCGCATCCGGTGCGCCGGTGGTGATCTCGGTCCTGCCGCTCCGGCGATGCAGCCGGGTTGCCAGCGTCAATCTGAACTGCGCCGGCGCTGCGGGGTCAGGTTCCGCCGTTTCACCTGCGGTGAGACGGGGGCGGATTGACCTCAGCAAGCGGATCGGCAGTGACAGGTCGAGATGGCTCTCATGGACCTCGATGCGGGTGATCTGGTCGAGTGACGGCTCTGCCTGGGCAGGCAGCAGGCGGGAGAGCGTTTTGGCAAGAAGCGGTTCGATGGCTTCGGCGGAAACGCGGCGTGGCGCGGGATCGTCCTGATTGCGGGGCTTGCCTTGTTGCAGCGGCGCCGAGACGTAGTAGCGATAGAGCCGTCGGTTGCTGCCATAGGCGAATGTCGGGGACATCGGCTGGCCGTCGGTGTCGAAGATGCGCCCGACCAGGGCGGAATGCGCCACGGTCTCGCGGGCAGAGCGGCGCCGGCGGGCGTTGGCGTCGAGATGGACCTGGACGGCGTCGAACAGATCGCCGGGGACGATCGCCGCGTGCTGACCGGGATAGGATGTGTCGCGATGCACGATCTCGCCGAGGTAGAGGCGGTTGCGCAGGAGGTGGAAGAGGGCACCACGGCCGAACGGCAGCCCGCCCTGCACCCGGCCTTTCGCGGAGGTGCGGCGTTTCGAGACAATGCCCTGCTGGCGCAGGTTCTGCGCCAGCGCATGAACCGATCCAAGCTCGAGATACCTGGAGAATATCAGCCGCACCACGTCGGCCTCTGCCGTATTGACGGCCAGCACCCGGGTTCCCTCGGGCGGCACGTCATAACCGAGGGGCAGAGTACCGCCCATCCAGAGCCCCTTCTTCTTGGAGGCGGCAATCTTGTCGCGGATGCGCTCGCCGGTGACCTCGCGCTCGAACTGCGCGAAGGAGAGCAGCACGTTGAGGGTGAGGCGGCCCATGCTGGAGGTGGTGTTGAAGGACTGGGTGACCGAGACGAAGCTGACCTCGTGGCGCTCGAATATCTCGACCATGCGGGCGAAGTCGGCCAGCGAGCGGGTCAGGCGGTCGATCTTGTAGACCACCACGATGTCGATGCGGCCGGCGGCGATGTCGGCGAGCAGGCGCTGCAGGGCGGGGCGCTCCATCGTCCCGCCGGAGAAGCCGCCATCGTCGTACACGGCGGGCAGCGCCTTCCAGCCCTCGCCCGACTGGCTTCTGACATAAGCCGCACAGGCCTCGCGCTGCGCATCGAGCGAGTTGAAGGATTGCTCGAGCCCTTCCTCGGAGCTCTTGCGGGTGTAGAGCGCGCAGCGTCGGACCGGCCGCCTGGTCGGGGATATTGTCATCTAACTCGCCTCCCGCAGCCCGAAGAAGCGCGGACCGTTCCAGCGGGTGCCGGTGGCGGCCCGCGCGACGGCCGAAAGGCTCGGATAGAGCGTGCCGTCCCAGCGAAAGCCGTCGCGCTCGACCACCACCTCGATCCGTCGCCCCTGCCAGTAGCGGCGCAGGATCGCGCCGAGCCCGAGCTGCTGACCCTCGGGAATCACCGGTCCGCGCCCGGCCAGCTTGCGGCGGGTGTCGCGGTCGAGCCCGCCCAGACCATCGGCCTGCAGCCGCCAGGCGAGCATCAGGCGCAAAAGCTCGCCGGAGCGAAGCTTCGGCGGGGGGCCGAAGCGCTCCGCCCAGACCGCGCGCAAGGCGTCGAGGTCGAGGCCTTCAAGTGCCGCAACATCGGCCTCGATCTCCCCCACGCGCGTCACGCGTCGGCTCCGGCGCGATAGCGACGGACACCGTCGATCGTCGACGACGTGATCGCGAGGCCTTTCCGCTTCAGCGTTCCGGCCAAGGCGCCGCGCACCGAATGTGTCTGCCAGCCGGTTGCGGCGCAGAGATCCGCGAGCGTTGCGCCGTCGGGGCGGGTCAGCAGGGCGAGCATCCGCTCGAGCTTCGTCGGGGCTTTGGAATCGGGCGGCACCGCTTTCCCGCGGCGCGGCTGCTTGGTCGACGGGTTTTGAGGTTTGGGAATGTCATTCATGTCGTTGGTCTCCGGTTCAGGGGGCGGCATCGTCCGCCCGTACCGGCACAAGCCCGGGTGTCCGGGCGTGGTCCCAGCAACGCTCCGTTCCATTCCGAAGTCCAGTGGATACTCAGAAGGGTTGCGCGGTGGTGACGACATACCATATCTTGTGCAAAGAGCAGCGCAGCCAGAGGAGCGCGCAATGTCCGAGGGATTGGAAACACCACGGCCCCTGGTGGTCATGTATCGGCCAGTGGATGAGCTGACACCAGACCCGCGCAATGCGCGCACGCATCCCAAACGGCAAATCGAGCAGATCAAGGCCTCGATCACCGGGTTCGGCTTCACCAACCCGATTCTGGCCGACCCCGAGGGGCACCTCATTGCCGGGCATGGAAGGCTCATCGCCGCCAGGGCGCTGGGGATGACGGAGGTGCCGGTGATCGCACTGAGCGGATTGTCGGAGGCGCAGAAGCGAGCGTTGCGGCTGGCCAACAACAAGATCGCCCTCAATGCCGGCTGGGACATCGAGATCCTGCAGAGCGAACTGGCGGAACTGGCTTCGATCGATGTTGATATCGATGCGACGATGACCGGGTTCACCACCGGTGAGATCGACGTGATCCTCGATGGTCCGGATGACCCTGATGACGAGGTGATCCCCGCGCTGCCGGTGACCCCGCGCACCAAAGCCGGTGATATCTGGATTCTGGGTGATCACCGGATTGGCTGCGGCGACAGCCGCGACGTGGCATTCCTGAAACGCCTGGTCGGTATCGGGGCAAAGATCGATGCCGCCTTTCTCGATCCGCCTTACAACGTGAAGATCAGCGGCCATGCCAATGCCAGGGGACGCCACCGCGAGTTTGTCATGGCCTCGGGAGAGATGAGCGAGGCGGCGTTCCGCACTTTCCTGGCCGAAACGCTTGGGGCGGCAGTGCAGGTCTCGCGCGATGGCGCGGTGCACTTCATCTGCATGGACTGGCGGCACATGGACGATGTCTCGGCGGTTGGCCGCGATCTTTACGGTGAGCGACTGAACCTCTGCGTCTGGAACAAGTCGAATGCCGGGATGGGCTCGCTCTATCGCTCAAAGCACGAATTGGTCTTCGTCTACCGGGTCGGGAGTGCGTCGCATCTGAACATGGTGGAACTCGGCAAACACGGGCGCAACCGTACCAATGTCTGGGACTATGCTTCGGTGAACTCGCTGAAGGGCAGTCGGCGCGAAGACCTGGCTCTGCACCCGACGGTGAAGCCGACCGGGCTGGTGGCGGATGCGATCAAGGATGTCACCCGTCACGGTGATCTGGTCCTCGACATCTTCCTCGGCTCTGGCACCACGCTGATCGCGGCGGAGCGCACCGGGCGTCGCTTCCGCGGGCTCGACATCGATCCGGGTTATGTCGACGTTGCCATCGATCGCTGGTCGGCGCTGACTGGCAAGGATCCGGTTCTGGAGGCGTCATGACCCGATCGGGCAAGCGAGATAACGGCGGGCAGTTTGCCAAGGGCCGCAGCGGCAATCCCAAGGGCCGCCCGAAAAAGCCGCCGCCGCCGAGGTCCTCGGCCTTCGATGTGGTGGTTGACCGAACGCTGACGGTCACCCGGAATGGCGTCCCCCAGGAGATCACCATGGAGGAGGCGCTGCAGCACCGCACCTACCAGGACGCGCTTGCCGGCAAGCGGCTGGCCGAACGCCAGGTCCTGAAATGGATCGAGCAGCGCGAGGCGTGGTACGCGAACCATGCGGCCAAGTCTACGCGGCGCACCATCGCGTTCCAACATTCTCCGAGTCCGGACAATGCCAAGCCCGCCCTGGACCTCCTCGGCATTGTCAGCCGGAACGAGCGCTTTGATGATACCGATAAATACTGGCCGCGACAATTGTTGGAGCCCTGGGCGGTGCAGGCGGCACTTGATCGTCGGCGCAGCCTGGCGCCACTGTCGGAAAGCGATGTCAGGGGTATCCTGCGCTGCACGCGCGATGCTGACAGCCTCAACTGGCCGAAAGGCAGTCGGGAATGAGCAAGGGTGATGCGGACAAGGACAAGGAGGTCGATGTCGACGGTGTTGGCTATCGCCGGCCACCAGCCTCGACGAAGTTCCGCAAAGGCCAGAGCGGCAATCCCCGGGGCCGTCCGAAGAACCGCCACAGGCAGGCACCCTATGAGGCGGTGCTGGGGCAGATGGTTACGATCCGCGAGGACGGAGCGGAACGCCGGATCACCGCCGCCGAAGCGTTCCTGCTGCGGCTGGCCAAGCGCGGATTGGAAGGAAACGGTCCGGCTGCGCGCGATGCCATGGTGGCTATCAAAGCGGCGCGGCAGGAAAAACACGAGGAAGACACAACCATCTCGTCAATCGTGTTCGTCAGTGTATCCCCCGGCAGCGTCAACACGGCCTTGGAACCGCTCCGAATGGCAAAGAAACTCGATCCCTACCGCGAAACCGCCCGCATGAAGCTGGAACCCTGGCTCGTTCAGGCCGCCCTCGACCGTTTTGGCGCTCGCCGTCTCAGTTGCGAAGAGCAGCAGATCGTCGTCAGCACGACCCGCACCCCGCACAAGGTTCAGTGGCCGGACTGGTGGGAAGTTCAGCCGTAATGATGGCGATTCGACAGGCGTCAGGCTCATAACCTGAAGGTCGTAGGTTCAAATCCTACTCCCGCAACCAAATTCAACTAACAATATCAACGCTATAGCGACCCTAGGGGCGCTTTTTGCGTTCGGCCAAAATTCACGGTGCTACGCTGGTGCTACGGTAGAGCGCAAAGCAAGAGGCTTGCGCGGCACTGTTCGCCGAGTCTCGTCAGAGAGAATTGGGCTCCACCTAGATTTGTCAGGGAGGGCGGAAAGCAGTCGTTCGCTGCGCAAGCAAACCCTGACCAACCCTATCACGAGGATAGACATTTACCTGACTCAATAGTTACCCAATATCTTCACCACTCGTTTAGTTTGTGCTCGTAAGGCGTTGGGATCGGCGATCTGCCCGCCGCCATGCATATTGCTTCTAGTAAACTCATTCAGGGCTCTAAGGTCGATGACTGAGGCGTACAGTTGATCTTCAATTCCGGCTTCTTCGATATTGTTGATCATGGGGACCAGACTATCGGAGCTCAAGAAGCGGTCAGGAAACCTCAGTTTTAGATAGTCCTCAAGTAGTGGCCTGATGGATTGATGCACAGTCATTTGTGTCGTTTCGGGCAGTAACTGCCCATGATTGGCGTACTCTCTTACGATTTCAGCTTGGCGAACATATAGAGACTTCATCTCAGCCTCACTAGACCATGTCTCGATTTGACCTCGTCCACCATCATCGCAAAGTAACTGATATGACCGTTGCGAGGCTTTTTCTGAGTCTTTCTCGATC
>JAGXGX010000173.1 GCA_024636515.1 Roseovarius sp.
AAAGGAATAGCTTTGCCGGTTTAGGTGCGTCAGCGCACCTTGGGCCAGCGTGTGCGCGCCTGTGTCCTGCATGACGGCCATCAGGATGCCGGTTCGCTCGCGGTAGATCCCAAAATTCTTGGAGCAGCTGGCCGCAATCAACACCTCAGGGCAGGCGGCGCAGATCGCACGCGTCGCGGCGGCGTCCTCCTCTAGCCCATCGCCAAAGCCTTGATAGGCCAAATCAATCATTGGCACCGTACCAGCACTATTGATCACACGGATCAGCGCCTGCCAGCCCTCCGCGTCCGGATCGGCGCCAGATGGGTTGTGGCAGCAACCATGCAGCAAAACGACGTCGCCCGGGCGCACTTGCGCCAGGTCAGCTATCATGCCCGCCGTGTCGACGCGATGCGTGGCGGGGTCGAAGTATCGGAACGGAACCGTCTCAATCCCCAGATAGCTAAGGATGCTAAGGTGGTTCCCCCAAGTCGGACTGGTGACGAACACCCGCGCGCCGGGCCGTGCCATCTGCAACAGTTCGAACCCTTGCCGGACCGCGCCTGTGCCGCCGGGGGTGGCGATCGCCGCAACGCGGCCCGCCTCAATCGCATCGCCCAGTATCAGCTGCCGCATTGCCGCCAGATACGCCGGATCGCCGGGCAGCGAGGTGTAGCTCTTGGTCGTCTCGTCCTCCCATAGCAGCCGCTCGGCCCGCTTGACCGCGCGCATAATAGGGGTCGCGCCGCTGGCGTCCTTGTAGACGCCGACGCCTAGGTCGATCTTGTGGGGGCGCGGATCGCTTTGTAGCTGTTCCTTGATCTTGAGGATGCCATCGGCGGAAAAGGCAGGCAAATTGCCCAGCATGTCAGGCCTCGCCTGTCGCCACTGGCACGGTGGGGAATGCCCCCCACTCGGCCCATGATCCGTCATAAAGCGCGTTGCTCATATTCCCGATCCGCGCCAGCGCCAGATTTATCACCGCGGCGGTGATCCCTGACCCGCAAGACGTGATGACCGGCTTGCTCAAATCTGCACCCGCGGACTGAAAAATCTCGCGTAAGGCGTCTGGGGCCTTCATCGTGCCATCCTCGTTCAGCAGGTCAGTATAAGGCACGTTCTGCGATCCGGGAATGTGGCCGGGGCGAAGCCCCTCGCGCGGCTCCGGCGCCTCACCGCGAAAACGCGCGGCGGAGCGGGCGTCCAGAATGGTGTGATCGCCCAGCTTTGACGCGGCCGAGACTTGTGTCACGTCCTTGACCATCTGGTTCTGCCGACGCACCGTCATGTGACGGTCCCGCACGATAGGGGGCATATCCTCGATGGGGCGGCCCTCCGCCTGCCATTTGGGCAAGCCGCCATCCAGCACGGCAACATCGTTCTGGCCCATCAGGCGAAACAGCCACCAGACGCGCGCGGCGGAAAACAGTCCATGTGTGTCATAAACCACCACCTGATGCCCGTCGCCCACGCCTAGGCTGCGCATCCGCGACATGAACTTTTCGGTCGTCGGCGCCATATGCGGCAGGTCCGAGCGGTGGTCGCTAACATCGTCTATATCGAAAAACCGTGCGCCGGGAATATGCGCTGCGCCATATTCGGCCCGCGCATCGCGCCCGGTACCGGGCAGGAATGCGGTCGCGTCCAGAATACGCAGATCCGGATCCTTCAGATGCGCAGCCAGCCATTCGGTCGAGACCAAAATTCTTGGATCGTCCTCAGCCATGATCGGTCCCCGCTTTGCTATTTGCGTGAATTATTAGCGCCACAGCATGGTGGCGACAAGGGCGCGTTACCGCCTTAGGCGCGCGCGCAGTATCGCGGCCAGTGCCATCAGTACGCCGCCGCCAATCAAGCCGCCCACCAGATGCCACATTGCCAGAGGCCCGGCCTTTACGCCCGGGCCGATTAACGCCAGCATTTGCCACGCACCCGCACCGCCGATGATGCCCAGCACCGTCGCGATCCAGACGCCCGGCGTCGCCACCCGCATCATCATACGCACTGCAACTGCGCCCACCGCGCCACAAAACATCGCGATAAGCAATTCCATCAGCGGTGGTCCTTTAGCAGGCGCTGCTTTTGCCGACCCCAGTCCCGCTTGGCGTCACTTTCGCGCTTGTCGTGGTTCTTCTTGCCCTTGGCGATGCCGATCTTCAGCTTGGCCAAACCGCGATGATTGAAATACAGCACCAGAGGCACCAGTGTCATGCCCTTGCGCTGCGTGTCGGACCACAGCCGCGCCATTTCTTTTCGCGACACCAGCAACTTGCGCCGACGCTTCTCGTCATGGCCAAATGTCTTGGCCTGTTTGTATGGCGCGACATAGCTGTTCACCAGCCACAGCTCGCCATCCTCGACGGAGGCATAGCTCTCGGCGATGTTCGAGCCACCCTCGCGCAGCGATTTGACCTCGGACCCCTCCAGTATGATACCGCATTCGATATCATCCTCGATGGCGTAGTCGTATCGCGCGCGCCGGTTTTCGGCGATCACCTTGTAATTCTTGTTCTCATCAGTCTTTGCCATGCAGGCGATCTAATCACGCCCTGCGCCCAAGTCCAGTGATAGAGGGTGCCCCTCGGCTTTCTTCTTGCCGGAAATATCCCTGCCCATTGCCGGCAGGCGGACACTTCCGCTGAGAGGGGAGGCATAGAATCTCTTTTGGCGCAGCGCCCGTTGACTCTGTCCGGGCCGCAGGTATAAGCGCGACTTCATTGGTGTTGGTGGCCCTCGCAAGGGGATGCCTGTCGGGAGCGATCCAAAGGACAACGCCCTTCGCAAACTAAAGAAGGAGATCAGCCGTGACCAAACGCACGTCTGCCAAGTACAAGCTAGACCGCCGCATGGGCGAGAACATTTGGGGTCGCCCCAAATCACCGGTCAATCGCCGCGAATACGGCCCCGGCCAGCACGGCCAGCGCCGCAAGGCCAAGATTTCCGATTTCGGCCTTCAGCTGCGCGCTAAGCAAAAGCTCAAGGGCCACTACGGTGACCTGACAGAAAAGCAGTTCAAGCGCGTCTACATCGAGGCCGCCCGCGTTAAGGGTGACACCGGCGAGAACCTGATCGGCCTGCTGGAGCGTCGTCTTGATGCCGTCGTTTACCGTGCCAAGTTCGTGCCGACAGTGTTCGCCGCGCGCCAGTTCGTGAACCACGGCCACGTCATGGTCAACGGCCGCCGCGTCAACATTCCGTCCTACCGTGTCAAAGAAGGCGACCTGATCGAAGTACGCGAGCAGTCCAAGCAGCTGGCCGTCCTTCTGGAAGCCACTCAACTGGCCGAGCGCGACGTTCCCGATTATATCGATGCCGACCATTCCAAGATGAAAGCGACATTCGTGCGCACACCCGGCCTGGCCGATGTGCCTTACGCCGTCGTGATGGAGCCGAACCTGGTTATCGAATTCTACGCGCAGAACTAAAGAGTTCTGCACATTTGCCACAGGGCAGGGGCCGCACCGGGAAACCGGGGCGGCCTTTTTCATTGGTGCTGGTCAAGGAAGGGCACGGTGGCTAAAACGGGCGCTGTTGGAGGGGCCTTATGAGCGACATTACACCGCAGCCGGGTATTCTGGATATTACGCCATATCAGGGCGGGTCGGCGCATGTGCCGGGCATCGCCAATGCGGTCAAGCTCAGCTCGAATGAAAACCCTTTTGGCCCCAGCGACGCCGCCAAGGAGGCGTTTCGCAAGGCGTCCTTTAGCCTGCACCGCTATCCGCCCTCGGATCACGCCGGCCTGCGCCACGCTATTGCCGCGCAGCACGGGCTGGACCCCGAGCGTGTCATTTGCGGCAATGGCAGCGACGAGATCATCGCATTTCTGTGCCAGGCCTATGCCGGGCCGGGCGACGAAGTGATCCATACCGAGCACGGATTTGGCATGTACCGCATCAGCGCCTTGGCCAATGGTGCGACCCCGGTTGAGGTGCGCGAGCGCGAGCGCGTGACAGACGTCGATGCTATCCTAGCCGCCTGCAGTGCTGCCACCAAGCTGGTATTCATTGCCAATCCGAACAATCCCACCGGCACAATGATCGGCGAGGGCGAGATTGCGCGCCTTGCCAATGGCTTGCCGGATCACGTTCTGCTGGTGTTGGACGGTGCGTATGCTGAATATGTCGAGGGCTATGATGGCGGTGCCGCCTTGGTTGAGGCGCGCCAAAATGTCGTGATGACGCGCACTTTTTCTAAGCTCTATGGCCTTGGCGGTCTGCGCATCGGCTGGGGCTATGGGCCTGAGCATGTGATCGCTGTGCTGGACCGCGTGCGCGGCCCGTTCAACCTGAGCTCTGCTGCGCAGGCGGCTGCCGAGGCTGCAGTGCGTGATACGGCATGGGCCGACAAATGCCGCGTGGACAATGCACGCTGGCGCGGATGGCTAGCCGAGGCGCTGGCCGAACATGGCGTGCCGTCTGACACGTCGCTGGCCAATTTCATCCTTGCCCGTTTTGCCAATCAGGCCGAGGCCGATGCCTGCGACGAGCATCTGAAATCCCAAGGTTTGATCGTGCGCCGCGTGGCTGGCTATAACCTGCCCAATTGCCTGCGCATCACCGTGGGGGACGAGGCCAGCTGCCGCCGCGTCGCACATGCCGTGGGGCAATTCATGGCCACAGCGCGATGACCAAGCTATATGACCGCGTCGCACTGATCGGCCTTGGCCTGATCGCCGGGTCCATGGCACTGGCAATGCGCCGCGCCGGGCTGGCTGGCGAAATCGTTGGCTATTCACGGTCTGAGGGCACACGCGATACCGCGCGCGAGATTGGCTTGTGCGACCGGATTGAGGATACCGCCGCCGCCGCCGTCGCGGGCGCTGATCTGGTGGTGCTGTGCGTGCCCGTCGGCGCGATGGGCGCCGTCGCCGCCGAGATTGCCCCTAGCCTTGAGCCGGGCGCGACGGTCAGCGATGTCGGATCGGTCAAGCGGGCGGTCATCGAGGCGGTCGCGCCTCACCTGCCGGATAGCGTGCATTTCGTTCCCGCACATCCGCTGGCCGGCACCGAACATTCTGGGCCAAGGTCCGGCTTTGCCGAGCTATTCGACAATCGCTGGTGTCTGATCGTGCCGCAGGAGGGCGCAGACCGCGCCGCCGTTGATCGGCTAGAGGCGCTGTGGCAAGGCATGGGCGCACTGACCGACGAGATGGACGCCGACCACCACGATCTGGTGCTGGCCGTCACCAGTCATGCGCCCCACCTGATTGCCTACACGATGGTTGGCGTTGCCGACGATCTGGGCCGCGTAACGGATAGCGAAGTCATCAAATACTCTGCCGCTGGATTCCGTGATTTCACCCGCATTGCAGCTAGCGACCCAACCATGTGGCGCGATGTTTTCCTAAACAATCGCGAGGCGACGCTGGAAATCCTTGGCCGCTTTACCGAGGAGCTGTTCGCCCTGCAACGCGCGATTCGTACTGGCGATGGCGACCACCTTCACCAGTATTTCACGCGCACCCGTGCCATTCGGCGCGGTATCATCGACGCGGGTCAGGACACCGATGCGCCTGATTTTGGCCGGACGCGCGGCGGATGAGACGGGCCGCGATCATTGCCGCCCTGATCGCCACCGCCAGTGCCAGTATGGCTGGCGCCCCAGCGGTTTCGCTACGCCCCGCTGCGCG
>JAGXGX010000036.1 GCA_024636515.1 Roseovarius sp.
CACGTCGCGGCCGCAGTCGAGGCGGCAGCAAACGGCAAGCTGGACGGACACGAGCAGGGACTGAAGGCACGCGCGTTCAGCCTTGGCACTGCGCGAAGCTATGCCGCGCGGCAGATGCGCAGCAGTGCCGAGAAGAAGGCGCCTAAAGAACATTATCCTGCGCCCTACGCCTTAATTGACCTGTGGGAGGAGCACGGGGACGACCCCAAAGCCATGCAAAACGCTGAAATAGAGTCTTTTGCGCAGCTATTGCAGACAGACACGTCCAAAAACCTGCAACGCGCGTTTTTCCTGCGCCAGCGCTTGCGTGGCAATGCCAAAGGCGAGGATGGCATTGCGCATGTCCACGTCATCGGGGCGGGCGCAATGGGCGCCGAAATAGCGACGATGAGCGCGATCCGCGGCAAGCGGGTAACGCTGGGTGACACATCTGAAAAAGCGCTGGGCAATGCGATCAAGCTGGCGGGGGAAATATGCCGCGCTAAGCATCTCAGTGGAATCGAAACGCGCGATGCGCTGGATCGACTGATGCCAGATCCAATGGGATATGGCATCGGCACGGCAGACCTGATTATCGAGGCTGGGCCGGAAAAGACCGAGATCAAGCAGAGCATTTACAAGGGTCTGGCAGGCCAGATGAAAGAGAACGCGATACTGGCGAGCAATACCTCGAGCCTATCGGTCAGCGATCTGGCTGCACATGCACCGGATGCCGCGCGGTTTGCGGGGCTGCACTTCTTCAACCCCGTCTCACGGATCGATCTGGTCGAGGTGATAGGCGGCCCGGACACTTCCCAAGACACGACCAAACGTTTGGCCGCGTTTTGCGGTGCCATCAAGAAGCTGCCCGTGCATGTGGGCGACGCACCCGGTTTCCTCGTTAATCGCGCGCTGGTGCCTTACATGATGGAGGCAATGATGCTGATGGACGAGGGCGTGCCGAAGGAGGTGATCGACGCCGCCGCACTGCGCTTTGGCATGCCAATGGGACCGGTTACGCTGGCGGATCAGGTGGGTCTGGATATCGGTCTACATGTCGCCGAAAGCCTCGCCGCAGAGCTAGAGACACCAATGGCGCCCATATCGGAAGCCTTGCGTGACAAGGTGGCGGCAGGCGAGACGGGCAAGAAATCTGGCAAGGGATTTTATGACTGGTCGGAGGGCGCGCCCCATCCCGATAGCGATGCGAATGCGCCGGATGATCTGACCGATAGGCTGATCCTGCCGATGCTAAACGCCTGCGTTGAGGTGCTGCGCCAAGGCACAGCGAAGGCCGAGGATGATATCGACGCGGCCATGATATTTGCCACCGGCTGGGCACCGTTCCGGGGCGGACCAATGCATTACGCCCGTGCGCGCGGGATCGAAGACATTACTATGAGGCTAAAAGAGCTGGAGGCCGCACATGGTCCACGCTTTGCCCCTGATCCGGGATGGGAGGCGCTTGGCTAAAGTGGGGACTGGCCGACTGATTGCGCAAAAAATAGTCTCTAAATGGCATTTTAGAGCCAATAAAGCAGACGCTAGCATCGGTCTGCAGAAAGTGATCGCGCGTTTTGCCGTTTTCAGCGGTAGCGATACGCAGTAGGGCCATCTAATGAAAGTGACCCTGACCCACATTTCAGACCTGGCCAGTATGCCAGCGGATACGCTGATCGACGCACGCTCGCCCGCTGAGTTTGCCGAAGATCACCTGCCCGGCGCCATCAATTTGCCTAGCCTCAGCGATGATGAGCGTGCCCAAGTCGGCACGATTTATGTTCAGGATGACCGGTTCAAGGCACGTCGCATCGGGGCGTCGCTAGTCGCGCGCAACGTGGCGACGCATCTGGAAGGACCGCTGGCAATCTATGACGGAAGCTGGCAGCCACTTGTCTATTGCTGGCGCGGTGGCCAAAGATCGGGTGCGTTTGCATCGATCCTAGATCAGATCGGCTGGCGGACCCGTCTGCTGGACGGCGGATACCGCGCCTATAGGCGGCTGGTCGTGACGATGCTGTATGAACAGCCTCTGGCGCTGCGCCCGGTTCTGCTGGACGGCAACACCGGCACGGCCAAGACCCGGCTGCTGGAATTGCTTGCGGATAAGGGCGTTCAAGTGATCGACCTTGAGGGGCTGGCCAATCATCGCGGCTCAGCCTTGGGTGCGCGGAAGGGCGGGCAGCCGCCCCAGAAACTGTTCGAGGGGCGGTTGGCACAATGCATCGCCGCGCTTGACTCTCAGCGGCCTGTCGTCATTGAGGCCGAATCGCACAAGGTGGGAACGCGTATTGTTCCGCCCAGCCTATGGATGGCGATGAAGGACGCGCCTGTGGTGCGTGTGACGGCCCCTCTGCCAGCGCGGGCGCAGTATTTGGCCAAAGCGTATGGCGACATGACCGATCAGCCAGAGGTATTGAGCCAAAGCCTTGATCTGCTACGGCCCTTGCGCGGGCATGAGGCGGTCGATCAGTGGCAATCAATGGTCGCATCGGGTGCGTTTACAGATTTAGCCGCAAGTCTGATGCACCATCACTACGACCCCGGCTATGAGCGCGCCCGCGAACGGCATGACCGAGCGCAGCCCGAGACAGTCGATCTGACTGCGCTGGATGATGCCGCGCTCGCTGCGGCGCTACCGGCGCTCATGGAAGCAATCGAGCGCGCGACGAGAGCCTAACGCAGAGTAATTTGCGCTGGGGCTTCCTCGATCGTGCCGATTTGGACGGCGGGGATACCGCTGGACGCCATCTGTGCCAGTGCCGATCGCGTATCTTCTGGCGCCAAAGCAGCGAGAAAGCCGCCTGCGGTTTGGGGATCAAAGAGAACCTCACTGTGTGCAGTATTGTCAAAGCCGACGAGGTCAGGCTCTGAATAGGCCTTATTGGCACTATGAAGCGACGATCGGCTTCCAGCTTCGAGCAGTGCAAGCGCACCATCCAATAGCGGCAAGGTCGCCATGTCGAGCGTTGCGCCGAAGCCGCTGGCGCGGCAGATGCCCAACAGATGCCCCGCGAGACCGAAGCCAGTCACATCCGTCATCGCATGGGCAGAAATAAGGCTCTGTACAGCGCTTTGTGGGCTGGCGGCCATCTGATGCAATGCGCTCTGCACGAAATCGCCATCCGCTTGTCCGGCCATATCTGCAGCAAGGATTACGCCAGTGCCGAGCGCGCCAGTCAGGATTAGGTGATCGCCGGGCCGGGCGCCGTCCAAGCCAATGGGCGCGCGATCCTCCGGCATCAGGCCGGTGACGGTGTAGCCGATGGTCAATTCTGCGCCCTGTGTTGTGTGGCCGCCAATAATCTCGGCGCCTGCATCCTCCATCACCTCCTGCGCTGCGGCCATGATTTCAGCCAGTGTTCGCGCCTGAAGTGGGCCGCTCATCCGGGGCAGGACGAGGTTGACCAGCGCAGCCTGCGGCGCGGCGCCCATGGCCCAGACGTCGCCCAGCGCATGCAAGGCAGTGATACGCGACATCAGCCATGGATCGGCGGTGAAGGCGCGCAGGTGGTCTGTGCTTATGACTTGTATCTGGCCGCCGATGCGCAGTGCGCCTGCATCATCGCCGGGGCGGATCACCACATCTGATCGCTGATTGGTTCGTGCACCGCTGAGCGCGGTTTGCAGCGCAGCAGGCCCGACTTTGGCACCGCAACCCCCGCAGATCATGGGATGCTCGGCCAGTTCTTCAGCCATGCCCAGCGCCGCCTCTTGCGGCAGTGGCGGGGCGGACATCACGGGCAGGTCGCGGAATTTCTGCATGAAGCGCTGATCAATCCAATCCTTCCAATACCACAGTCCAGGAAGAGTGATGCCCAGCGCGCCGCGATCAGCGACGGCGGCCTTGCCGCCAAGCGAGACCAGCTTCAGATAGCGTTTTTGCGGTTCATATTGGCGCATTTGGGTCTGTTCGCTAAGGGCGGCGCGCAGGTTGTCATGCAGGATTGGCGCAGCGCGCACTGCATATACGCCGGCCTTAGGGCGCGGGGCGTGGTCCAGATGCGCGCAGTCGCCAGCGGCAAAGACCGCCGGGTCTGTAACGCTGCGCAGATTGGGGCCGACAGTGATAAATCCATCGGTCAGGTCCAGCCCTGTGTCACCCAGCCACGGCCATGGCCGCGCGCCTGCGGCCGCGACGGTCAGCGATGAGTTAACCGACCTGCCATCCGCTAGTTCGACGGTTTTGCCGGTAACTTCGATGATCTCCGCATGTTCGATCACGTCAATTCCGGCGTTCTGCATGTGCTTGCGCAGGATGCGGGCGGTCGCGGGGGCAACGCCGCTGAGCACGCGATCGGTGTCGATGACGCAAATGCGAGGCGTTGCAGGCACACGCGACAGGCGGTGCCGCATCGCCATCGCCAGTTCGATCCCGGCGACGCCGCCGCCTAGAATTGTGCAATCGGGGGCGGCAGTGCCTGCACCGACGTCATCAACGAAGGCCTGCCAACGATCCGCAAATGGGCCAAGCGGCTTGGCGGCGATGCCATGTTTATCAAATCCAAGGGTTTGCGCCGGCGCAGAGGTGATGCCGACATCTATGGAGAGAATGTCATAGGCGATATCGGGCCTGCCCTCCACTGACACGCGGCGCGCGGCGCGGTCTATGGCGGTTGCCGCGCCGACGATCAGGCGCGCGCTTGCGAAATGGGCCAGCCGGACCAGATCAATATCGAGCGCGGCGCGCGGATAATGGCCGGCAATATGGCCGGGTAGCATGCCCGTGTAGGGCGCCTTGGGATTCGGGTCGATCAAGGTCAGGCGCGCGCCGGGCAAAGGTTTCATTCCCCATTTGCGCAGGACAAGCGCGTGGGCGTGGCCGCCGCCGATCAGCACGAGGTCGCGGGTGAATGGAAAATCGCTATTCATGAGTGCCCTTGGTTTTGCCTGCAGATAGCCGCTTCTGCTTAGGTCAGGCATAAAGGAGTGTTGCCTTGGCAGACAAGGTACAGGTTAGCGCGGCATTGCGGGAGCCATACTGTCATCAAGCAGGACACGGCTGATTCGTGATGGAAACCCGGTTCGCGTTATGGGACGGTCGCAAAAATTACGCGCTGCCTGTTTTTTGAGGCGGTGCCATAGCCCGGAGCCCCGATTTGGAACAGCGCCTGACCGTCTTTACCCTCGCGATGGTCGCGCTGGTTGGTGTGCTCTGGGGGCTAAACTGGCCCGCGGTGAAATTTATGCTGCGCGAGGTGCCGCCATTCACGCTGCGCGCGGCGGGATTCACCGGCGGCGCGGTGGTGTTGCTATGTCTGGTCAAGGCACTGGGCCACCGCCTACGACCTGCGCCGGGCGAGGCCGTGCATATACTTGCGGCGGGCCTATTCGTTATATTCGGATTCAATGTGTCTACCGCGCTGGGCCAGCAGCTGACCGAGGCGTCGAGCGCGGCAATCATCGCCTATACCATGCCCGCGCTTACAGCGGTTTTGGCAGCGATATTTTTGAGTGAGCGGCTGACGTGGCGGCGCATTGCCGCGGTTTTAATCGGCATCATGGGCCTAGCGGTATTGGCATCGGCCGATTTCGAAGCACTGATGGCGGCACCTGCCGGGCCGCTGCTGATGCTGGCGGCGGCATTGTCGTGGTCCATCGGAAACGTACTAGTACAAGGACGGAAATGGTCACTGTCGCCGCTAGCGCTGACCTTTTGGTTTTTTGCGGTGTCGATGACGTTGGCGTGGCCGCTGGCGCTGTGGTTGGAGCCGCAGGGCACTGGCGCGACGCTGAGCAGGGCTACATGGCTGGTCTTTGCCTTTCA
>JAGXGX010000037.1 GCA_024636515.1 Roseovarius sp.
AGGCGACATGATCCTTGCCGAAGCGCTTGTGCGCAGCCATGTGGACGCGCTGCGCCGCAAAATGCCGCAGCCACAGGCCGCCGTGCTTGGCTGCACGCATTATCCATTGTTAGAGGCCGTGTTTCAGCAAGCACTGGGACCGGACGTGACCGTGCTGTCGCAGCCGTCCTTGGTGGCGGGTAGCCTTGCGCATTATCTGGCGCGCCATCCCGAAATGGGCGGGCAAGGTAGTGGGGTTGAATATCTCACCACAGGCGATCCTCAGCGCGTATCGGACCGTGCCACGCAGTTTTTGCGCCGACCGGTACAATTTGCGGCGGCCTAACGGCGCATTGCCCGGCGCGCCTTGATGACGTAGGGCTTTGCCAGATTTAGAAGGGACCAATTTATGCATAAAATCGCTATCCTAGGCGCGTCTGGCTACACTGGTGCCGAACTGGTTCGCCTAATCGCGGTGCATCCGGATATGAGTATTGCTGCGCTTGCCGCCAATTCCAAGGCGGGGCAGAGCATGGCAAATGTTTTTCCTCATCTACGCCATTTGGACCTGCCGGATCTGGTGACCATCGACCAGATAGATTTTTCAGACATCGATCTTTGCTTTTGCGCACTGCCACACGCAACCAGCCAAGAGGTAATCGCGGGCCTGCCCAAGACGCTCAAGATCGTCGATCTCAGCGCTGATTTCCGACTGCGCGATCCTGCCGCCTATCAAAAATGGTATGGCAATCCGCATGCCGCGCTCGAGTGTCAGGCTGAGGCTGTCTATGGGCTCACCGAATTCTACCGTGAGGATATCCGCACAGCGCGCCTCGTCGCCGGGACGGGCTGTAATGCCGCGACAGGGCAATATGCCCTGCGGCCCTTGATCGCAGGCAAGTTGATAGATTTGGATGATATTATCATTGATCTCAAGACTGGGGTGAGTGGTGCGGGCCGGAGCCTAAAGGAAAACCTGCTCCATGCGGAGCTAAGTGAGGGCACGCATGCCTATGGCGTTGGCGGCACGCATCGTCATCTGGCAGAGTTCGACCAAGAGTTTTCGGCGATTGCCGGGCGCCCAGTTAAGGTGCAATTTACGCCGCATTTATTGCCTGCAAACAGGGGTATACTAGCCACTGTTTATGTAAAAGGTGAAGCGGATGCTATCCATGTGGCGTTAGCTTCAGCCTATGCGGACGAGCCGTTTCTGCAAGTGCTGCCGTTTGGCCAAGTGCCCAGCACGCGGCACGTTAGAGGCAGCAATTTTTGCCATATTGGCGTCACCGGCGACCGCATTGAGGGCCGGACCATCGTGATTGCCGCGCTTGATAATCTGACTAAGGGGTCCAGCGGGCAGGCCTTGCAGAACGCCAATCTGATGTTAGGTTTAACCGAGACGACGGCGCTTTTAGCTCCGCCCGTCTTTCCTTGAAAAAACCTGAGGATTGCGGCGCATGTCGATGAAATCGCTCAAAAAGACACGACGTGTGCAGGTCATTGTAGTGGCTGCAACCGCGCTGGTGCTGTCTACTGCGCTGATCGGGTATGCGATGCGTGACGGTATCAATCTATTTCGCTCGCCCAGTCAGATTATGGCGGAGCCGCCGGCCCCCGGCGAAGTGTTTCGCATTGGCGGTCTGGTCGAGTCGGGCAGCCTGATCCGCGGCGCGGGGTCTGAAGTGCGGTTTTCGGTGACTGATGGTGGCGCCGCCGTGCCGGTGAGTTATGTCGGCGTTTTGCCGGATCTTTTTGGCGAGGATCAGGGCATGGTTGGCCTCGGAAGCTACGATGGTAAGACGTTTCGCGCGACTGAGATTTTGGCGAAGCACGACGAATCCTACATGCCCAAAGAGGTCGTCGAGGCGCTAAAGGCGCAGGGCGTTTACCAGGCCCCGGACGCGCAGTAAGCGCGCCGTTAACCAAACACCCATCACGGTTCGCACAAGGCGGGGAGCAGGTCCCAGCCTAAGTTGCGAAGGCGGTGGCATGATTGAAGTGCGCGAAATAGCTAGGCAGATCGTTGCCCGTGAGGGCGGATACGTAGACGATCCGGATGATCCGGGAGGCGCCACAAAACATGGCGTAACGGTGCATACGATGCGCCGCCTTGGGCTGGACCTGAACGGCGACGGCGGCGTAGATGCCGCAGATGTGCGCCAGATTAGCGCATCGCAGGCCGAGGATATATTCATCAGGCACTATTTTAGCGATCCTGGCATCGGCCGGTTGCCGTCGGCACTGCGCGCCAGCGTGTTCGACATGTATGTAAATGCTGGTGCCAATGCGGTCAAAATCCTCCAGCGGCTATTGCGCCAGATGGGCCAGAATGTGGCTGTCGATGGTGTTATCGGCCCTCAGACCGAAGCTGCGGCCAGTGTCGCGTCGCGCGTCGCGCTTGGCCATATTAGCGATGCCTACGCTATTGCGAGGCGCAACTATTATTTTCGTCTTGCCGATCGCCGCCCGGCAAGCCGTAAGTTTGCGCGTGCGAAAAGCGGCGGCAAGGGTGGCTGGATCATCCGCGCCGAAGAGTTCATGACACCCCGCTATCACCTGAGCCGCGCGGAATTTGACGAAAGGGTTGCCAAATGGGGTTGATGAGTAAGCTGCTGACACTGCTCTTTGGTGGTGGGCGTAACGTGGTCGCGCAGACGGCTGAAGTGTTTCGCGAAAATGCTGAGGCAGGCGCGCATCGCCGCACAGCGGAAAGAGGTGCCGCACTTGATCAATTTGGTGAGGAATTTGGTGCAGGCCAAGCGGGATGGTTTGACCGGATGATGGACGGAGTGAACCGCCTGCCGCGCCCGGCGCTGGCGCTGGGGACGCTGGGCCTTTTTATCGCGGCGATGGTCGATCCGGTATGGTTTGCCGCACGGATGCAGGGAATTGCGCTAGTGCCCGAGCCGCTGTGGTGGCTGCTGGGCGTGATTGTGTCGTTCTATTTTGGCGCACGCCACCAGTTCAAAGGGCAGGCGTACAAGCAAACTATCGCGCAGGCGGTGGCAAGTGCACCTCAAATCGCGCGCAGCATCGAAGCACTAGAGGGCGCGCATTCTGCTGATTTCAATGAAGAAGGCCCCACCGCACCCAAGCCCGCGACCAGAGAGGTTAACCCCGCGCTCACGGCGTGGCGCGAGCAAGAACGCTAGCGCCGCGACAATCTGAAACGTCGCGCGCGTCATTTGCGGTTGGTGGCGCGCGCGTAGGACGGTTATAGATGGGCCATGATTACAGAACTTGGCCATTTCGCCCTTATCCTCGCCCTCGTGCTTGCCTGCGTGCAAGCCACCGTTCCGCTGATCGGCGCGCATAAACGCTGGACCGGCTGGATGGCCGTCGGCGATACCGCCGCGGGTCTGCAATTTTTGATGATCGCGCTGGCCTTTGCCGCGCTGACGCATGCCTTTGTCACGTCCGATTTCTCGCTGCGGCTGGTCACGTTGAACAGCCACTCGGCCAAGCCGATGCTGTACAAGATTACCGGCGTCTGGGGCAATCACGAAGGCTCCATGCTTCTGTGGGTGCTGATTGTCGCCTTGTTTGGCGCTTGTGCGGCATGGTTCGGGGGCAATCTGCCGCCGGGTTTGCGGGCGCGGGTGCTGGCGGTTCAGGGCATGATCGGGATCGCGTTCCTCGCCTTTATCCTCTTCACGTCGAATCCGTTTCTGCGTTTGGCGATGCCTCCTTTGGATGGGCAGGATTTGAACCCGCTCTTGCAAGATCCGGGCCTCGCGTTTCATCCCCCGTTTCTCTACCTCGGCTATGTTGGCCTTTCGATGACGTTCAGCTTTGCCATTGCGGCGCTGATTGAGGGGCGCGTTGATGCTGCATGGGGCCGCTGGGTGCGGCCCTACACGCTGGCGGCGTGGATTTTCCTGACGATTGGCATCGCGATGGGCAGCTGGTGGGCTTATTACGAGCTGGGCTGGGGCGGCTTCTGGTTTTGGGATCCGGTGGAGAACGCCAGCTTCATGCCGTGGCTCATCGCCGCCGCGCTGCTGCATTCTGCCATCGTGGTGGAAAAACGCGAAAGCCTGAAAAGCTGGACTATTCTGCTGGCGATCATCGCCTTCGGATTTTCCATGATCGGCGCGTTTATCACACGCTCGGGCGTGCTGACCTCGGTGCATGCCTTCGCCAACGATCCCGAGCGCGGGATGTTCCTGCTGGGTATCACCGCGCTGTTCATGATGGGCGGGCTGACGATGTTCGCAGCGCGCGCCGGTTCGATGCAGGCGCGCGGTGTCTTCTCGCTTGCCAGCCGCGAATCGATGTTGGTGGCTAATAACGTGCTTTTGGGCGTGTCGGCCTTTGTCGTTTTTGTTGGCACGATTTGGCCGCTGGTAGCCGAGTTGTTCTTTGATCGCAAGCTGTCGGTCGGCGCGCCGTTCTTTGACATGGCGTTCACACCCTTCATGATTGCTCTGGGGGCGGCGCTGCCTATCGGGGCATTGATGCCGTGGAAACGTGGGCAGATGCGCCGTGTCTTGCGGCAGTTGGTTCCCGCAATGGTGCTGGCGATTGCGGTGCTAGGCCTTGTCTGGGCAATTCAATCGGGCCGCAGCATGATGGGGCCGGTTGGCCTCGCGCTGGGTACATGGCTTGTCGTTGGGTCTGTCCTTGATATCTGGTCGCGCACTGGTGCGCGCGGCGATGTGGCCAGCCGTGCCGCCCGGCTGTGGCGCCTGCCGCGCGCGGATTGGGGCAAAGCGACAGCCCATGCTGGCCTTGGCGTGACTATTGCAGGCATCGCTGGCCTTCTGGCGTGGGAGGCCGAGGATATCCGCGTGCTGAACGTCGGCGAAAGCTTTGGACTTGCGGGCTATACGATTACCTTGCAGGACGTGCAGCGTAGCGAAGGGCCCAATTATATCGCCACCATCGCCGATATGCGCCTGTCGAAAAATGGCAGCACGATCAACGTGCTCCAGCCGGAAAAGCGTTACTATCCTGTGGCTGACATGCCAACGACTGAGGCGGCAATCGACAACGGGTTCTTCCGTGACGTCTATGTCGTCATTGGCGATCCGCAGGATAACGGCGGATGGGCTGTGCGAACGTACTATAAGCCTCTGGCCAATTGGGTCTGGGGCGGCGCCATCCTTATGGCGCTCGGCGGGGCGCTGTCGATGAGCGATCGGCGCTACCGTGTCGCGGCGGGCGCACGCAAGGCGCCACCCGC
>JAGXGX010000174.1 GCA_024636515.1 Roseovarius sp.
CCCCAATGCGCGCGTGCTGATTTGCGGCTCTCTCTACCTTGCTGGGCATGTGCTTCGGGAAAACGGCTAGCGTAAAAAAGTTTCGACTGCCAACCCCCCGAAACGATTCGGTTTTTGCCTCAGATCTTGGCGAATTCCCTACTTAGCTGCCTGTTTCGCAATAACCACAGGTTGACCGATTCAAGGCTTTACGCCTATATCTAGCCCTAGCATCAACATATGCGACTTATTTTCGTTACTTTGGCCGGATCGGCACCGAGGATTCAGACTACATGAAAACGGGCGCCGCACACCTCGCCGGACGAAACGGCACTGAAACACTGAACATTACATCCATCACGGCGCCCGCATTTTTTGCAGGGCTGCACAAAGTGATACCACCACCCTAGACATAACGAACGACAGGCAGACGACGAGACAATCGCAGCAGCAATGATCGAGGGGCCGAAACAACGGCCCCCTTTCATTTCTATCGGGCTAACTTCACCTCGCCAGAATGAAAAAACCCGGCGCCCTGAAAGGCGCCGGGTTTTTCATTTTCTTGGATGGGGCCCAGCTTAGTGCAGCTTGGCCTCAACTGTCGCGATACCGTCGTCGATCAGCTTATTCGCCTCGGCAGCACTCATCTGCTTGGCGATCACGTCGCGAGCGGCGGCAATGGCGATTGCCACGGCACGGTCGCGCACTTCGCGCACTGCGCCAGCCTCGGCAGAGGCAATGCGGTCTTCGGCGGCCTGAAGCCTGCGGGCGATCGACTTTTTCAGATCTTCACGCGCCTGCTTGGATGCGGATGTCGCCTCCGCCTTGGCCTGCGCAACGATACGGTCGGCTTGCTCCTGCACGTCCTTTTGCTGGCGCTCGAACGTGGCCAGCAAGGCTTGCGCCTCTTCGCGCAGGGCGCGGGCCTCATCCAGCTCAGACTTGATGCCGTCGGCGCGCTTGTCCAGCAACTCGCCGATTTTGCCCGGCACTTTGAGATAGATCAGGAATGCGACGAACAGGATGAACGAGATCATCACGACGAAGTTCGTATTCGACAGCGAGACGAACGGACCAGTCGCAGCCAGCGCGGGACTGGCAGCGATAAGGGCGATCATGGTTGCAATAATGCGCATGGAATTACCCTTTCATCTGCGAGGTGACGGCGGCGTTGACGGTTTTGGCGTCGGCCTTACCGCCCATCACAGCAACGATTTCGCGGGCCGTATCCTTGGCCACGTCCTTGACCGATTCCAGCGCGTTGGCGCGAATCTCGCTTATCGCCTTCTCGCCTTCGGCGGTCTTAGCGGCGATTTCCGCGTCGGCCTTGACCATCGCTTTGTCGAGGTCGGCCTTAATGTCTGCTTTCGTCTGGGCGACGATCTCATTGGCCGCGGTGCGAGCGTCGGCCAGCGCCTTCTCATAGGCCATTTCGGCCTCGCTCGCTTTGACCTTGAGGTCTTCGGCGGCGGCGATGTCATTGGTAATTGTGCCCTGACGCTCGGCCAGAACGGCTGCGATGCGCGGCAGCGCGATGCGCGACAGCACGAAAAAGATCACGACCAGCGTGACCAGCAGCCAGAATATCTGATTGCCCATCCAGTCGGGGCAAAGCTGTGGCAGGCCGATGGCTCCGCCAGCTGAGTCGACGCAAACGCCGGCCTCTTCGAGGGCGATGGGGCTGACGTGCCCACCCGTCGCGGTGGCAGTTTCGGTTGCCATGGGTATCGTCCTTTCTCAGGAGCTAGCGAGCCAGAGAGGGTGAAGGGCAGTGCGCCCTTCACCCGTCCCGTAAGGATCAGTCTACCGTAGTTCTTAAACGGCGAACATCAGCAGAAGCGCGACGAGGAACGAGAAGATCCCCAGCGCTTCGGCGAATGCGATGCCGATAAACATGGTGGCCGTCTGGCCAGCAGCGGCCGAGGGGTTGCGCAGGGCGCCGGACAGGAAATTGCCGACAACATTACCCACACCGACGGCTGCGCCGCCCATGCCGACTGATGCCAGACCTGCGCCGATATATGCGCCCATTGTTGCGATATCGCCTTCCATGAGATGTCTCCTTACTGTGGATTTGCGTTATTTCGTTCGTTCATGTGGCAGGTCACCCCGCCGGTATTTCCGCCTGCGGATCAGTGCGCCGGGTGCAGCGCATCCTTGAGATAAACACAGGTGAGAATGGTAAAGACGTAGGCCTGAATGAAGGCTACGAGGATTTCCAGCGCGTAGATCGCCGAGATCGCGAGGATCGACAGAGGCGTCACCACGAGGCCGATGCCGGTCGAAATGATGATCATGGGCGCAAAGGCCGCGAACACTTTCATCACCGCGTGGCCGGCCATCATGTTACCTGCCAGACGAATAGAGTGGCTGACGGGGCGCACGAAATAAGAGATCACCTCGATCAGGGCCAGAATAGGCCGCAGTGGCAAGGGGGCCGCGTTGATCCAGAAGAGGCCGAGGAACCCTGCGCCATGCTTGACGAAGCCGATGACGGTGACCGACACGAAGACCAGCATGGCCAGCAGGGCTGTGACGCCGATATGGCTGGTCGTGGTAAACGCGCCGGGCAGCAGGCCGACGAAGTTGGCCATTACCACAAACATAAAGATTGTCATGATATAGGGAAAATACGGCAGCGCGTCGCGGCCTGCCACATCCTCGACCATTTTCCGGATGAAGCCGTAGCAAAGCTCGGCCAGCGATTGCATTCGTGTGGGGATGGTCGCGCGGCCAGAGGAGCCAAGGACCAGCAGCGCGACAGTCGCGATCACGGTGATCGCCATCCAGAGCGTGACATTGGTGACGGTAAAGATGCCAACGGCGCCATCACCAAAAAGCGGCTTGATGATGAACTGGTCCATCGGGTGGAAAACCAGCCCGGTGGTCTGCTCTGCGGCACCATTTGCTTCAGTCGCCATCTTTTGCCCTCTCGTCCCGGCGGCTCGCGCCTGCCTGATCTGCGGCCTCTTCGGCCATCTGCTTTTGCTGGATCTCTTGCGCGCTGCGAATCATCACTTTGATCCCGGCGGCCAAGCCCAACAATGTAAAGAGCACCAGAAATATGGGCAGCGTGCCCAACAGGCGATCCAGCCCGCATCCAATGCCAAAGCCGATCAACAGACCGGCGACTAATTCGATCACCATGCGCCATGCCAAATTGGCCTGCGAATAATGCTCCTCCGTGTGTGCCTTGACGCCCTTTGGCGTCTTGAGTGCATCGATCTTCGCCTCGAGATCGCGAAGTCTGGCGCGATGGTCGGGTTCGGTCACGGTGCATGCCTTTGGCAACGACGGTTCCCGGCATTGCTATGCGGCAGGGGGCTTTGTGTCAAGCGGCGCCGCGCCGCAGGCAAAACCCACTCAACATACTGTTAAGGTTTAATGTTTTTGCCCTGGTGAAGTATGAGCACCTGCATGCGCCGGGCCGCCCTGTGCATTTTTGGCGACCCGTCGTCATTCAACCGAACGGTTGAATAACCAGCGCGTATCAGCGCACGACAAAGACCGAGCATTTGGCGTGTTGTGCAATATAGCCGCCATGCGAGCTGAATATATGCTCCAGCATGCCCGGCTGATGCGATGCCATGATCACCAGATCGGCGCCGATGTCTTCCATCGCCTGCATCAGCTTGCGGGTGGTATCGACCGACGGATCGTTGGCCGTGATCGGATGCGCCTCGACATCTGCACCATAGTCCTGCTTGAGCGTTTTGGCGAAATCATCAAGCAGTGCGCCGAATTCTTCCGGGTTGTGCCCCAGGCTGCCCGGTAAATCACCGCCAACGCTGACGACATGGACTTTGGCGCCGTGCAGCTTTGCCATCTCACCAGTGACGGCAAGCGCCTTTTTCTGCTTGTCCTTGTGAACCAGATCGACGGGAACCATGATATGATTGAACATGTACTGTCCTTTCGCTTCAAAGGGATTTGCGTCAATCGCATCCCTCGCTGGCATAGTGACGCTGCGGGCCGCACGCTGTAAAGGACAGTGCATGACCTCAACGCTCGACCTTACCTTCGCGGCACTTGCCGATCCGACGCGCCGCGCGATCCTGTCGATGCTGCTGGAGGATGATATGGCAGTCACCGATGTGGCCGAGCCGTTTGATATCAGCCTAGCCGCGATTTCCAAGCATCTGGGAATACTTGGGCGTGCGGGGCTTATCAGTCAGGAGAGGCATGGTAGGGTGACATGGTGCAAGCTAGAGCCTAGCGGCTTGCGCGCGGCATCCATCTGGATGCAAGGCTTTGGTCAGTTCGAGCCCGTCGATCTGGACGCATTCGAGATATTTCTGGCCGCCGAACTTGGCAGTACGCGTTGACCGGGGGACGCGCCTTGCGCATCACCCCGGTAATGGCGCGTTATAAAATGAAGCTGACAATTGCCAGAACGATAACAACGAGGCCGACGAGATAAATAATATTACGCATAGGATAATGTCCCTTTGGATGATTTGTTACTGGCAGCAAACGCCCCGGCGGCTTGAATGGTTCCCGCCAGCGCGTTTTAACCGTCGTTTTCAAGTAGCAGGACCAAGGCCACGATTGTCAGCGCAACACCGATCAGCACCAGCCCGGGGGGCAGCGGATGACCTAGCGCCACCTGCCAGCAAATGACCCAGCTGGGGGTCAGATAAGTGTAGGCCATCACTTTGGCACTGGGCAAGCGCAATGACGCGTATTGAAGCAAGACGATGGTCAGCGCCGTCGCGATTATGGTGACGTAGGCGAGCGTGATCCAGACGATAGCGGGCATGGCGCCCCAGTCCATCCGCAGCAGATCGGGCGCGCCGAGCACCGTTAGTATGATGGCCGCCGCCGTAACCGCGCCGAATGAAAAAACAACGGGCGATTGCCCCCGGTTCAGCATCCGCACCAGCGGAGTATAGACGGCATGCGCCGCGCAGCCCCAGAAATAGATCGCCTCGCCGCTGCCGATGCGGAACTCCAGAAGCGATGCTATATCGGCGCGAAAAATCACCCATAGCGCGCCAGCCGCGCCCACCGCCAGCGCCACTGCCATTCGGCGCGTCGCAATCTGGCGCAGCAGGATGTAGCCCGCGATGCCCGACAGGATCGGCGACAGCGTAAACACCGCAGCCATTGATACGGGCGGTGCCGTTTTCAGCCCCTCGAACATCAGGACGAAATAGAGGCTCATCAGCACGCCGAGGATGGCGTAGCGCCACGGCGCGGCAAAATCGCGGCGCGTGATGCCGGTCGTCGCGATGGCCCAGATGCCGATAATTACGGCAGCCATGGCAAAGCGCATCGCGTTCAGCGCCGCCGGTGCGATATGCGGCGCCGCAAGCGAGCCCAGTGCGAACGAGCCTGCAATCAGGCCGGAAAACGCCAGCATTGCCAGATGGCCGCGCATCACCTCGCTCATGTAGAAATTTGCGGCGGGCGCCCCCACAAATCCGCGCGCGCTTTGAGAAATACCAGCAGTGCCTGCACTTTGGCCGTGCGGTGCAGGTCAACATGGCTGACCAGCCAAAGGGGCGCCGCCCAATCAGGTTGCGGCGGTGCGATTTGAATAAGCCCTGCCATCTGAGCCGCCTGCGCGCACGGAACAAACCCAATGCCAGCACCCGCGGCGACGGCTGCCCATTGCGCGTGAACATCGTCGCTGCGAAACACGATCGCTTCCTCGGCCACCGCCCCCTCCAGCCAGCGGAAATGGGGCGCGCGAGCCTGCGTATCACCCGGCCCTACAAAGCGATGACCGCCCAGCGCCTCCAGCCCATCGGGCTGGCCGTGACGCGCGACATAGGCAGCGCTGGCATACAGCGCGACGTGCTGGTGGAAAAATGGCTGCGCTACATTGTCAGGCTGATCCGGCGCGGCGCCGGCGCGAACAGCAACATGCGCCTCGCCATACTCCAGCCGAAACAGGCGTTCGCCGGTTAGGTGGCGCACTGTCAAATCAGGATGTGCTTGCTGAAACTCGGCCAGCGCGGGCACGAGGAAATGATTGAACGCGCCCAGTGACGTCACCACTAGATCGCCGCTGACATCGCCGCCATGCCCCTTGATCCGGCCGGCCAGTTGGGCGAACTGATCGTCCGCCCCTTTGGCCACACGTAGCAGTTCATTCCCGGCCTCGGTGGGTGTGTATCCGCGCGAATGACGCTGGAACAGGCGCACGCCCAGCCGCGCCTCCAGCGCGTCGATATGGCGGATGACGGTGGCGTGGTGCACGCCCAGCGCCTCGGCCGCCCCGCTGACTGTGCCTGCGCGCGCAACATGATAGGCTGTCCTGATCTCGTCCCAATTGTCCATGAATGGCCCTTGAATGGAATACTCCTGCAATGTGATCCGATGGTGCACCTGCGCGCAAGGGCCAGCCTGTCTTGACTCGCGCGCGCCACGCGAATAGATAGCTGCCAATTCCCGGAAGCATCATGCCTTCCGGTCCCATGGCCCATGGCCGGGATCGCCCTCCGTCAGCGCGTATGCGCCCACGGGGGCGCTGCTGGTTTGGACCGCAGTTCTTAGCGCGGCGCGAGGAGAGATGGCAGATGTTTGAAAGTCTATCCGAACGCCTCTCTGGTGTCTTTGATCGCCTGACGAAACAGGGCGCGCTCAGCGAAGATGATGTCAAGGCGGCCCTGCGCGAAGTGCGCGTCGCTCTGCTTGAGGCGGACGTGTCGCTGCCCGTCGCGCGCGATTTCGTCAAAAAAGTGCAGGAGCAGGCGACCGGCAAGTCGGTGCTGAAATCCATCACGCCCGGCCAACAAGTCGTCAAGATCGTGCATGACGCGCTGATCGACACCCTGCGCGGTGACGGTGATCCCGGCGCGCTCAAGATCGACAATGCGCCCGCGCCAATCCTGATGGTCGGCCTTCAGGGCTCGGGTAAGACGACGACCACCGCCAAGCTGGCCAAGCGCCTGACCGAGCGTGAGGGCAAGCGCGTGCTAATGGCGTCACTGGACGTCAACCGCCCTGCGGCGATGGAGCAGCTCGCGATTCTCGGCAAGCAGATCGGCGTCGACACCCTGCCCATCGTCAAGGGCGAAGATCCCGTTCAGATCGCAAAACGCGCGAAAACGCAGGCGTCCTTGGGCGGCTACGACGTCTACATGCTCGACACCGCCGGCCGCCTGCATATCGACGCAGAGCTGATCGCGCAGGCCGCAGCTGTGCGCGACGCCACCAACCCGCGCGAGACGCTGCTGGTGGTCGACGGCCTCACCGGCCAGGACGCGGTGAATGTCGCCACGGAATTTGACGACAAGATCGGCGTAACCGGCGTGGTCCTGACGCGCATGGATGGCGACGGTCGCGGCGGCGCGGCCCTGTCGATGCGCGCCGTGACCGGCAAGCCTATCCGCTTTGTCGGCCTCGGCGAAAAGATGGACGCGATTGAGACGTTCGACCCCGAGCGCGTTGCAGGCCGCATCCTTGGCATGGGCGATATCGTCAGCCTTGTCGAAAAGGCCCAAGCGACCATCGAGACCGAACAGGCCGAGCGGATGATGAAGCGCTTCCAAAAGGGTCAGTTCAATATGAACGATCTGCGGATGCAGCTGGAACAGATGCAAAAAATGGGCGGCATGGAGTCGGTGATGGGCATGATGCCCGGCATGGGCAAGATGGCCAAGCAGGTGCAAGAGGCCGGATTTGATGACAAGGTGATCGTGCGCCAGATCGCCTTGGTCCAGTCGATGACCAAGAAAGAGCGCGCCAATCCGCAGATCTTGCAGGCCAGCCGTAAAAAGCGGATCGCCAAGGGTGCCGGTCTTGAGGTCAGCCAGCTGAACCAGCTGCTGAAAATGCACCGCCAGATGGCCGACATGATGAAGAAGATGGGCAAGGGCGGCATGCTGAAACAGGCCATGAAAGGCATGTTTGGCAAAGGCGGCCCGACGCCCGAAGAAATGGCCGGCGGCATGGACCCCAAAGCGCTGGAGCAGGCCGCCAAGAAGATGGGCGGCAAGCTGCCCGGCGGTCTTGGTGGCATGGGCGGCGGCGGTGGCCTGCCCCAAGGGCTATCCGGCTTTGGACGGAAAAAATGAGCTTTATGACTTCACCTTGGCCTAAATATTCCAACCAGAGGCGCCATGCGCCTCAAATCGCACATACATTCTACGCGAAGGACGACCGCGATGATGCCTGACATTCCCCGTATCGAAACTGAAAACCTGATCCTGCGCGCACCCGAACAGGGCGACGTAGAGGCGACGATCGAATTCCTGATGGATCCGGTCCGCTCGGCAGGGTTCGGTCACGAGCCTGACCGCAGCAGCGCGTGGCGCTGGTTTGCGATGAACATTGGCCACTGGGCGCTGCGCGGCTACGGCTATTTCATTGTCGAAGACAAGTCGTCTGGCCGGCCCTGCGGTCTGGTTGGCATCTGGGCGCCCGAAGGCTGGCCCGAGCCCGAACTGGGCTATGTCGTCTATGAGGGCTTTGAGGGGCGCGGCATCGCCTATGAGGCCGCCATCGCCGCCCGCGCATGGGGCTATACCAATTTGGGCCTCACCTCTGTCGGCTCGCATATCGTACCGGGCAACACCCGCTCGATCGCGCTGGCCGAGCGGATGGGTGCGACCTACGAGCGGACCTATACGAACCCGCATATGGGCGAGGACATGATTTATCGCCACCCATCACCCGTTGATCTGGGCCTTGTTCCCGCAGAAGCGAAGGCAGCATCGTGATCACGACTGCCGAACGCGCCGCACAATTGCTCAAGGAGCATCGCGCCAGCATCGACAGGCTGGACGCGATCCTTGTCTATACGCTGGGCGAGCGATTCAAGCACACGCAATCCGTCGGCCTGCTCAAGGCCGAGCACGACCTTCCCCCGTCCGATCCCGCGCGCGAAGCCGCGCAGATCGCGCGTCTGGAGGATTTGGCGATGCAGGCCGATCTGGACCCTGAATTCGCCAAGAAGTTTCTGAACTTCGTCATCGCTGAAGTCATTCAGCACCATAAACAGCACCAAACATAAACAATTCTTTAGGAGATACTGACCATGGCCATGAAAATTCGTCTCGCCCGCGGCGGCAGCAAAAAGCGCCCCCATTATTCCATCGTCGCCGCCGACAGCCGCATGCCGCGCGACGGCCGCTTTATCGAAAAGCTGGGCACATATAACCCCCTGATGGCCAAAGACAGCGAAGAGCGCGTCAAGATGAACATGGAGCGCATCCAGTACTGGCTGGATCAGGGCGCACAGCCGACCGACCGTATTGCCCGCATGCTTGAAGCCGCAGGCGCCCGCCCCAAGACCGAGCGCGCCAACCTGAAAAAAGGCGTCCCCGGCAAGAAGGCACAGGACCGCGCAGAAGAGCGCACTGCCAAGGCAGCCGCCCTTGAGGAGGCCAAGAACGCCCCCGTCGCAGAAGCGCCCGCTGAGGACACGCCTGCCGAAGAGGCAACAGTCGAAGAGTAAGCTGCTAACCGCGGATTGGGGGCGCGCCCGGGATGTCTCAGTTCACACAAGACTTCCAGTCGCAGTTGGCTGATTTGATGCGTTGGCGGCGTGACGTGCGCCGCTTTCGCACGGACGAAGTGGACGAGGCAGTGCTGACGCGCTGCCTCGACGCGTTTCACATGGCCCCGTCTGTGGGGCTAAGCGAGCCGTGGCGCGTGATCCGGGTTCAGAGCGCCGCCGCGCGCAGCGCTGCGCTGGCCAATTTTGAGGCGGCGAACGCCGATGCGCTGGCGGGCTATGACGGCGAGCGTGCGCAGATATATGGCACGCTCAAGCTATCGGGCATGCGCGACGCGCCTGTGCAACTGGCGATCTATTGCGATGAGGATACCGGCAAGGGCGCAGGCCTTGGCACGGCGACCATGCCGGAAATGCGGCGCTATTCGGTTGTCGGCGCGATCACGCATTTCTGGCTGGCCGCGCGGGCCGAAGGGCTAGGCGTCGGTTGGGTGTCGATCATGGACCCGGCGCAACTGGACCGCGATCTGGACGTGCCAAAGGGCTGGGTGCTGGTCGCATATCTTTGCGCTGGATGGCCAGAGACGGACAGCCTGACCCCCGAGTTGGAGACAGCCGGCTGGGAAACGCGCACGCCGACGCGCGCGCCATTGCGGCGCTAGCGTGCTGCGCAAGCTGATTTTCTGGGCTGTCCTCTTCCTTGCCGGATGGGGATATGCCAAGAACCAACACGCGCAGGATTGCGCAGAGGCAGGCGGGCAAGTGATGCGCGGCCTATGCCGGGGAGAGACGCGATGAGCGAGACGGACGACACTGGCCAGAGCGGCGAAATGATCTGCATCGGCGCGGTTGCCGGCTCCTTCGGGGTGCAAGGCGAGGTGCGGCTCAAGAGTTTTGCAGCCAATCCCGAAGATATCGCCGCCTACGGCCCATTGGTGACGGAGGACGGCACACAAAGCTATTCCGTCACGCTGAACGGGCAGGTCAAGGGCGGCTACACCGCGCGCCTGTCGGGGATCACGACCAAGGAGGCGGCAGACGCGCTGCGCGGCACCCGCCTGTTCGTGGCGCGGGCCAAGCTGCCGGGGCTGCCGGATGATGAATATTACCACGCCGATCTGGTGGGATTAGAGGTGTATGACACCGGCGGCGCGCGGCTGGGGCAGGTAAAAACCGTGCTTAACCACGGCGCGGCCGATCTGCTGGAGATTGCCCTAACCGGCACGCCCGAGACTGTTCTGCTGCCCTTTACAAAGGTGTCGGTGCCAACCGTCGATCTGTCTGCAGGACGCCTCATCGCTGACCCGCCCGAAGGACTGATGCCCGAAGAGTGAGCCTGTCGAGCGATCGCGAAGGTAAGCTTGAAGCTTGACGTTAGGGAACCTCAAGGCGGTTTGGAGTGTTTAAGGGTTACTATTCCCGCGTCTGTGGCCAATTCCGCAGACCACCAAGCGAAAGGTATCTCCATGCTTCATTGGATCCTCATACTTCTGGCCATCGCGGCCATCGCTGCGCTGTTGGGCTTTAACAGCCTGTCGGGCATGGCCCTGTCGGGTGCCAAGTTGCTGATTATCGTGGCGCTGGTGCTATTCCTTCTGGTGCTCTTTGGCGTCATCGCGCTGGCCTAGACTTCGCGCCATAATTCACTACGGCCCCCAGATGCGCTGCCTCAACATCACCTCAAACTGACCGAAATTCGGGCGTCGCGCGGATTTATGTTGGTTATGATTAAATGTGGATCGTCCCAGAAAATTGGGCGCGGTACACGGCACGTTCGGGGGCCCGATGGCAGAAAACGATAGTACAAATCCAGCAACACAAGGGGATCAATCGCTCACCGGTGCGAACGGTGCGGATACGCTCACTGGCGGGCTGGGCAGCGATACGATTTTGGGCCGCGGCGGCGACGACTATCTGCGCGGCGATGGCCCCGCGCCGGGAACGTGGCACTTTGAGACATTCGATTACGATTTTTCGAGCGCCGACAGCCAAGCCTTTGATATTGAGAATGGCACGCGGACCGGATCGGGCTATGTCACCGACTTCGACGAAGGTGGGCTGACAAATACCATACGCGGCACCACCGGCGATCCTTCGGATTTCGGTGTGATCTATACCAGCACGCTGAACGTGGTTGCGGGGGGCACCTACCGGCTAACCACGACATCGGATGACGGGTCGACCGTCCAGATTTTTGACAGCACTGGCAACCCAGTCTCGTTCGCCAATCAAACCGGCGGCACGCTGGATTACCTGAATAACGATTTTCATCAGGGCTCGACCACCCGATTTGGTGATGTCGTGCTTGACCCGAATGAGACGTACACCATTCAGGTCCGCTACTGGGAAAACGCAGGACAGGACATCCTAAGTGCGACGATCAGCGGCCCCGACACGGGCGGCACATCGCAGGATCTGCTGACCTCGCCCATGTTGGGGCTGGCGCCCGGGCCGGAATACTCGGTCACCGGGACGCCCGCTGGCGTTCAGGGCAACGACGTTTTGCGCGGCGGGCGCGGAAACGACACTATCCTTGGCGACGGTGGCAATGACACGCTAAACGGCGGCCGCGGCGATGACAGCCTGACTGGCGGCGACGGCGATGACAGGTTCATCTACGCCGCCAATCGCGGTGATGACACGATAACCGATTTCAATGCAGGAAATACCGGGTCCATCAGAGACGGCGACCGGAGCAACAACGACTACATCAACCTCTCAAGTTTCTACACTGACCTTGCGGAAATGCGAGCCGACCTCGACGATGACGGCATCCTGAACCAATCGGTTGGCGATTACACAGATAATACCGCGATGGTCGGATCGATCACGATGACGGGCGCGGAACGCTCGGATCTGACATACGACACGACGAACGTCGTTTGCTTTACCCGCGGAACACTGATCCACACCGCGAGGGGCCGCGTTCTAGTCGAAGATATCGAACCCGGAGAGCGCATTCAGACGCGCGACAACGGTGTGCAGGTTGTCCGCTGGGCGGGATCGCGCAATGTCGAGGCGACAGGCAAGTTCGCCCCGATCCTGATCCGAGAAGGGTTTCTGGATAACGAGCGTGACTTGCTAGTGTCACCCCAGCACCGGATGCTGCTGCAAGGCTGGCGCACCGAGCTATACATTGGCGAGTCCGAGGCGCTGGCCGCCGCCAGAATGCTGGTCAATGGCGAAGGCGTTGTGCAGCGCGAAGGCGGGATGGTGGAGTATTTTCACATCCTATTCGACCGCCACGAGATTATTCTGGCCGAGAATTGCTGGTCAGAGAGCTTTCAGCCCGGGCAGATGGCGATCGAAGAGCTGGGCGACGCGTCGCGGCGCGAGTTATTTGCGCTGTTCCCCGCCCTGCGCACGCACGGCGCCGGAAGCTATAGCGCCGATGCCCGGCGCAGCCTGAAGGCGCATGAGGCCGCGCTGTGCGGGCTAGCCGCCTGACGCCGCGCCTGCTTGCCAATGCCATGCTGCGCGGGCTATGGCCCTGAACATGTCCATCCCGCCCACATCCCCCGATCACCCTCCCGCGCGCTCGCATGGCCGCAAACTAGCGACCGTCAGCACGCAACCGCGCGACCTGATGGACGGCCCCCAAAGGCTGGCGCGTGCATGGCGCGTGCAGGTCATCACCCTGCTGCCACAATCATTTCCCGGCATACTGGGCGAGAGCCTGACAGGCCGTGCCCTGCAGGACGGCCTGTGGGAGCTTGAGACGCACGACCTGCGCGAATTTGGCGTCGGCAAACACCGCAACGTCGATGACACGCCCGCAGGCGGCGGCGCGGGTATGGTCCTTCGCGCCGACGTGATGGGCGCCGCTATCGAGGCGGCGCAGGCTAGCGCTGCACCCGGCAGCCCGCTGATTTATCTCAGCCCGCGCGGCGCGCGCTTTGATCAGGCGATGGCACAGGAACTGGCGCTGGCCCCCGGCATGACGCTAATCTGCGGACGCTTTGAGGGTCTGGACGAGCGTGTGATCCAGCATTACGGCGCGGTCGAGATATCACTTGGCGATTTCGTGATGACCGGAGGCGAGATTGCCGCGCAGGCAATGATCGACGCCGCGTTGCGCCTGCGGCCCGGCGTGCTGGGCAATGCCGAGAGTGCCGTCGAGGAAAGCCATTCCAGCGGCCTGCTGGAGCATCCACAATACACCCGCCCCGCCGAATGGCAGGGGCTAAGCATCCCCGATGTGCTGACATCCGGCAACCACGGCGAGATCGCGAAGTGGCGGCAAGCGCAGGCAGAAGAGATTACGCAGCAGCGGCGGCCTGACATGTGGGAGAAGCGCGGTAAGTGAAGCGCCACATTTGCGCGGCTCGTATAGCGCCACACCACAAGCCTTCGCTTGCATTGCTCCCTTATCTGTCCTAAATCCCACGCACCCTGCCCGGCAACGTCCGAGTCGGGGGCCGAAAGGTGTGCGACATAGCCGGGTGATCTTTGCATCAGGCATCCATACGCGCCCAAGGCACCATATAGATAAGGACGATCCGATCTGGGGCGGACTGCTGACATCTGGTTAGCGGGATCCGGTTAAAGACCACCAGCTCTCGGGGCGCGAAACACTTTGCGGAAACAAACCGCAAGCAACCCAGGAGTATAGCGATGAATCTGATCGCTCAGATCGAAGCGGAACAGATTGCCGAGCTTGGCAAGACTATTCCCGATTTCAAGGCCGGCGACACCATCCGCGTTGGCTTTAAGGTGACGGAAGGCACGCGTACCCGCGTGCAGAACTTCGAAGGTGTCTGCATCAGCCGTAAAAACGGCGCAGGCATTGCCGGATCGTTCACCGTCCGCAAAATTTCATTCGGCGAAGGTGTGGAGCGTATGTTCCCGCTCTATTCGACCAACATCGAAGGCATCGAAGTGGTCCGTCGTGGCCGTGTCCGCCGTGCCAAGCTGTATTACTTGCGCGCACGTCGCGGCAAGTCGGCCCGTATCGCCGAAGACAGCACCTATAAGCCCAAGAAAGCGTAAGGACTGGTCAGATGAAAAAAGACATCCACCCCGATTACCACGACATCAACGTCAAGATGACCGATGGCACAATCCTTCAGATGCGCTCGACCTACGGCAAAGAGGGTGACCAGCTGTCGCTGGATATCGACCCCACCGTGCATCCCGCATGGACCGGCGCCTCGGGCCGTTTGATGGACTCCGGCGGCCGCGTCACGAAGTTCAAGAAAAAGTACGAAGGTCTCGGCTTCTAGGCCCATACCTTTTGCGATTTTGAAAACGCCGCTCCGATTGGGGCGGCGTTTTTCGTTTTAGAGGGGCTTCTTGGTCTGGGCGGCGCTCTGCTCTGGATCGGACTACGGCGCGACCCTATATCCCCGCCATGGACCACAAAGCATTCATATCCCAGCTACCCGCTGAGACGCTCGCCAATCTCAACGCGACCGAAAACGCTGCGGGCATTCGCCATCTTATCGGCCACGCCGCGCTGATCGCGGCACTGGCCCTGTGGATCGCGCAGGGTTGGCCGCTGTGGCAGATCGCGTTCGTCATCCAAGGCATCGCGATCTGCTTTCTCTTCACGTTGGAGCATGAGGCGACGCACAAGACACCCTTTCGCTGGACGCCCCTGAATGAATGGATTGGCCGCATCTGCGGGGTTCTGCTGTTGCTACCGTTTGAGTGGTTTCGCTACTTCCACCTCGCCCATCACCGCCACACTAACATCCCCGGCAAAGACCCCGAGCTAGAGGAAGGCAAACCGGAGACGGCATGGCAGTATATTCGCCACGTGTCGGGCCTGCCCTATTGGCTGGGCATGGCGCGGGTCACGCTGCAGAGCGCACTAGGCAAGGTGGATGCGCCCTATATTCCCGCCCGCGCCCGTCCGCGCATCATTCGCGAGGCGCGCATCACGTTGGGGATCTATGCGGGCGTGGCGATCAGCCTCGTCTTCTCGCCGCTCCTATTTTGGATTTGGCTGCTGCCGGTCCTTCTGGGCCAGCCGTTCCTGCGCCTCTACCTCTTGGCCGAACATGGGCGCTGCGCCTTTGTCGCTGACATGTTCCAGAACACGCGCACGACCCACACGGGGCGCATCGTGCGGTTTCTGGCGTGGAATATGCCCTACCATACCGAGCATCACACCCTGCCTAATGTCCCCTTTCACAAGCTGCCGGCGCTGCATGACCACATGCAGGGGCATCACGGCGTCCTGCAAAACGGCTATGCCGCGTTTACCGCAGACTATGTGCGAGACCTGCACTGAGGCTTGCACGGAACGGGGATGCACGGTACCTCGCTGGCAACACTGAGGATAGGTGCCCCAATGGATGATCTGCGCGACAAGTACACCCGGCTGATAGCGAATGCCGATGGCGAGGCCACGCTGGAGGATCTGCGCGTGCAGGCCGTCGGCAAAAAGGGCGAGATCAGCCTTGCCATGCGCGAGCTGGGCAAGATGACCGCCGAGGAGCGACAGGTCGCCGGGCCCAAGCTGAATGCGCTGAAGGACGAGATCAACTCAGCGCTGGCCGCCAAGAAGGCCGCGCTGGGCGATGCCGCGCTGGACGAGCGTCTGCGCAGTGAATGGCTGGACGTCACGCTGCCGGGCCGCACGCGGCGGCAGGGCACGATCCACCCCATTAGCCAAGTGACCGAAGAGGTCACGGCGATCTTTGCCGACATGGGATTTGCCGTGGCCGAAGGGCCGCAGATCGAAAGCGATTGGTACAACTACGACGCGCTGAACATCCCCGGCCACCACCCCGCGCGGGCCGAGATGGATACGTTCTATACGCATCGCGGCGAGGGCGACGAGCGGCCTCCGCACGTCCTGCGCACCCACACCAGCCCCGTGCAGATCCGCACAATGCAGGAGCAGGGCGCGCCCATTCGCATCATCGCGCCGGGCCGCGTTTATCGCGCCGACTACGACATGACGCACACGCC
>JAGXGX010000175.1 GCA_024636515.1 Roseovarius sp.
CCGCCATCCTGCTAGGTATCGCGCCATTCTTTTTTCCGGTGCTGATGGACATGCTGGGCCTGCTGACCGGGGTCATTCAGGCATACATTTTCGCAATCCTCGCCACCGTCTACATTTCGTCCGCGACAGCCAAACCCGAGGCAGCGGACCGAACCGCAAAGGAGCAAACATGACCGATCTTTCTATCATTGCCGCCATCTCGATCTTTACCGCCGGGCTGACTGTGGCAATTGGCGCCATTGGCCCGGCCTTGGGCGAAGGGCGTGCCGCTGCGTCGGCGCTGAGTGCCATTGCCCAACAGCCCGACGCGGGAGGGGTGCTGTCGCGCACACTGTTTGTCAGCCTTGCCATGATTGAATCGACTGCAATCTATTGCTTTGTTGTTGCGATGATTTTGCTCTTTGCAAACCCATTCTGGGACGCGGCCCTCGAAGCGGCGACGCAGGGTGCGGGTGGCTAGCCATGTCTATCGATTGGATCACCGTCGCAGCCCAGATTGCCAACTTCCTAGTGCTTGTCTGGCTGCTCAAGCGTTTTCTCTATCGTCCCATTCTGGACGGCATCGACGCACGAGAACTGCAGATTTCTGAGAGAATGGCCGAGGCTGGACGCATCCGCGAAAATTCCGAAGCGGTGCAGGCTGAGCATGAAGCACAGATCGCAAAACTGAAGGCGAGCCGCGAGAGCGTGATGGAGGAAGTGCGCGAAGAAGCTGAGAAAGAGCGCGATGCCCTGCTATCGAATGCTCGCGCTCGGCTAGAGCGCGAACAGGCCTCCCGCGATGATGCCCGCGCCGACGAAGCGCACCGCTATGCGGCCGATCTGGAGTTCAATGGTGCAACGGCGCTGGTTGCGCTGCTGCGCAAGGCGCTGAACGATCTGGCGGGCGAGACTTTGGAACACCGCATCGTGGCCCGTGCAGCTGAGCGCTTGCCTGAAATGACCGGCGATCTGGCCAAAGTTGGGGGAGAGAGCCGCGAGGTAATTGTGACGACACGCGACTCGCTACCGGACGATATGCAAACGCAGCTGGTCCAGTTGATCAACGATGCCCTCCCGGACATATCCGTTCACTTTCAGACTGACCAAAACCAATCCCCCGGTCTGAACATGCGTGTCGGCGGCGCGCAGATAGGCTGGACGGCAGAGAGCTATGTTAACGGTCTCGGGCAGATACTTGAGGACGCGCGCCACGGGAGGGGGCAGGCCAATGCCGCATAAATACTCAAGCGATTTGCTCCAACTTCTGCTCGACGCACCCACACCCGGGCCCGAGCTAAGTGAGATTGGGCAGGTGGCAGAAATTGGCGACGGAATTGTCATCGTCACAGGCCTTGCCCGCGCGCTCGTCGACGAACTGCTCGATTTTGGCGGTGGGTTAATGGGTGTGGTCCTTGACCTTGAAGAGGACCGCTTGGGCGTTGTTCTGCTGGGCGCAGCAGACCAGGTCGTTCCGGGGTCGGATGTGCGCAGGACAGGCAAGGTGGTCGCGGTGCCCGTTGGCCGTGCCCTGCTCGGCCGTGTCGTGGATGCGTTGGGACGCCCCCGCGATGGGCGTGCGCCTCCCGAGACCGACCGCACCCGCCCTATCGAAATGGAAGCGCCTAGCATCCTTCAGCGCGCGCCCGTGACCAGACCATTAGGGACGGGGCTGAAAGCCATTGATGCCGCTGTGCCAATAGGTCTTGGCCAGCGCGAATTGATTATCGGTGACCGGCAGACCGGCAAAACCTCGATCGCGGTCGATACGATCCTGAACCAAAAAGGCAACGGCGTTTTGTGTGTCTATTGCGCTATCGGGCAGCGCGGTGATGCTGTGGCCAAGGTGATCGGCGCCATTCACGACGGCGGTATGATGGACAGCACTGTCATCCTCTCGGCTGGTGACGAAGAAGCACCGGGCCTCTCCTACGTCGCCCCTTATGCCGCGATGTCGATAGCTGAAGATTTCGCGAAAGACGGCAATGACGTCATCATCATCTTTGACGATTTGACGCATCACGCCCATTCCTATCGCGAACTGTCCCTGCTGTTGCGGCGCCCGCCGGGCCGCGAGGCATTTCCGGGCGATATCTTTTTCGTCCATGCCCGCTTGCTTGAGCGGGCGGGGCAGTTTGCCGATCATGCCGGGGGCGGGTCGATCACCGCGCTGCCGGTGGTGGAAACGCAGGCAGAGAATATGTCCGCCTACATCCCGACGAATTTGATTTCGATCACGGACGGACAGATTTACCTCTCACCGCGTCTTGTGCGGAAAAACCAATTTCCGGCGGTCGATTTGGGCATCTCGGTCTCTCGCGTGGGCGGCAAGGCGCAGGCCAAGGCGTTCCGCGAGGTCGCCGGTAACCTGCGAGTCACCCTGTCGCAATTCGAGGAGCTGGAGGAGTTCGCACGCTTTGGCACGCGCCTTGACGAAGATACCCGCCAAAGGCTGACACGTGGAACTGCTGTGCGCGCCTCGCTGCGTCAGCCCGAGCGCGATCCAATGGCGGCAGACGAGCAGCTGGCCGTTATCCTAAGCGCGATCGCGGGCCTTTTGGACGACATGAGCGAAGTTGAAACCGCTATTGCAATGGGCGCAATTCGGGCGAAACTGCGCAAGGATGACGTTGAGACCGCCAAGATGATAGCCGCAAACCAAAGCCTGAGTGATGTGGACCGCGCCCGCATCATAGAGGCCGCGCGCTCGGCGCTTTCGGAGGTAGCCAATGGCACAAACGCTTGAGGGTCTCTCCCGCCGCACCGAAACAATGCAAAGCATCCGTGGGATCGTGCGCACGATGAAGACGATGTCCGCAATCAACGCCGCCCCCTACGAGCGCGCGGCCGAGGCGATAGATGACTGGCGGGATACGGTGCTGGATGCGCTTCACGCATTTTTGCGTTGCAATGGTCCGCTCTCCCGGGCTTCGGGTGCTGATCCGCAAAGGGCGCTTATCGTTATGGGGTCTGATCACGGCCTTTGCGGTAACTATAACGAGCTGTTGGCGCACGAAGTGACGCTTGGTCCGAATATGGAGCAAGCTAAAGTCATCTGCGTAGGCGCACAGCTTGAGGATGCGTTGATGGGCGAGGGAATCACGCCGATCGCCACGCTGCTTCCGCCGGCAAACACCGACGGACTTATCCGGCTGGCAAGCCAGCTAATCACTCGGCTAGATGCAATGCGTGCCAAGTTGGACGCGGATGATTTGGTTGTTCATCTGGTTTATACGCAGCGCGGCGCGCACGGCCTGCAGTCGCCGGTAACGCAGGCGCTCTTGCCAATTGATCCCGATTTGCTGGACGCATTAGCACAGCAACCTTGGGTATCGCGAAGCCTGCCGCACTTCTCGATGCCTGCGCCGGACCTGCTAGCGTCGCTGGTCCATAATTTGGTCTTTGCGACTCTCTATCGCGCGGCGGCAGAGGCGCTGGTGACTGAAAACGCCGCGCGGCTGGCGCGGATGCAGCAAGCCGAGCAATCGGTGGACGAGAAACTAGAAGACCTGAGATCCGAAACGCGTACGGTTCGACAAAGCGAGATTACAACGGAATTGCTGGATGTAATCGTCGGGTTCGAGGCGCTCAAAGGCCGTGAGCGCCGCAAGAAACGTAACGACCGTCGTCTGAGAGAATGAAATGTTGGTCAAGCAAATAATGCAGGCTCAAGTTACCACCGTCGGTCCGAATACGTCCGTTCGCGCGGCTGCCGCGTTGATGCTAGACCGGAACATCGGAGCGTTGCCTGTTTGCACAGATGGCAAGCCCGTCGGGATTGTAACGGACCGCGATCTGGCTATTCGGCTGCTGCCCAATCTCGGGTGCTTCGCCGACCGGATCATCCAGAGTGTCATGTCGCATCCTGTAATTACCTGCCGCGCTGATCACGATGTGGTCTGGGCGGCGCGTCTGATGGGCCAACACCAAGTGAGGCGCCTCGCGGTCTGCGACGACGCAGGAGTGTTAATCGGCATGCTGTCACTTGGCGATATTGCGCGTGACGCAAGCGAGGAGTTGGCCGGGCAAGCCTTGGGTGAGACGGTCGAATTTCGCTGAGCCACTCAGGCCGGCACGGGCCAGTTGATAAGTATTTCTTCTTTAAAGAGGTCAAGATCAATATCGGCTATCTCGCAAAGAGCACCAAGATTGATGAGTTCGATGAAATGGTCATCATGATGCCGCAAGAGCCCGCTAGCCTCAAAGCGCCGCATTGTGCGGCACACATGGACGTTCGTTAGCCCAGTGAATTCACCGAACTCCTGCTGGGTAATCGGAAATTGGAAAGTGCTGTCTTGTGTGCGGCCGACCGCCTGAAGGCGTGTGTAAATCTCTAGCAGCGCATAGGCGATCCGCTGAGCGGCGCTGCCACGCCCCAATCGCAAAAGCAGCTCGGATGTGCGCGACTGCGTCGTCAGGATCGCTGCCGCCAGAACATGGCGCAACTGCACCGCGTCGGCGCCGGGCCCATTTGCCTGATCTGGGCTGATTAGAATGTACTCGATATCGCTCAATGCCTCCAGTGTCGTGGCAGCGACAGGCACGATCTGGGTGCCGACCAACGCAAAGTCACCGGGCAACATTAAATCGATTATCTGCACGTCACCCGACTGCAACGTCTTGGAAAGCGCCAGCCAACCATCGAGCAGAAAGAGAGAGTAATCAGCGGGGTCACCTTCATGGACAAGTATTGTGTTGCGCTTGGCGTGACGGACAGGGAAGGCACGTTTTTCAACAAATATGCTTTGTAAAAAATGCCGAAGGCGGCTCGGCACGATCACGGGTCGGTTTTGCATCGGCACAGTCCTTCCGTAAAAAAGTAAAAACTTATGTATTGGTGGTACTTAATCACATGCGCGATCAGGACATCGTGCCAGATCGACGCGTCGGCGGTTTCTAGCTGTCTTGGTGTTTGGAGCCGGTCGGAAATCAAGGTAAATATCCAGCACTAATACCGCGTGCTAGTTTCTGGAGAACTACGCGATGGTAGACGCTCAACCGATGAAACAACGTTGGCGATCATTGCTTTCGATGGGATAGCAAAGAAACGACCAAGTTGAGCCGTATTTGGCTTGGCCGCGTTATCCAGCGCGTAATTAAAAACTTGCTTGTTGATACTGATCAATTGCTGGTCGACGAAACCCTGTAAACTCCCCCTGATTCAGTAAGAGGTGCGTGATGTTCGCCAGGTCTTTCAAGCTTATGACACTACTGGGATTTGACATAAAAATAGATCCCAGCTGGTTCCTGATCGCCGCCCTGATCACTTGGAGCCTTGCAACCGGCTATTTTCCCTTTGTCGTCCCTGAGGTGACGCAGGTAGCACATATTGTCATGGCGCTAACTGCGATGGTGCTGTTTTTCGGCTCTTTGATCTTGCACGAATTGGCACATGCCATCGTGGCACAACGTTTTGGCATGAAGATCAAGGGTATCACCCTATTCCTATTCGGCGGCGTCGCGGAATTAGGCGACGAACCTGAGACTGCCGAGGCCGAGTTATGGGTTGCCCTAGCCGGCCCGGCGATGAGCATCGCCTTGGCAGGCCTCTTTTGGGTTATGGACTCGATCGCTTTGCAGTTTGATCAGCAGGGCGCGGTATCTTCGGTGTTCAGCTATCTGGCTTTGATCAATTTGATCCTTGCCCTATTCAACCTGCTTCCGGCCATTCCTCTGGACGGTGGACGTGTGCTGCGCGCTTTGCTTTGGAAGCGTCACGGCAACCTGCTGGAGGCGACGCGGATTGCGTCGATGTCGGGTACGTTTTTGGCATGGGCGTTGATCGGATTTGGAGTATTTTGGGTAATCAGAGGCGCCTCGATAGGCGGTATCTGGCAGATTTTGATCGGGGTGTTTCTGCTTGGCGCTGCCAAGAATGCGTATCGCCAACAGTTGATGGCAGAGACGATGACCCATCAGACAGTCGGTGACTTAATGAGCCTGACCGTCGTGACAACGACACCGGAGAAGACCCTGACCGAACTGGTCCATGATACCATTTTGAAACATCGTTTTAGCTTCGTTCCCGTGGTCGAGGCGGAGCGTTTGCTAGGATACATTGATTTGGACACCGCCATTCAGACCCAGCAGGACGACTGGCCCAAAACGCGCGTCGGTGATGTCTACATTGCAAGCGACGACACCAACACGGCTCGTCCGAACATGACAGCCGACGACCTGATCAATCATATGGCCGGCTCAAAACGGCGCAAGTACCTGGTCTCGGACGGCGAGCGGTTATTGGGCGTGATTTCGATGTCCGACCTGATTAACTATCTGGCTCTTACGCGCAAAGTTGCTGATCTGACGGGGGGCGAGGGTCAGAAATCACTGCCTGCAGGGGCGCGAAGCGTTCGTTAAAAACGCCCAGTTCTGCCTAGCAAAAGGAGGCGAAGTCACTGACGCGACGCAACATAAGGCGTAGCTATCAATGTTTCACAGCAGCAAATGGCACCCATTATGTGCCGCCCGACGACCAGCACTTACACACGCCGCTATAGAACGGATGACGTTGGCTCTACTAGCTGGTGACCTGCGTTTTCAACAATGATTTTCCAAATTCAAAAGGATAGAAGTACAATGAATGACGTTTGCCCCCCTCAAACACCTGCCGCGTGGCGACCTGACCGCCTAGAGCGTCTTGAACAGCTTGCACGTGATGCGGGGATGATCCGGGTGGCCGTTATTTATCCAGTTGATGGCCCTAGCCTGACCGGCGCGATTGAGAGCCAGAAGAGGGAGCTAATCGAGGCTATTCTGATTGGTCCCGAGGCGAGGATCAGACAGGTGGCTGAGGAAGAGGGCCTGTCGCTAGGCAGTACGCAAATCATTGATGCAGCCACGCCAGAAAAGGCCGCCAGCGTAGCAGTTGAGTTGGCCATCTCCGGCAGGGTCGAGGGGCTAAAGAAGGGAGCGTTGAAAACCAATGTGCTGATGCATGCGGTTATTTCCGAAAAGGCGATGCGCACCTCTCGTAAAATGAGCCATGTCTTTGCGGTCGATGTGTCCAGCTATGCGCGGCTTCTGTTTGTGTCGGACGCGGCGATCAATATTCGCCCAGACCTTAGCACGCTGCGCGATATTACTGCGAATGCTATAGACCTTGCGCATGCGCTGGGGATCGAGCGCCCAAAGGTCGCACTCCTGTCGGCCTCGGAGAATATCAACGAAAAGATTGAGTCGACGATCTTCGCGGCAGCGATTTGTAAAATGGCTGATCGTGGTACGATCTCGGGCGCTGATGTCGATGGGCCGTTGGCAATGGACCTTGCGATTTCGCCGCGCGCGGCGGCGATCAAGGGGATCGTGTCAAATGTTGCTGGCCACGCCGATATTCTGATCGTGCCGGATCTGGTATCGGGCAATATTCTGGTAAAGGATCTCGATTATCTAGCCAATGCCGAGACGGCGGGCATCGTTATGGGGGCCACCGTCCCGATCGCGCTGACCAGCCGGGCCGATACGGTGGAGCAGCGCTGCGCCTCATCTGCACTGGTTTGCCTTGTTGCTGCGGCTCGCAAGAAGACTGAGAGCTTGATAAATGGCTGACGGACTGGTCGTGACCTTTAAGCGCATTTTCGCACCGGATCGTTCATGGGTGGGGCAGGGTACTCGGCCCCCGTGCTAGTTGACGATGACATATTGATGCATCTGAAAACGCCGGAGCCGTTGGCTCCCAGTCATCAGCCACATAACCTGCGCCCGATCCGTCAGGTTCAAGAGCAATACCCAGACCTCCCGCAGATCGGGTGTTTCGACACCGCGTTTCACCGCACTCAGCCACGGCATGCGCCGATTTTCGGCATTGCGCGCGCATTGGTCGAAGACGGTATCTTGCGCTACGGATTTCATGGGCTGTCCTATGATTATATCGCTCACAAGCGAAAACGCTCATACTGCGATTTTGCGGCCAAGCGGATCAGAGTGGGGGCAGCTAGCCCACGGGGTCATCATATGTGCGCTAAATGACAGGCGAAGCATCGCCACGACGATGGCCTGACTGCGCTGGATGGAGTGCCGATGCCCCTGAGTCAGCTCATCCAGTGCGTTTGGATGGGCGGTTTTTGCCTCTCGGGAATGGCATGTTGAAATCTCACTGCGCAACGTAGTAGCTCATTATATGAAACCGAAAATCCTTACGACGCTAACCACCTACGACCGCGAGCAATTTACCGGCGATCTTATCGCTGGTGTATCCGTGGCGATGGTAGCGTTGCCCCTGAGCATTGCGATCGCCATTGCGTCTGGCGCTGGGCCGGAAAAAGGTCTGGTGACGGCCATCGTCGCGGGGTTTCTGGTGTCTCTGCTCGGGGGTAGCCGCGTACAGATCGGTGGACCGACCGGCGCATTCATCGTTGTTGTCTTTGGAATCATCGCCCAGCATGGCTACGACGGGCTTGTGCTTGCGACGTTTATGGCCGGTATCATCATGCTGGCCGCGGGGTATCTGCGCGCGGGCAATCTGGTTGCCTATGTGCCGGAACCAGTCATAAACGGCTTTACTATCGGCATTGCGATCATCATCGC
>JAGXGX010000176.1 GCA_024636515.1 Roseovarius sp.
GGTCCTGATCTTTCAGCATTGCGCCACTACCTTTGATTGTCCCGGCGCGCACGCCAGATATTGTAGATCATCCATACGGCCCAGAGAAATCCCCCCAGCGCCATCAGATCGAACAGCGCGAGCGTGCGCTGGTCGATCCCTAATTTAGAGCCGATGAACGTGGCCGCCACCCACAGGATCGCAGTACCCGCTATTACCAGCGCGGCCCGGCGGCCTGCTTGTGCCTGTTTGCGGTCTGCGTCGCTCATCACTTGGCCCTAGTAAATTCCGCCCTTCGAGGCACGGCTCGAGAATTCGGTCGTCTCGCCGCGGGCCAGCACTGCGGCTTGTCCTGCCCAGTCGTCGCGCGTCGCCCGGCCCTTGAAACCTTGCAGGTTTTCATCGACCCATGCCACCTCAGCATCCGACCAATTCGCGATCTGGTCATAATGGTAAAAGCCCATGCCGTGCAGCATCGCCTCCAGCTTGGGTCCGACGCCTTTGATCATCTTCAAATCGTCCGCCGTGCCATCGCGAGGTGCGCTTATTGTCTTCGGCTTCGTTCCGGCGACGCTGGTCTTGCCCTTCGCCTTCTGTGTTGCCGCAGCTATTAGACCCTGCGCATCGGTGGACTTGGTGTCGGCCTTCGGCTTGCGCGCCTCGGATGCGATGGGATGCGCTTGCGGTGCAGGCTCGTCCGGTGTCTCCATCGGGGGCGGCGTCGCAGCGGCCGCAGCAGCGGCAGCAGCAAAGGCATCCTGCGACTGGCGCGGCGCATCACCCGAGACCAAGCTTGACGATCCGCTCGTCGTTGCCATCGGGCGCTCTATCGTGCCTTCGGTGCACACCACCTGTGGCAAAACAAAGCCCAGTGCGATGAACACGATCACACTCAGAAGCAACGCCCAGAGTAATGACCAGCCAGCCCCCGCAATCAGCATAATCGCAAGAAGCAGCCCGATACCCACCGACACATACCAGCAGGTGCTTGCACATTTCTTTGCAGTATCAACGGTCTTCATCGTTATGTCCCCCTCAGGTACAGGCACGCACGGCTAGGATCAGCCGTAAACGTCGCCCTCTTAGACACGCTTGGCAGAGTCGGCGTCACCGCCGGATGCCAGCGTATCGGCTTGTCGGACCCATTCGTCGCGTGTCGCGCGGCCCTTGAAGCCCTCCAGATGATCGTCAACCCAAGCAATCTCGCTGGGCGTCCATGATGCAATCTGGTCGAAATGGTAAAAACCAAGGCTATTCAGAAGTTTCTCCAGCTTGGGCCCGACGCCCTTAATTAGCTTGAGATTGTCGGCCTTACCGCCCCGCGCAGTATCGAGCGCCGCAGGCTTGGTCGCGGCATCGTTCGCGGTACTGCCGCTCTCTGCTGGCTTGCCCCTGCCGGGCGATCCGGCAGTGTCACCTTTGGATTGCGGCGCCTTGGAACTCGCCTTTGATGTCTTGGCAACGGGCGCATTGCGGGGGCCAGGCTCGCCCTTGGGGTCCTTGGCTACAGAATCTTGCTCAGGTTTCCCCGTCGACTCGGCGGCGTCACCTTCGGCGGCCTTATCCTCGTCGATGCGTCCAGTTTCCTTTACGATATCCAATGGAGCATCCAGCACTTTGACATTTGGCTTGGCGGGCTGGTGCATCGCACCTTTCTGCCATGGCGCCAACAACGGCACCTCGGTGCCGTCGATCCGCTTGATCGTCTCGCCCAGATCGGTAGCGCGCTGCACGGACGCGTTATACTTCGTCCGCCCGCTGTCGAATTCCTTGAGGCTGGTCAGCCCGGATGCAGGCTCGGAGGCAAACCGCCCCTGCTGCGGGCCGGGCACTGGCACATTTCCTGCCGCCAGTTCGTCAATGATCTCGCCCAGCCGCTCGGCCGTCAGATCCTCGTAATAATCCTTGCCGATCTGCGCCATCGGCGCATTCGCGCAGGCACCGAGGCACTCGACCTCTTCCCAACTGAAATTGCCATCGTCGCTTATCTGATGCGGCTTTAGCGCGATCTTTTCGCGGCAGACGGCGACCAGATCCTCGGCCCCGCAGATCATGCAGGATGTAGTGCCGCAAATCTGAATATTCGCAATTTTTCCAACAGGATGCAGCTGGAACATGAAGTAGAATGACGCCACCTCAACAGCTCGCATATAGGCCATGCCCAGCATGTCGGCCACGCCCTCGATCGCGGGGCGGGTCAGCCAGCCCTCTTGCTCTTGGGCGCGCCAGAGCAGCGGGATGATTGCCGATGCCTGACGGCCTTCGGGGTATTTGGTGATCTGCGCTTCGGCCCAAGCCAGATTGGCGGGGGTAAAGGCAAAGCTGTCAGGCTGTTCAAGGTGGAGGCGACGTAGCATCAGGCGCTCACTTTCGTGCGTATCTTGGTATTGGCGCGCGCATCTGCGCAGACGGGAATTAGCATTGGCATCACCTGTCTATCTCCCCGAACACGACATCCATCGTGCCGATGATCGCGGCGACATCTGCCAGCTGGTGACCGCTGGCAAGGTAGTCCATCGCTTGCAGATGCAGATAGCCGGGTGCGCGCAGCTTGGCGCGGTAGGGCTTGTTAGAGCCATCGCTGACCAAATAAACGCCGAACTCGCCCTTCGGCGCCTCGACGGCGACGTAAATCTCGCCCTCTGGAACGTGGAAACCCTCGGTGTAAAGTTTGAAATGATGGATCAGCGCTTCCATTGAGGTCTTCATGTCGGTGCGCGTGGGCGGAGCGATCTTGCCACGGGCTAGAATATCGCCCTTGCCCTCAGGGGCGCGGAGTTTTTCAATTGCTTGCTGGATGATGTGGACCGATTGGCGCATCTCCTCCATCCGGACGAGGTAGCGATCATAGCAATCGCCATTCTTTCCCACAGGGATCTGGAACTCGAATTCGTCATAGCATTCATAGGGTTGCGCGCGGCGCAAATCCCATGCCATGCCGCTGCCGCGCACCATGACACCAGAAAATCCCCAATCCAGCGCGTCCTGCTCGGACACGACGCCGATATCGGCGTTGCGCTGCTTAAAGATGCGGTTTTCCGTGAGCAAGCCGTCGATGTCGGACATCACTTTGGGGAAATGTTCGGCCCATGTCTCAATATCGTCCAGCAGATCGCTGGGCAGATCCTGATGAACACCGCCAGGCCGGAAGTACGCCGCGTGCAGACGCGCGCCGCAGGCCCGCTCGTAGAAAATCATCAGCTTTTCGCGCTCTTCAAAACCCCAGAGCGGCGGCGTCAACGCGCCCACATCCATCGCCTGCGTGGTCACGTTCAACAGGTGGCTGAGGATGCGGCCAATTTCGCAATATAGCACGCGGATCAGGCTGGCGCGGCGCGGCACTTCGATCTCGCACAGACGCTCAATCGCGAGGCACCATGCATGTTCCTGATTCATCGGCGCCACATAGTCGAGGCGGTCGAGATACGGCAGGTTTTGTAGATAGGTACGCGATTCCATCAGCTTTTCGGTGCCGCGATGGAGCAGACCGATGTGCGGATCGCACCGCTCGACAATTTCGCCATCCAGCTCCAACACAAGGCGCAAAACGCCATGCGCCGCAGGGTGTTGCGGGCCAAAGTTGATGTTGAAGTTACGAATTTTCTGCTCGCCCGACTCGTAGTCACGCGATCCGTCGTCATAGGTGTTGTTGCGGATGTCGCCGTCCATCATGTCTGTGCCTCCGGCATAGAATTACGAGACGCCTTCGGCTCCATGAACGCGATAATCCACAAGAGAACCAGCGGCACCATCGGGATGATTGCCAAAACTGAAACCCATTTGCTGATGCCAAACTTGGGGAGTAGCAGCCAAAACGGAACGACCAACACAATCGCCATCACGGCCAGCATCACAAAGCCCGAAAAGCCCATATTATGCATCATCATTTCGCGCCCTCTTTCTTCTCTTCGACCTTCTCATCGCCGGGCAAGACATACTCAGCCCCCTCCCATGGCGACATGAAATCGAACTGGCGGTATTCCTGAACGAGGCTCACAGGCTCATACACCACGCGCTTTTTCGTCTCGTCATAGCGTACTTCGGTATACCCCGTGGTCGGGAAATCCTTGCGCAGCGGGTACCCGCGAAAACCATAATCGGTGAGGATGCGGCGCAGATCAGGATGGCCCGAAAAGAGAATGCCGAACATGTCGAACACCTCGCGCTCGAACCAATTGGCCGAAGGGTGTACGTCAGTGATCGACGGCACCATATCCTCGGCGCGGGTGGCGACGCGCAGGCGGATGCGCTGGTTCTGGTACATGCTAAGGAAGTGGTAGATCATGTCAAACCGCTTGGCCCGCTCAGGATAGTCCACGGCGGTGATATCAACCAAGGATGAAAAACGGCACGTGCTATCCGTTTTCAGAAACTCGACCAGCCCCTTGATGCTGGAAAGGGCCACGTCGATGGTCAACTCATCCCGCACAACGGACCAACCCAGCACACAATCCGTGCGCTTCATCTCGATGTGCGAGCCCAGTTCCTTGAGCGCTTCAGTCATGTCATTCCCCTTGCCTGCATCAATTGCCCGCGATTAGCGGACAATCGTTCCCGTGCGGCGGATTTTGCGTTGCAGTTGCAGGATACCATATAGCAGCGCCTCTGCGGTCGGCGGGCAGCCCGGAACGTAAATATCGACCGGCACGATGCGGTCACAGCCGCGCACGACGGAATAGCTGTAGTGATAATAGCCGCCACCATTGGCGCAGCTACCCATCGAGATCACATAGCGCGGCTCGGGCATCTGATCATAGACCTTGCGGAGCGCGGGCGCCATCTTGTTGGTCAGCGTGCCGGCGACGATCATCACGTCCGACTGGCGCGGGGACGCGCGCGGCGCAATGCCAAACCGCTCCGCGTCATAGCGCGGCATGGAGGTGTGCATCATCTCAACCGCGCAGCAAGCGAGACCAAAGGTCATCCAGTGCAGCGAGCCGGTGCGTGCCCAATTGACGAGATCCTCGGACGCGGTCAGCAGGAAACCTTTGTCCTGCAACTCAGCATTCAGATCCTGCGTGGCGACCTCGCGGTCAGCGCCCGCATGGTTTGATCCAACGGCTACTCCCATTCCAAGGCTCCCTTTTTCCACTCATATGCGAACCCGATGGTCAGCACGCCCAAAAAAACCATCATCGACCAGAAGGCCGCCATGCTGATGTGTTGGAATGCCACGGCCCACGGAAACAGCATGGCGATTTCCAGATCGAAAATGATGAACAGGATCGCCACAAGGTAAAACCGCACGTCAAACTTCATCCGCGCATCGTCAAAGGCGTTGAAACCGCATTCATACGCGCTCACCTTCTCAGGGTCGGGGTTGCGCCCGGCCAAGATCAAGGAGGCAAGGATCAGAATAACCCCAAGGCCGATGGCAATTGCCAGAAAGACTAGAATGGGAAGGTATTCCCTCAACATCTCTTCCAAGAGCGGCTCCTTTTCTGCGCCCGTGCGCTGCACAGCATTTCAACGCGGGCGATCAAGTGGCGTATTAGGCTGGTGCCCGGTTTACTCCCGCCCCTGATGAGGGTCAACGGCTCAATCCCGAATTTAAGGCGCCCGGCATGGCAAGCCATAGTGCATCGGTGCGGCTGAATGTCCCGACCGGTAACGGGCTGCGTCCTGCGCTGGCCCGTGGCGCGTCAGGACGCGGGCGGCGGATAGAAGTCCTGCGCGTACATCCTGGTGCTATCCTTTCCCGGTAGCGCGTCCAGATAGCTTTGCCGCTCAGTGATCCGCTCGAACCACGCGGCCAGTTCGGGGTATTCGTCCAGCGGGGCAAAGTGCCGCGCCATGTAGACCGCCTGCCCCACGCAGATATCGGCCGCCGAATATCCCCCGGTCAGCAGATAATCACGATTCTCGACCGGAGTGCTGAGCCGCGCCTCGATGGCGGCGTAGCATTGGCGCAGCCGCGCAACCTCGATCCGCTTGGTGGCGTCACTGGCCTGAGCGCCCAATACCACATGCTGCACTGTCAGCGCGGCGGCGTGGCTGCTTACCGTCTCAGCAAAATGCACCCAGACAAGCCATGCCATACGGTCCATCGCGCCCGGTAGTTGCCCCATACCGCGCTCTGGAAAGCGCTCGCAAAGATACTCCACAATTGCGCCGCTCTCAAACATGCGCTCGCCCTCAATCTCCAGCGAGGGCGCGCGCCCGGCGGGAGAGCGGGTCAGAAATTCCTCGCTGCGCAGTGATCCGTCGAATGGCATTTCGACCAACTGAAATGGGACGTCCAACTCGTTCAGCAGCCAGAGCACCCGCATCGAACGGCTCTGCGGCACGTGATAGAGCGTAATCATCTGCTTCCCCCTGATCTGGCTCTGTCTCTTAGCCAAGACCTAGTCCATCCACGCCGGAATACAAATCCCATAAATATGCCACACCGCCATGCTTTTTCTTGGTAAAAATACCTAAATTCTACGTCCGCAGCGAGAGCGGAACCAGCTATGTCTCGCCGCCCTCACGGCACGCCGCGATCCTCAAGCGCGCCAAAGCGATCAACGAAATACTCAAACGCTTCCGTCCCCCCGGGCGGCGTGCAGGCCACCACTAGCCATAACTGCTCCGACACCGCCGGGCGCGCTGTGCAGTCGGTGATGCGCGCCTCGCCGCCCGCATCCATCAAATAGCGCGCGGCCACGCGCTCGATCACTGCTGTCTCGGTGCTCGTTACCGCCTTTCGGCCCAGCGACAGGCCGATCACCGCGGCCGCTGCGATCAATCCGATCATCGGGGCAAAGAATATCCAGCGTGGCATCAGGGCTCTCCCTCGCGGTTTTGCCGCCGCCCACGGTCCATTACGGGAACCGCGCGGCGCGGCGCGTCGTTAGGTAGGCAACATAGCATGACTGAAAAGGGGATCGACATGACAGACCAGGACCTGAAAGCCACCTTCTGGGACCGGATTGAGGACGTAAACGTGGGGATGCTGTCAGGTCCGGACACCGATCCGCGCCCGATGGCCCACCACGCCCGGCAGGATGATGGCGCGCTATGGTTCCTTACTGCGAACCACACCGACATCGGAGAGGATGCGGCCGCTGCCAAAGACGCACGCTACCAAATCATCAGCGGCGACGCCAAGATTTACGCCGTCGTCGACGGCACCCTCGCCGTAGAGACCGACCGCAATAAACTGGACGAGATTTGGTCCCCGATGGATGCCGCTTGGTTTGAGGACGGCAAGGATGACCCGGACGTGCGCCTCGTGCGTTTTACCCCGAAATCCGCCGAAATCTGGTCGCATGATAGTAACGCCAAGGCATTCTACGACATGGCAAAATCGGCACTTACGGGCGACACGGCCAATCCGGGCCACCATGGCAAGATCCGCTTCTAATGGGCCGTATTGCACACATCATTGGGGTCGCCATCTTGGCGGCCCCCTTCGCACCTTCAGCTATGGCCGAGGAAGTCGGCGAGATCGGCGTGGACTGGGCTGGCAATGACATCGTGATTGAGGCAATAGCCGACCCCGAGGTCACGGGCGTTACCTGCCATTTGGCCTATTTTCGCCGCGGCCTGATTGACCGCCTCGCCAATGGCAACTGGTTCGAAGATCCCTCGAACAGTGCCATAGAATGTCAGCAAACCGGCCCGATAGAGCTGGGCGACATAGACCGTTCCAAAGACGGCGAAGACGTGTTTCGTGCCAGCCGCTCGATCATTCTGAAATCTTTGAGGGTCAAGCGCATCTATGACGAAGGCAACAGAACACTGATATATGTGGCGCATGCGCGCGAGTTGACCCAAGGCTCGGCTAAAGTATCGATCTCGACGGTGCCTATCGGGCCGCTCCGGCAGTAGACTTTAGCTGTCCATGCTCTGCCAAACCGCGCCTACCTCGGCGCGGATAATGCGCGCGATTAGTGCGCAGTCGTCTAGGCTGAAGGTGAGCGGCAGGCGCATATCTATCGTGCCGCGCAGCACGCGGTCGCTTGCTGGCATCCGTTCACTTGGCGCGTAGTGCCAGCTATCGTAGCGACTGGTAAAACCCTCAGGCTCGGCGCCGCCAAACCATTTGAGCTGTACACCTCGCGCAGCGCAGCGGGTCAGGACTTCGCCCACTTTTGCACCGGGCCAATCCAGCAACAGAAACTGAATAGACGACCCCACATAGGTCTCACCTACGGGCCGATTGATCACAGTCAGGCCCGGCGTGTTTTGTAGCCCCTCCTCGACGGTCCGGTAGCGCGCGTTCCACGCCTCGCACTGCGATTCTAACCGCCGCAGCTGCGGCCTTAGGATCGCGGCGCGCAGGTTATCCATCCGGCCCGACACATTCGGCGTGACGAATTTCGCGCGCTCGAATGCGGCCTCAGGTGGCACAGTGCCGTGCCGAGCATATAGCATATAAGATCCCGACAGCAGGATAGCGCGCGCCGCGACATCATCATCATCGGTGACCAGCAATCCGCCCTCACCTGCGTTCATATGTTTGTAGGTCTGCACCGAATAGCATCCGACAAGTCCGTCGCGCCCCGACATCCGCCCGCGCCACGCCGCGCCCATTGTATGCGCGCAATCCTCGATAATGGCCAAATCTGCGGCATCGCAAATCTGCATCAGGCGGTCCATATCCGCCAAATGGCCGCGCATATGGCTGAGCAGCAGGACACGCGCCTCGCCTGCCTTTGCCTCCAGATCATCCAGATCAATGGTCAGCCCCTCGGTCACGCCGACAAAGATGGGAACAGCCCCGACACCTGCAATCGCGCCCGGCACGGGGGCCAGCGTGAACGCGTTGGTCAGCACCTTGTCGCCGGGTTTCACCCCGACCGCGCGCAGTGCAGCGCCCATGGCATAGCCGCCCGACGCCACTGCCAGCGCGTATTTCGCGCCGGTATAAGCGGCAAACTCGCGCTCCAGCGCGGCAACTTCGCCGTCATCGGTGTTGTAACGGTGCAGCCGCCCCGAGCGCATGACAGCGATCGCAGCCTCAATCGCTTCCTCCGGAATCGGCTCTTGCTGCGTAAAACTGCCGCCAAAACGTTCGGAGGCACCGCTCACGCCAGTAGCCGGGCCGCAATTGTCGGCAGTTCGGCAAATTCATGCAGCAGCGCATCGGGCGCGAGTGCGGCCATGTCCGCACCGTTTGGCCCAAATGTGACCAGCACGGATGGCACGCCAGCCGAGCGGGCCGTGCTGTGATCCGTGATCGTATCGCCCACCATCAGGCAATGCGCCGGATCGCCGCCCGCACGGCGCGCCGCCTCGCGCAGCGTCTCTGGGTCGGGCTTGCGAACGCTCAGGGTATCGGCGCCGATCAACGATCCGAACAGATCAAGCGCGCCCATACTTTTCAGCAGCTTGCGCGCCAGATACTCAGGTTTGTTCGTACAGACAGCTACCTTGAAATCCTCAGCAGACAGCGCCGCCACAGCGTCAAGCGCGCCCGGATAGAATACGGTATGCGTATCAATCTCTGCCTCATATGCCTCAAGCAGATACGGGTAATATCGATCAAGCAGGTCGGGATCAGCCACCTGCCCCATCCTCTCCAGCCCCAGCGTCAGCATCGCGCGCCCGCCACACAGCGCGGTGCCCGCGTCGGCAGCGCCCAGCATATCGCCAACGCCCATATCGCGAAAACACGCGTTGGCCGCCTTCAGTAGATCGCCACTGGTATCGGCCAGCGTTCCGTCGAGATCAAAGATGATGCTGCGCATCGCGGCACTCCCATACTGTTGCGGCTGATATAGAACGTTTCCGGCGCTTTTCCGCCCGGCCTGTCACAATTGGCAATCTAGTTTGATCGCCCTCTGTCTTGCACCTACGGCTGAGCCAGATAGAACGGACGAGCGCGTGATACAAAGGATTTCTTGTTAATGAGCACTGCCCTGATCGTCCTTGCCGCTGGTAAAGGCACGCGAATGAAATCTGACATGCCCAAGGTGCTGCACCCCATCGCGTGCGCGCCGATGCTGGTCCACGCTTTGCGCGCCGGTACCGCGCTAGCGCCTGCGCGCATCGCCGTCGTCACCGGACATGGCGCGGACGCGGTCGAGGCAGCCGCTTTGGAGCATGATCCCGAGATCATCGCCGCCCGGCAAGAGCAGCAGCTAGGCACCGCCCATGCAGTTGGCTGCGCGCGGGGCGCGCTGGCAGGCCATGACGGCGACGCGCTGGTCCTTTACGGCGACACGCCCTTTATCCAGCCCGAAACGCTGGAGAGGATGATTGAGGCACGTCGCGAGCACGACATCGTCGTTCTCGGCTTTGAGGCCGCCGAACCGGGGCGCTATGGCCGCCTTGTGATGAATGGCGGCGCGCTTGAGCGGATCGTCGAATTCAAGGATGCCTCAGAGACCGAGCGCGCCATAACATTATGTAATTCCGGCGTTATTGCCGCAAATAGCGAAACGCTGTTTCAATTAATCGACACGGTCGGCAATGATAATGCGTCGGGCGAATACTACCTGACTGACATCATCGGCATCGCCCGCGCGCAGGGCCTGACAGCCACCGCCATCGCCTGCGACGAGGCGGAGACGCTGGGCGTCAATTCGCGCGAAGAGCTGGCTGCCGCTGAAGATCTGTTTCAGTCACGTGCCCGGGCCGCCGCATTCGAGGATGGCGTTAATTTTTATGCTCCGGACAGCGTCTACTTTGCATACGACACCGTGCTGGGCCGCGATACGCTGGTTGAACAGAATGTCGTCTTTGGCCCCGGCGTCACAGTGGAAAGCGGCGCGCATATCCGCGCGTTCAGCCACCTCGAAGGGTGCCATGTTGCACGGGGCGCAATCGTCGGCCCCTACGCCCGCCTGCGCCCCGGCGCCGAACTGGCCGAGGATGTGCGCGTCGGCAATTTCGTCGAGATTAAAAATGCCGTCCTGGATGAGGGCGCGAAGGTGAACCACCTCAGCTATATCGGCGATACGCATGTCGGTGCGGGTGCCAATGTGGGCGCGGGCACGGTGACCTGCAATTATGATGGCGTATCCAAGCATCATACAGCGATCGGCGCGCACGCCTTTATCGGGTCCAACACGTTGCTGGTCGCGCCCGTAACGATTGGGGATCACGCCATGACTGCATCGGGATCGGTCATCACCCACGACGTTCCAGACGGTGCGCTGGCGGTGGCGCGCGGACGGCAGATTAACAAACCGGGGCTTGCACGAAAATTGTTCGATAAGTTAAAGCGTGCCAAGAAAAACAGTGAAAAAGGGGCGGCATAATGTGCGGTATTGTGGGTATTCTCGGCCAGCACGAAGTGGCCCCAATGTTGGTGGAGGCCCTAAAACGGCTGGAATATCGCGGCTATGACAGCGCCGGAATCGCCACCGTAAACGAGGGTGTTTTGGGCCGTCGCCGCGCCATCGGTAAGTTGGTGAACCTCAGTGACCTTTTGGTTCACGAGCCGCTGGCCGGCAAATCCGGCATTGGACATACCCGCTGGGCCACGCATGGCGCGCCGACGCTGGTGAACACGCACCCTCACCGCGCTGGCCCGGTCGCCGTCGTGCATAATGGCATCATAGAAAATTACCGCGAACTACGCGCCGAACTGGCCGAGGCAGGCATCGCCCATCACACTGAGACGGACACCGAAACTGTCGCCCTGTTGGCACAGCACCATCTAGTGGGCGGCGCGTCGCCTGTTGAGGCCGCGCGCGCCACGCTTGCGCAGCTGGAGGGGGCATATGCCCTCGCCTTTCTCTTTGACGGCGAGCCCGATCTGATGATCGCTGCCCGCAAAGGTAGCCCTCTGGCCATCGGCCATGGCGAGGGCGAGGTCTATGTCGGCTCCGACGCGATCGCATTGGCGCCGATGACAGACCGGATCACCTATCTCGAAGAGGGCGATTGCGCCATCTTGAGCCGCAGCGAGATCAAGATCATCGATGCGGGCGGCCAGACCGTCCAGCGCGAGGCCCGCACCATCCGAATCGACGCCGCGCGCATCGACAAGGCCGGGCACAAACACTTCATGTCCAAAGAGATCGCAGAACAGCCGACCGTCATCAGCGAAACTCTTGCCGATTACATCGCGCCGGATGCCAGCGACATCAAACTGCCCGGTGACGGCATTGATTTTGCGTCCATAAACCGGATCACAATGGCGTCCTGCGGCACCGCATACTATGCGTGCCTCACCGCCAAATACTGGTTTGAGCAGTTGGCGGGCCTACCGGTCGAGGTCGATTTTGCGTCCGAATTCCGGTACCGCACACCGCCCGTGACCGAGGGAACAGCTGCGCTTTTCGTCAGCCAGTCGGGCGAGACGGCAGACACACTTGCCGCCCTGCGCTATTGCGCGCCGCTCGCGCAGACCATCCTTGCCGTGACGAACGTGCCCGAAAGCTCGATCGCGCGTGAGAGTGATCTGAACATGCCGATCCATGCAGGCGCCGAGATCGGCGTCGCCTCGACCAAGGCATTCACTTGCCAACTCACCGTCTTGCTACTGCTGGCGCTCAAGGCTGCGCATGCGCGCGGGCGCCTGACCGATGAGGGATTCAAGGCCAAGCTGGCATCCCTGCGCGGCCTTCCCGCCACGTTCAATCAGGCGATGAGCATCGAAGAAAAGGTGCGCAGTGTCGCCCTGAGCCTCGCCAAGTCGCGCGACGTGTTGTTTCTGGGGCGCGGGCGGATGTTCCCGATGGCCCTTGAGGGCGCTCTAAAGCTAAAAGAAATCAGCTATATACATGCCGAAGCGTATGCAGCCGGTGAGTTGAAGCATGGCCCCATCGCGCTGGTCGATGAACAGATGCCAGTCGTTGTTATCGCCCCGCGCGACGCCCTTTTTGACAAGACGGTATCAAATATGCAGGAGGTCATGGCGCGCGGCGGCAAGGTGATCCTCATCACCGACGCTGCGGGCGCCGAGGCGGCATCCGATGGCGTGTGGCAGACCATAATCATGCCGGATATCGACGACGATCTGGCCCCGATCCTATACGCGCTGCCGGTTCAGTTCCTTGCCTATCACACAGCCGTCGCCAAGGGCACAGATGTCGATCAGCCGCGCAATTTGGCCAAATCGGTAACGGTGGAATAGCCGCTATTTCAGCGAAAACACCTGCACTTCGGGCAGGCCCGTCAGGGGCGCGTCGATCACGCGCAACGCAGCCAGAGACATCCGGCTGCCCGCGCCCACATCGCCCCCTAGTGGGATCAGATCGACTTTTACCGACTTGCCATTGGCGGGATACACGACGCGGCCCGGCCCCGGCTTCGTCACCAACGGGGTCTTGATCCAGAACCCCGGCTCGCCCGGCGCGCCAAGGCTGGCGATGGTCGTGCCTAGCGCCGTGCCGCCCGCGGTGGGCTGTGCGGCCTTCGCCTTATCCTCCGCGCTGGTGGTATCGAACTGCTCAACCGTGCGCGCGTTTGGCGGCACTTTTGGCGCCGTGGTGGGTGCTGGCTGCGCGGCGGGAGTCGCCTCGGGCTGGGGGGCGCGGCTAGGTGACAGCCAATCAGGCGCTGCTGCGCAGCCAGTGAGCAGCGTGGCCGCTGTAATAAGGATCAAGTTTTTCATTTTGCCAGACTATTGCGGCGCGCTGCCCCGTTCAATCCCCAACGGCACCCCCCGGCAAAGCCCCGCTGCGAGCATATCGCCTCTTGCCCCGCCCCGCCCCGACGCTTACCTTTTGGGGTATGAATATGCCCCTGACAGATCCTTTTCAGCGCACCATCGACTACCTCCGCGTGTCGGTGACCGATCGCTGTGATTTTCGCTGCGTTTACTGCATGTCCGAGAACATGACGTTCCTGCCGAAAAAGGAGCTTCTGACGCTGGAGGAGCTGGACCGCATGTGCAGCGCTTTTGTCGAAATGGGCGTTCGCAAACTGCGCATCACTGGCGGCGAGCCTCTGGTGCGGCGCGAGATCATGACCTTTTTCAACAGCATGAGCCGACATCTGGAGAGCGGCGCGCTGGCCGAGCTGACCCTGACCACAAACGGATCGCAGTTGGAGCGGTTTGCAGATGGTCTTTATGCCGCAGGTGTGCGCCGCGTGAACGTGTCGCTGGATACGGCGGACGAGCAGAAATTCGCGGACATCACCCGCTGGGGTCGCTTGCCTCAGGTGCTACGGGGCATTGACGCGGCCCAGCGTGCCGGGCTGCGGGTCAAGATTAACGCAGTCGCGCTAAAGGGCTTTAACGAGAGCGAGCTGTTCAGCCTGACTGAGTGGTGCGCCAGCCGCGACATGGATTTGACGTGGATCGAGGTCATGCCGATGGGAGACATCGGCAACGAGGACCGGCTAAGCCAATACTGGCCGCTCAAGGATCTGCGCGCCCGGCTGGCCGAGCGCTATACAGTAACCGACCTGCCCGAGCGTACGGGCGGACCCGCGCGCTATGTCCGGCTGGAGGAGACCGGGCAAAAGATCGGCTTTATCACGCCGCTGACGCATAACTTCTGCGAAAGCTGCAATCGGGTGCGCCTAACCTGCACTGGCGAGCTGTATATGTGCCTCGGCCAAGAGGATATGGCCGATCTGCGTCCGCCCCTGCGGGCCAATCCCGGTGACATTGCGCCCCTGCAGGCCGCTATCCGCGCCGCGATCGCTCGCAAACCTAAGGGCCATGATTTTGACTATTCCCGGCAGGGCGTGGACGGCAAGATGCCCCGCCACATGAGTCACACGGGCGGCTAACGGGTGCCTGCCGACCTAGGCCCCCCTACGTTATTGCTGCGCACCTATGCACTGGCATCCCGCGCGATTGCACCGCTGGCAATGCGGCGCGTGCGGCGCAAGCTGGCTGCGCATGGCACCAGCGAGGCGCGCATCGCGGAGCGTATGGGCCATGCGTCGATGCCCCGCCCTGCTGGCGATTTGCTGTGGTTTCACGCAGCAAGCGTCGGCGAGAGCCTGTCGATACTGCGCCTGATCGCGCATCTGGGCGAGACGCACCCAGCGCTGAATTTTCTGATCACTAGCGGCACGGCCACCTCGGCCAGCATCCTCGCGCAGCGGATGCCGCCGCGCTGCCGTCACCAATTTGCGCCGCTGGACGCACCTGCCGCCGTGACCCGTTTCCTAGATCATTGGCAGCCAAGCGCGGGCGTCTTTGTCGAGAGCGAGATGTGGCCGAATATGCTACGCACTGCTACCCGGCGCGGCATTCCGCTGGCGCTGCTCAATGCGCGCATCTCGGATCGCTCGGCCCGAGGCTGGGCGCGGATCGGCGGCACCGCGCGGCATCTGCTGGACCATTTTGCTGTGGTGCATTGCCAGGACGCACGCACAGCGGATCACCTGCGCCGCTTGGGATGCGACAGGGCGGCGCAAGGTGCCAACCTCAAGGCGATGGCCGGTCCGGTGCCATATGATGGTGCAGCCTTGGCGCAGGTAAAGGGCCAGATTGGCGCGCGGCCCGTCTGGGCCATGGCCTCGACCCATCCGGGCGAAGAAGAGGTGGCGATAACGGCCCACCGGGCGCTGCTGGGCGCGCAGCCTGAGGCGCTGCTGATCCTGATTCCGCGCCATCCGGAGCGGGCAGATGCTGTCGCGGACCTGTTGCACAAAGCAGAATTGCGCCACGCGCGGCGATCCGCCTCAGGCCAAATCGACCCGTCTGCGCAGGTCTATTTGGCCGATACGCTGGGCGAGATGGGGCTGTGGTATGCGCTTGCCCCCATCGTCTGCGTCGCCGGATCTTTCGTGCCCGTTGGCGGGCACAATCCCTATGAGGCGGCCCATGCCGGCGCGGCGATATTGCACGGCCCGCTCTACGCCAACTTCGCCGCAGCGTATGCGCAGATGGACGCGGTCGGCGCCGCGCGGCAGGTGGAGGATGCTAGGGCGCTGGGTGCCGCGCTGCTCGAGTTGAATGCCGCGCCAGATGCACTGGCAACGATGCAGGCCAACGCCGCTGAGTTCGCAGCCGCGCAGGACGATCTGCTGGACGATCTTGCATCCACCCTTTGCGCCGCGCTCAGGCTGAGTTAGGACGGGTTTAAGCCACGCCGGAGCGAGCGCCTTGACCGAGCTGATTGTCACCAATTTCAACGCAAACTTTACCGGCGTTTCCGCCACGGCCGCGGGCGTGCTGCGCGCCCAAGTTGCGCGCTACGATTTGGCCCTTGCAGGCCGCGTCCTGCCGGGTTGCCCCGCGCCCGTTTCGGTAGCCGAGGCGCGGCGACTATCGCGCAACGTGCCGTATGGGCGGACCTTCGTCATCTGGCATGTACGGCGCAATACCGAGATGCGCGCAGCGCTTTGGGCGCGCGACGTGCTGCGCCTGCCGATCCGCATTGTCTTTACCTCTGCCGCGCAGAGGCGTCATTCAGCCCTGCCCCGATGGTTAATCTCGCGTATGGACGCCGTGATTGCGACCACCGAACGCGCCGCAGATTTTGTGCCGCATGTGCGCGCAGTGGTCCCCCACGGCGTCGATTGCGGTACCTATCATCCGGCCAGTGATCGCTCAGAGGCATGGGCACAGACGGGTTATCCCGGCCAGCGCGGCATCGCCACAATCGGGCGCATAAGGCCCGAGAAAGGCACTGATCGCTTTGTTGATGCGATGCTGAAATTACTGCCGGGCCAGCCGGGCACAACGGCACTGGTCTGGGGACGCGCAGGTCGCGGCGACCTTGCATTTTTGCAAGACTTAAAGGACCGTATCGCAGAGGTACACCTGCAAGAGCGCATTCTCTTTCCCGGCGAAATCGCACCCGAGGCGCTGCCTGCCCTCCTGCGCAGTCTGTCCGCAGTGGTGCAGATGCCGCGCTATGAGGGCTACGGCATGGCCCCATTGGAGGGGATGGCCAGCGGCGTGCCCTTCGTTGCAACAGACGCCGGATGCTACCGCGATTTCAGCGATGGCGGCGCGGCGGGCCAAATCGTCGCGGGTGCGGATGAGGCGGCAGAGGCGCTGGCCGCCTTGCTCGGCGATCCCGCGTGCCACGCCAAGATGTCGGATGCTGCACGGCAAATCGCGCAGACCCGATTTAGCGTCGAGGCAGAGGCAGACGGCATCGGCGCTGTCTATGAGTCTCTGTGGTGCGGTGCCTAGACCGGCATCCGCCGCTCCACGATCTCAGTCCACCAGCTGCAACCGGCAGGGATGATCGCGTCGTTGAAGTCGTACTCGGCGTTGTGACCCGCCGCCGTATCACCGTTGCCGACGAGGATGTAGGCGCCGGGTCGTTCCTCCAGCATATAGGCGAAATCCTCGCCGCCCATGACCAGCGGCGCATAGGCACAATCACCAGAGA
>JAGXGX010000038.1 GCA_024636515.1 Roseovarius sp.
CAAGGCGAACCCGGCGCTAGAGCCGGACATGGTAACCGTCACCTGCCGCGATGGCCGCATCGCTGAGGCGCGCATTTGTCTGTCACGCGGGTTGGACCCGGTGCCATGCGGGCAGGACACCGTGCGCGATTGCCGGCTGAGTGATGCGCTGATGGACCCTATTCGATAGGTAGGCGAACGCCTAAGCTGCAACGCCCGGAACAGCACGGTCAACCGAGGCGGCGCGTAAACGGAGGCGGTGCTGCATCAGAGTCTAGCTAAAGAAACGGATGGCAGCCCAATGCGCGATCATGCAGCCCGGCTTTAGGCCGCCTCGAAGGCCAGTATCGCGGCCTCAGGCGCGCTTAGGCTTCGGCGGGCGAACGCGCCATATGCCTCTGGCTCGGCCTCCATTGACGGGAACTGTGCCAAGAGGCGCAAGCGGTCCGCCTCGCCAAGTGTCGATAATGCAGCGCTGGCAGGGTGGAAACTCTCAGTCTCCACGCCGTTGGCCCACAATATCTGATGGCGCGGCAGCAGCAGGTGGATATACGTCACCTCGCGCACCGCCAGATCCACACGGATACTGCCAAAGTTGACCAGATCCTTGGCCGCGATCAGCACTTCGGGCGTGTTAAAGAGTGCGCGGGCCACATCGCCTTGCACCAGCATCCGGTGCTCGGGCGAGACCAGCAATTCTTCGTCAGGTCTGGTGCCGCCCAGCGCGCCCGCGCGAATGCGGATCGGACGCAGTTTAGGCAAGGCAAAAAGGCGCGCGCCAGTCATCCGCCGGCTGCCGATCCACTGGATCTCCTCGGCGCCATTGTCCTTGGTCTGCACGCGATCGCCCTCGCGCAGCTCCTCGACCAGCTTGGGGCCGTCCGGCGTCTCGATCCGGGTGCCGGGGGTAAAGCATATGACGCCGCCTGTCGCAGGCGCGCCCGATGCAATCTGCGCACCCTCAAGCGTGTGATGCACTACCCACATATCAGTATTTTGCGGAGGCAGCGCGTCGATGAACATCAAAAGCGGCTTTGCACCGCCCCCCAGTTCGATCACGCTGACTGTGTAACTTTGTGCGCCATTGGTGACAACAAAACTGCTGTCCGGCAGCGTGTCGTCCAACTCCACCGCGCTTAGATCGCGCGTGCCGGTTACTGCCGCGCCGACCAGACGCCGCACCATGCGCGCGGCGCTCTTGCGGTTTACCCCGTATCCGTTCGCATCTTCCAGTCGCAGCAATTCTGGTGGCCCATCGACGCGCACGGGCGATCCGTGCCAACGCCATGTTGCGCCAACTGTCAGCTGCTCGATCGCGTCCGGCGCAAAGCCGTCCACTTCCGTTTGTGACCAGGAAATGACGAACGTGCCTCGAAAGCCCGTTCCCATAACCGTTATCCTGCCTCGATATTCTTTTTATTATTGCAAGCAGGTTAGCAGTCGAAGCTCATCCTGGAAAGCCGCGTCAAGGAAAAGCTGTCAGAATTCGATATGTAGTCGCACAGATCCCACAATCTGGCTTTCGGCCTGGCCTTTGAACTCGCGATCCAGCCACGTCAGGCCATAAAATGCACGGTGACCAGCGCGGGCGCCGTAATGCACGCCGGCCCGCACGCGATTGCGTGCATCGCTCAAGCGATAGCCGTCGCTGGAGGGCAGATAGGCGCTATCGTCGACATAGGCCGTGTCCGCGCCCAGTACAAAGGCATAGCCGGGTAGATCGTTCTGCACGGTGCGGTATCGCTGTCCGGTGACCGGATCGCGCATCAACAGCTCTCCCGCCAGCGCATCACCAAATGTGAAGTCAGCACCCACACGTGCCAGCGTTTCGACGCCCGCTCGCGCCTCGGCAAAGGGGCGCAGCTTGGCCGCGCCGCCCAATGATATAGTGCGTCCCATTTCGACCACCGCCGTGGGGTGGACATCATCGCCGATCTGGCGCCTGCGCGCTGCGGCGCCTACGCCCTGCCCGCCGAAATTGTCGTGGATAAAGTCCTGTAGTCCGTCCAACCCCGCCTGCGGCCCGGTAAACACCAGATCGCCGCCAAGCGACAGCTCGCTGCCAAGCGCGGTGTAGTGGGTGTGCAGCCCCAATGCGACCGATCCGACATAGCGCCGATCCCTCGGTGCGGGCGCGTTCAAATCCTGCGGCGCGATGATCTGCGCGTTAAATCGCAACTCCAGAAGCTGGCCAAAGCCAGTCGGCAGCGCGCCATCCCATTCCGGGCCCCACACACGGCTGGACGCGACCGATCCGGTGCGCCATCGGTCATGCCCGTCGCCGATGTAGTCATTGGTGATCAGGCGGCCATAGCCCAGCTTGACCCGCGGCTCAGCCACCGCAGTAGCGGGAACGGTCAACAGAATGGCGAATGCGAGGCTGGCGGCGGCGATTAGGCGCATCATGGTATCCTATTGCAGTGTGGCCCCCCGGCCCTATGCCATTTGCAGGCCAATTGTGTCGCACACCAGACCGTGGAGGTAATTTAGGCGGCGCGGCTCACATTTGTGGCGCGCGTCGTCATTTTGGCATCAGGCACGCGGCCCAAGGCGGCGCATCCAGAGTTGCAGTTGGTGATCCGTCTCGCTGGGCTGGTCCGTGTCCTTCCACGCGAAGCTTGCGATGGCACCGGGCAGCGGCGCATACCCGCGCTTGCGCCAGAACGCATCCAGCGGGCGGTATCCTTCCGGGCGCAGGCGGTGGCCCTCGGGACGTAGAACACTGCAAAAAACTGACATATCCCGGCCCAATGCCCGCGCATGCTCCTCGCGCGCGTCAAAGAACGCGTGGCCGATCCCGCGCCCGCGATATTCTGGCAGAAGCACGGACTCGGCGCAGTAGAATATGCGTGCTGCATCCAGCCCCAGCCCCGCCAGCGCGGCGGCGAAATCATCGGCGTGATCTTCCATCGGCGTGCCAGTCGCGGCACCAACAAGCCGCGCGCCGTCAAACGCCCCGACAAGAATCGCGCCCGGGCTGTCGCGGTAGCGCTGCAAATAGCGCCGCTCGTAATCCGCGTCGCCATCATAGAGGTACGGATAGCTGCGAAAAACCTCGATCCGCAGACGCGCCACATCGTCCAGCGCCGCCTCTAGCGCCGCGCCGCGCAGCGTGCGGACTTCGACGCCCGGCGCCACGGCCCCGTTACCCGCTGACTTGATTGCGCCAATCGGCGAGGTTGTAGTAGGTCGTGATCCGCGTGATTAGCCCGCCATCAATGGTAAAAAACGTACCGGCTGGCAGCTTGTAGGTCTGGCCAGTTGCCTCAGGCAGATCATCGTCGGTTTTCAGATAGGTGCCGTTAACCACGTATTCAGCGGCGCCGCGTTTTCCATCCTCGGTCATAAACAGCGTCATGTTGGTCAGCTCTTCGCGATAGGATTCGGTCATATGCTCGCAGAAGTCGCGGAACATATCTTTGCCATGGCGCGTACCGCCCTCGTTGACGTGGTGCGCTATGTCATCTGACAGACACGCAAGCATACCCTCGATATCGCCGATATTGAAATTGTCGAAATAGTCCTCGATAATCATGTGTCGTCCCTCCTTGGGTCACCCCAGCGTTCTATCATATGATTCAGGATTTGGTCGCGCGATTGGCGGTACGCGGCCAGTTTGGCAGCCCGAGTTTCCCCTAGGCCGGTCGGGTCCATGATCGGCCAGTACAGCACGTCTAGGTGAAACACCCGCGTCAGATCCAGCGCGCGGCGCTGGCTGGCGGGGCTGAGCGCGATCACCAGATCGAACGATCCCAGATCATCGCCCCATTGCGCCATCTCGTCAAAGCTGCGGGCGCGGTGGCGTGCCAACTCCACCCCGATCTCGGCGCAGACGGCAATGGAAAAGCCGTCGATGTCCTGCTCGCTTTTAACGCCTGCCGACTGAACGTAGGTGCCAGCGCCGTAGAGTTTCTTCATCATGCCTTCGGCCATGGGCGAGCGTACGGCATTATAGTCGCAGCAGAATAACACTGATTGAGGAAGGTCTGCCACCATCCGCCTATCCGCCGAAGTGCAACACGCAGATCAGCGTGAAGAGCCGGCGGGCGGTGTCGCTGTCGATATCGGCCTTGCCCTCCAGCCGCTCTTCCAGAATGCGCGCGCCCTCATTATGGATGCCGCGCCGGGCCATATCGATCGTCTCAATCTGGCTGGGGGGCATATTTTTGACGGCGTCGAAATAGCTCTCACAGATGGCGTAGTAATCCTTGACCACTTGGCGAAACGGGCTGAGCGAGAGATGGAATTCAGCCGCCGGTGCTTCGGCTTCGGTGGTGACGATGAACACCAGCCGCTTTTCGCGGATCGACAGGCCGACGCGGTAGGGGCCGCCGGGCACGTCGCGTCCGTCGCGGGCAGGCAAGCCGAACGTGTTGTCCTCCATCAGGTCGAACATCGCGACTTTGCGCTCTTGCTCAATCTCGGGCGTGGGGGCGGGCAGGTTTGCGTCGTCGAGTTCGATATGGCTGATGCGGCTCATGAGCAGTCTTTCGCGCGGGGTTTATTGCTATAGCAGTAGCGCCGGGGCGCAGATGGGGCAATGGCTGCTATCCGTTTAGCTTGTCCAGACGGGCGCGCACTGACAGGCCGTGCGCCTCTAGGCTCTCGGATTTAGCCAGCGTTTCGGCAGCAGGGCCAACGGCGCGCAGCGCGTCGGGCGTCATGCGGGCCAGTGTCGTGCGCTTGAGAAAGTCCAGAACGCCAAGGCCGGATGAGAACCGCGCCGAGCGTGCGGTGGGCAGCACATGGTTCGGCCCGCCGACATAATCGCCGATGGCCTCGGGCGTCCACTGGCCGAGGAAGATCGCGCCGGCATGGGTGATGCGCGCGCTCAGCGCGTCCACGTCTGCCACGCACAGCTCCAGATGCTCGGGCGCGATGCGATTGCTCAGCTGTGCAGCAGTATCCAGATCCGGCACGGTAATGATCGCGCCAAAGTCGCGCCAACTGGCCCCGGCTATCGCGCGCCGTTCCAGCGTTTGGAGGCGCGCGTCGATTGCATCCGCGACCCTACGACCGAAGGCGGCGTCCGTAGTGATTAGGATCGACTGCGCGCTCTCGTCATGTTCGGCTTGGCTGAGCATATCGAGGGCAATCCAATCGGGGTCGTTGTCACCATCAGCAATGACCAAGATTTCTGACGGCCCGGCGATCATGTCGATGCCGACCTTACCGAAAACGCGGCGCTTGGCGGCGGCGACATAGGCGTTGCCGGGACCGGTGATCTTGTCCACCGGGGCAACCGTCTCGGTACCATAGGCCAGTGCGGCGATGGCCTGAGCGCCGCCAATGCGGTAAATCTCATCAACGCCTGCGATCTGCGCGGCGGCCAGAACGGCGGGGTTCAGCGCGCCGCCCGGCGTGGGCACGACCATGGCGAGGCGGCCAACGCCTGCCACCTTGGCCGGGACCGCGTTCATCAACACAGAGCTGGGATAGGTGGCAATCCCTCCCGGTACATAAAGGCCAGCGGCATCCACAGGCGTCCAGCGCCAGCCGAGCGTCGCGCCGCTGTCATCCGTCCAGCTATCATCCATGGGCATCTGGCGCTGGTGGTATGCGCGGATGCGGGATGCGGCCAGTTCCAGCGCCGCGCGCACGTCTGGCGCGACGCGGTCCGCGGCGCCTGCCACCTCATCGGCACTTAGACGCATGGTCTGCGGCGTCAGCGAGACGCGGTCGAACCGCTCCGTCAGTTCAATCACCGCCGCATCGCCGCGCGCGCGCACATCGGCGATGATAGCCGAAACGGCATCATCGACATCGGGGCTGTCCTCACGCTTGGCATTTAGCAGTGCGGCAAACTCGGCCTCGAAATCTGGGCTGGCATGGTCGAGGAAACGAGGCATGGGCGATCCTTTTGCGCGGCGATCTGGTCGGGCTTAGTCCGGGTGCTGCGGCGTTTTCCCAGAGGGGGCAATATAGGGTCGCGTCACGTCCTTCAACGTCGCGTCCAGCGCCTCGACCTCCAGCCGGATCGCGCCATCGCCCGCCAGCGTCAACAGGACATGGCCCGCACCATCCTCGCCCGGCTCGAACGTCACGCTAAGCAGCGACAGGATCAACTCGGCATCATTGCGGTCGATCCCCTGACTGGAGACACTCAGCACGTCGCCGATGACCAGCAGTGATTGCACCCGCTCGGGCGCGTGGCGGGCTGCGCCTGCATCCTCCCAGCGGAACCGATTGATAAGCAGCGCAAAACGCCGCGCACCTTTTTGCCACTTCATCTCGGTGATGGGGAATACGGCATCCTGCGCCAGCCCCGACAGCACCTGCAAATCATCTACATCCACTGCGCCCAAATTCAGCGCTGCCTCGCGCGCATCCTCGAATTTGGCGTCATCGCTTACTGGTTTGCTCATTGTCCCGACACCCGTTCGATCTTGGCGCCCACTGCGCTCAGCTTGTCCTCGACATGCTCGTACCCGCGATCAAGGTGATAGACCCGGTTCACGATCGTCTCGCCCTCGGCGGCAAGACCCGCGAGGATCAGTGACACGGAGGCGCGCAGATCGGTCGCCATGACTGGCGCGCCCTTCAGCCGCTTGACGCCTTTGACCGTTGCATGACCGCCATGCACGTCGATATCGGCGCCCATGCGGATCAGTTCAGGCGCATGCATGAACCGATTTTCAAAGATGTTCTCCTCAAGCGTGGATGTCCCATCTGCCGTGCACATCAGAGCCATGAACTGGGCCTGCAAGTCAGTCGGAAAGCCGGGGAAAGGCCGGGTCGCTACGTCGACGGCGCGGATATCACCGTTCTTGCGCGCAACTGTCAGGCCTGCGGGCGTTTCGGTCACCGAAATGCCGGCTGCGTCCAGTTTCTCGCAGAATGCCGCCACCAGATCGATACGCCCGCCAAGG
>JAGXGX010000039.1 GCA_024636515.1 Roseovarius sp.
ATTAATCTGATCAGCCTAGCGCGCAAAGGCGGGCGTGCCGTGTCGGGCTATGAGAAGGTTAAAAGTAGCCTCGACAAAGAAGAGGCCGAAGTACTTATACAGGCCAGCGACGGGTCCGAGCGTGGAAAGTCCAAGCTTAGTACGCCGCATTACGGCTCTTTCATCGGGTGGCTGACCGCCGATGAACTGGGCCAGGCCTTCGGGCGTCAAACGACGATCCACGCGGCACTGGGCGCTGGCGGTTTGACGCAACGTGTTGTAGAGGAAGCGGCAAGGCTGAAAGGCCTGCGCGTTTCGGACGATGGCAACGGCCATCGGAAAGGAAAGAAGACCTCATGAGCGACAACGACGGTAAAAAGACATTGGGTGTCAGTGGCGGTCCGCGTGCGGGCAGCGTGAAGCAAAGCTTCAGCCATGGCCGGACCAAGAACGTCGTGGTGGAAACCAAGCGTAAGCGCGTTGTCGTGCCCAAACCGGGTGCGGGAAACATGGCTGGCGCGGGTAAACCTGCCCCTATTAGTGACCCGTCCAAGCGGCCTGCCGGCATCTCGGATGCCGAGATGGAGCGCCGCATGAAGGCGCTTCAGGCAGCGAAGGCGCGCGAGGGCGAAGATGCCCTGCGCCGCGCGGCCGAAGAGAAGGAGCGCGAGGGAGATCGCCAGCGTCGCCGTGATGAGGCCGAGGCCAAAGAGCGCGAAGAGAAAGAGCGTGTCGACGCGCTCAAGGCCAAAGCCGATGAGGATGAGCGCCAGCGCCGCGAGGCCGATGCGGCCAAGCAGGTCGCCGCCGCCCCCTCTTCAGAGCCAGAAGGCGCGCGCGCCGCACCTCGCGGCCCTGCGCCGTCGTCGGCCCCGCGCAAGCAGGATCGCGACACCGAGCAAAAGCGCCCGACCAAGGGCAAAGGCATGGGCGACGACAATCGTCGTTCGGGCAAGCTGACGCTGAATCAGGCCCTGTCAGGCGGCGAAGGTGGCCGCCAGAAATCTATGGCCGCCATGAAGCGCAAGCAGGAGCGCAATCGCCAGAAGGCGATGGGCGGTACCCAAGAGCGTGAAAAGATTATCCGCGATGTTCAACTGCCCGAAACCATCGTTGTCGCCGAGTTGGCCCAGCGTATGGCCGAGCGCGTTGGCGACGTCGTCAAGGCGCTGATGAACAACGATATGATGGTAACGCAGAATCAGGCGATCGACGCCGACACTGCCGAGCTGATCATCGAGGAGTTCGGCCACCGCGTCGTTCGCGTATCTGATTCTGACGTGGAGGATGTTATCGCCAAGGTTCATGACAAGCCCGAAGACATGCTGCCGCGCCCACCGGTCATCACGATCATGGGCCACGTCGACCACGGCAAGACTTCTCTGCTGGACGCGATCCGCGACGCCAAAGTGCAGACCGGTGAGGCCGGCGGTATCACGCAGCATATCGGTGCGTATCAGGTCAAGACCGCCAGCGGTTCGGTTCTGTCGTTCCTCGACACGCCCGGCCACGCGGCCTTTACGTCGATGCGTGCACGCGGCGCTCATGTAACGGATATCGTCGTTCTGGTGGTTGCCGCCGACGATGCAGTGATGCCTCAGACCATCGAGGCAATTAATCACGCCAAAGCGGCAAAAGTGCCGATGATCGTGGCGATCAACAAGATCGACAAGCACGAGGCGAACCCGCAAAAGGTACGCACCGACCTGCTTCAGCATGAGGTCGTCGTCGAGGCGATGTCAGGCGATGTGCAGGACGTCGAGGTTAGCGCCAAAACTGGCAAGGGTCTGGACACTCTGCTCGAGGCCATTGCGCTTCAGGCTGAAATCCTCGAGCTGAAAGCGAACCCGAACCGTGCCGCCGAGGGTGCCGTGATTGAGGCGCAGTTGGACATCGGCCGCGGCCCTGTCGCGACTGTCCTGATCCAAAAGGGCACATTGCGCACCGGCGACATCTTTGTCGTGGGCCAGCAGTTCGGCAAGGTGCGCGCGCTAATCAACGACCGTGGCGAGCGTATCAAGGAGGCCGGTCCGTCTGTTCCGGTCGAGGTACTGGGCCTAAGCGGCACGCCTGAAGCGGGCGATGTTCTGAACGTCGTTTCGACCGACGCACAAGCCCGCGAGATCGCCGAATACCGTGCCAATGCCGCTAAGGAAAAGCGCGCTGCCGCAGGTGCCGCCGTGACGCTGGACCAGATGATGCTTCAGGCCAAAGAGAGCAAAAACCTGGCCGAGATGCCCATCGTGATGAAGGCCGACGTGCAGGGTTCTGCCGAAGCCATCGTTCAGGCACTGGAAAAGATCGGCAATGACGAAGTGCGCGTACGCGTCCTTCATTCTGGCGTCGGCGCGATCACAGAGTCGGACATCGGCCTCGCCGAAGCGTCGGGTGCGCCGGTCATCGGCTTCAATGTCCGTGCCAATGCTCCTGCACGCCAAAGCGCGAACCAGAAGGGTGTCGAGATTCGCTATTACTCGATCATCTATGATCTGGTGGACGACGTGAAGGCGGCGGCCTCCGGCCTCTTGGGTGCGGAGATCCGCGAAAAGTTCATCGGTTACGCCAAGATCATGGAAGTGTTCAAGGTCACGGGCGTCGGCAAGGTCGCCGGCTGCCGGGTCACCGAGGGCGTTGCCCGCAGGTCCGCTGGTGTGCGCCTGCTGCGCGATGATGTCGTGATCCACGAGGGCACACTGAAGACGCTCAAGCGGTTCAAGGACGAAGTGGCCGAAGTTCCGTCTGGTCAGGAATGTGGTATGGCCTTCGAGAAGTACGAAGACATCCGGCCCGACGACGTTATTGAGATCTTCGAGCGCGAAGAGATCGTCCGCACGCTGGATTGATCTGAGCGCGAAATTAGTAAAAAGGGGCGCCTATCGGGGCGCCCTTTTTCATTGTGGTGAAGTTTTGTAGCGCCTGAGGCCCCCTGCCTTATAGCCAATCGCGCAGGATCGGTATCAGCGGCACGTCCGCCGCAGGCATTGGATAATCCCTCAGATCGCACGCGCGCACCCATTTCAGCGCCTGTCCCTCGCGCCCTTGAACGATGCCGTCCCACTTGCGGCACGCGAACAGCGGCATCAGCAGATGAAAATCATCATAGGAATGACTGGCGAAGGTTAGCGGGGCGAGGCAGCTGGCCCACGTATCGATGCCCAGCTCCTCCTGTAACTCGCGAATCAGCGCGGCCTCGGGCGTCTCGCCCGGCTCCACCTTGCCGCCAGGAAACTCCCAAAGGCCCGCCATCGACTTGCCTTCAGGGCGCTGTGCAAGCAGCACGCGCCCGTCCACGTCAATCAGCGCAACCGCTGATACGAGGACGGTCCTCACGATCGGTAGTCAGCGTTGATGTCGATATACCCATGCGTCAGATCGCAGGTCCAGACCCGCGCTGTGCCGCCGCCAAGGCCCAGATCGACGTGAATCACCAACTCTTGGCCCTTCATATAGGCTGCCGCCGCGTCTTCGTCATAGGCGGGGCTAACCCAGCCATCCTCGGCCACTTTGATGTCGCCAAACCAGATCGCCAGTGTATCGCGGTCTGCGCGTGCGCCGGATTTTCCCACGGCCATTACGACGCGGCCCCAGTTGGGATCCTCGCCCGCGATGGCCGTCTTGACCAAGGGCGAGTTGGCGATGGATTTCGCATGCTTGTGAGCATCCGCATCGCTGGCCGCTCCGGTTACGGAAATCTCGACCAACTTGGTCGCACCTTCGCCGTCGCGTACGACCTGCTGCGCGAGGTCCAGCATGACGCGGCGCAGCCCCTCCATAAAGCCTATGGAGTGTTCGGTAATCGCCACGCCCGATGCCCCGGTCGCGCCGACCAACAGCGTGTCGGACGTCGAGGTATCGCTATCGACGGTGATACAGTTGAACGTGGTCCGGTTGAGGGCCGTCGTCATGGATTGCAGCACTGGTTGCGGTACCTTCGCGTCGGTAAAGATATAGACCAGCATCGTGCCCATATCAGGCTCTATCATGCCTGATCCTTTGGCGATCCCGGCGATGCGTACGCGATTGCCGTCTACCTCGACCTCGGTAGACGATCCTTTGGGGAAGGTGTCGGTCGTCATAATCGCACAGGCGGCGTCACGGATGCCATCGGCGCTAAGTGACCCGTGCAACTCGCCCAGAACGGCGACAATACGCTCGTGCTTCATCGGCTCGCCGATGACACCCGTGGATGAGGAGAACACCCGGTGATCGGGCAGACCCAGGACCTCAGCCACACCGGACGTCACGGCGCGGACCGACTCCACGCCATGGCGCCCGGTAAAGGCATTGGAATTGCCCGAGTTGACGATGATGGCCGCACCCTCATCGCCGGTTCGGCCAATTTTCGCCTGACAATCTAGCACAGGGGCGGACCGCGTCGCCGACCGGGTGAACACCCCTGCCACGGTGCTGCCTGGTGCCAGATGCGCCAGCATGACGTCCGTACGCCCCGAATAGCGTACGCCCGCCGCGATGCTGGCAAAGCGGACCCCCTCGATCACAGGTAGATCGGGGAAGGTGGCAGGCGCCAGGGGCGAGACAGAGGTGATCTTGGCCATTGGCGCTTACTCGTCCAGCAGATCGAGTTTGTTCAGCGCTTCGGGGTCCATCGCGTCGCCAGCGGTACGGTCGACATCGCTCTCATCTTGCAGCTTTGTGATGGCTTTCTCGATGGCTTGCTGGCGCAGCGCGTCCTCGATCTCGGCGCGCACGTCCTCCAGCTTGGGGGCGTCCTTCTCACGGGTTTCTTCCAGCTTGATCACGTGCCAGCCAAATTGCGTTTGAACGGGATCGCCGACGCTGCCGGGCTCCATTTCCGCGACCGCTACTTCGAACGGCTCGACCATCATGCCTTCGCTGAACCAGCCCAACTGGCCACCCGACGGGCCGGAGGGGCCTGTGGAATGTTCTTCTGCCAGTGCGGCAAAATCGGCGCCGCCCTTGAGTTCTTCTACCAGTGCCGTCGCTTCTTCTTCGGTCTCAACCAGAATATGCGCGGCCTTGTACTCAGTGACGGCCTCGCCATTCAAGAAATTTTCGTCAAAGTAGGTCTGGACAGCTTCGTCTGTTACGGCAGTTTCAGCTATATCGGCCATTTCCTCGGCGGCGATCAGCGCGCGGCGCTCGTTCTCCAGCGACAAGGCAGCACGGCGGGACATATCGCCCTCATGGGCATCCGCCAGCAGGGTCTGCTGGATCAGTTGGTCCAATATACCGGGGTAGAGTACCGCAGCAGGCACCTGCGCAAATTGCTCGGGTAGGCCCGCGCGCAGGGTCAGCATGTGGCCCAGTGTAATTTCAGTGTCGCCAACCGTCGCGACGACCGTTTCGGCGGTGGGCGCGTCCCCAGCATCGCCCTCGGCAAGGAGCGGCGTTGCACCAACGGCTCCAATCAGCATGGCAGAGGTGATGATCGGCTTGAGGCGGTCGAACATATAGTATTCCTTCACAGTTTGCGGCGGTAGGTGCCGCGCAGGGTGCGCGACGTTGACACTAAGCCAGCGGAAGCTTACATCGCCTTTGAATATAGGCATATTCCGCTGATACTCCGCTCGACATAGGGTGGCAACGCTGGCGGGACAAGTCATTGCCAGACACAACAGATCACAAGACGGGAACGTATTGAACATGCTGGGTATTGGAACGGTCGCCCGTAAGGTTTTTGGCACACGGAACGACCGCATGGTCAAGGCGACGCGCCCGCTGATCGACAAGATTAACGCGCTGGAGCCTGAGATTGAGGCGCTTGACGATGCTGGTCTGATCGCCAAAACCGCAGATCTGCGTGCCCGCGTGCAGGCAGGCGAGACGTTGGACGATTTGCTGCCCGAGGCGTTTGCCAATTGCCGCGAAGCGGCGCGCCGTGCGTTGGGCCTGCGGGCCTTTGACGTTCAGCTGATGGGCGGTATTTTTCTGCATCAGGGCAACATCTCGGAGATGAAGACAGGCGAGGGCAAGACGCTGGTCGCGACCCTGCCCGCATACCTGAACGCGCTAGGCGGCAAGGGCGTGCACATCGTCACGGTCAACGACTATCTGGCCAAGCGTGACGCTGATTGGATGAGTGCCGTATTCGGTGCGCTGGGCATGACAACTGGTGTCGTTTATCCCAACCAACCCGAAGACGAGAAGCAGCGCGCTTATGCCTGCGACGTCACTTATGCGACAAATAACGAGCTGGGCTTTGATTATCTGCGCGACAACATGAAGTCCGAGCTGACCCAGATGAATCAGCGCGGCCACAATTATGCAATCGTGGACGAGGTCGACAGCATTCTGATCGACGAGGCGCGCACACCGCTGATCATCTCGGGTCCCGCGCAGGACCGCAGCGACATGTATCTGGCGATAGACAAGCTGATTCCCGAGCTGAAAGACGAGCATTACAAGGTCGACGAGAAATCGCGCGGCGTGACCTTTACCGACGAGGGCAACGAATTCCTTGAGACATTGCTGGTCGAACGCGGCGTACTGCCCGAAGACCAGTCGCTTTATGATCCCGAAAGCACAACGATCGTGCACCACGTCAATCAGGGCCTGCGCGCGCATAAGCTGTTCCAGAAGGACAAAGATTACATCGTCCGCGGTAACGAGGTCGTGCTGATCGACGAATTTACCGGACGCATGATGTCGGGGCGACGCCTGTCCGATGGTCTGCATCAAGCCATTGAGGCCAAGGAAGGCGCCGACATCCAGCCCGAGAACGTGACGCTCGCCCAAGTGACGTTCCAGAACTACTTCCGCCTCTATGACAAGCTGTCGGGCATGACCGGTACCGCGATGACCGAGGCCGACGAGTTTGCCGAGATTTACGGCCTAGGCGTGATTGCCGTGCCGACGAACCGGCCTATCGCGCGCATCGACAAGGATGACGCGGTATTCCGCACGACGGCAGAGAAATACAAGGCGGTGGTAGAGGAGATCAAAGAAGCCAAGGAAAAGGGCCAACCGACGCTGGTAGGCACCACATCGATCGAAAAATCGGAAACTATCAGCCAGCTACTGACGGAAGCGGGCATCGAACATAACGTCTTGAACGCACGCCAGCACGAAAAAGAGGCGCAGATCGTCGGCGACGCGGGCAAGCTCGGCGCAGTGACTATCGCCACTAATATGGCCGGGCGCGGCACCGACATCAAACTAGGCGGCAATATCGAGCTCAAGATTATGGACGCGATCAATGCCGATCCCGAAGGAGATCCGGCAGAAATACGCGGCCGCATCGAGGCCGGTCACGCTGCAGAAGAGCAGGCAGTGATCGACGCAGGCGGCCTCTTTGTCCTTGCGACCGAACGGCACGAGAGCCGCCGGATCGACAACCAGCTGCGCGGCCGGTCGGGCCGTCAGGGCGACCCCGGTCAATCCTCGTTCTTCTTGTCACTGGACGACGATTTGATGCGGATCTTCGGCTCGGAGCGTTTGGAAAAGGTACTGTCGGGCCTCGGCATGAAAGAAGATGAGGCGATCATCCACCCATGGGTGAACAAATCGCTGGAGCGTGCGCAAGCGAAGGTCGAAGGTCGCAACTTTGACATTCGCAAGCAGTTGCTGAAATTCGATGACGTGATGAATGAACAGCGCAAGGTGATCTTTAAGCAGCGCCTCGACATCATGCGCGCCGCCGACCTCAGCGAAATCGTCAAGGACATGCGCGGCGAGGTGATCGACGATCTGGTCGATCAGTACATGCCGCCGAAAACCTACGCCGACCAGTGGGACATGGAGGGGCTGCACACCGCCATCAAGGAGCAGCTGAACATGGATCTGCCCGTGCAGGCATGGGCAGATGAGGAAGGCGTCGACGACGAGGACATCAGCGAGCGGATCGAGAAAAACGCGAACGAGATGATGGCCAAGAAGGCTGTCGCGTTCGGCCCCGGCAATATGCGTCTGGTAGAAAAACAGCTGCTTCTTCAGACGATCGATGCCAAGTGGCGCGAACACCTGCTGACGCTGGAGCATCTGCGCAGTGTCGTCGGATTTCGCGGCTACGCCCAGCGCGACCCGCTGAATGAATACAAGAATGAGGCGTTTGCCCTGTTTGAGACAATGCTAGACACGTTGCGCCAAGATGTGACCCTAAAGCTGGGTCAGGTGCAGCCAATGGCAGAGCCAGATCAGCAAAAAATGTTGCAACAAATGATGGAAGAGCGCGCTGCGCTCAAAGCACAGACCGACGCCGCGAGCCCGCAACCCGATGGTGAGCAGACGGCGAACACACCCTCCGAAGCCGCGCTAGAAGGCTTTGACGAGAGCGACCAGTCGACTTGGGGCAACCCGAGCCGCAACACGGCCTGCCCTTGCGGATCGGGTGAAAAGTTCAAGCATTGCCACGGACGTATCGCCTGACAGGGCCGCGCGGCCGATCTGCTAGTTAATCATTACGTGACGTCACTGGGCCGCCATAGTGCGGCCCGAATGACACCCCGCTTGTGCCACATGTACGCCCTTATCGGCACCTAGACCTTTCGCATAGCCTAATTTTCAGGCGTGCGGAGGTATCTC
>JAGXGX010000177.1 GCA_024636515.1 Roseovarius sp.
GGCATGCGGGCCATCGGATTGGACTGGGTCATGTTGGCCAGCACCTTGGACTGACCATCGCGCAACATCTCGAAGCTGGCGGCCAGAAATTCGGGCACAACGCTGGTGGCCTGCGTGGTGTAGCTGCGCACCAGATCATTCAGCACATTGATCGGCAGGACGTTCTCGCCCCGGCTTTCGTGATCAGCGATGATCTGAAGCAGGTATTGGCGCGTAAGATCATCACCCGACTTCAGGTCTATGATCTGGACGTCGCGCCCGTCGCGGATGAACTGACTGATATCCTCGAGCGTGACGTAATCGGACGTCTCGGTGTTATAGAGGCGACGGCTTGCGTAGCGTTTGATCAAAAGCGGTTTTACAGTGTCGGCCACGGTGCGAGCCTCCCGGAAAAATGCAGCAGTGCAGCAGAGCCTAGGCGCTGCGTGCGCAAAAAGAAAGGGCGAGCCGCATGGCGGCCCGCCCTATTGTTACCGACATCCCCAAATCGGGAGGAGATGGGATGTCTGGCAAGATGTCTTACGACTTGGTGCCGGCTTTCTTGGCAGCAGCGGACATGTCGTCGGTTGCCTTCTTGACGGCCTTGGACGCGTCTTCCTGCATGTCGCGACCTGCGCTCATCATCAGCTCGACGGTGTCCATCTGGACCTTCTTGGCGACTTCCGCGAAGGCGGCCATGTGCTCGGCAGTGACTTCGGCGTTGGACGAAGCAAATTCGCTCATCGCCTTGGCGTAGTCAGCGGGCTCGGACTTGGCTTTGGCCATGTCCTGCATCTTCTCGAGCGTGGACTTGGTCCAGGCGCTGGAAATCTCTGCCGACTTCTCGGCGGCGCTCAGGGCAACGCCCGACAGCTTCTCGCTGAGGGCTGCCTGGTTCTTGAACGCGTCTTCCATCGATTTGGTATCGACGGGGAATGCGCCCATCATGTCTTTCATCATCGTGTTCATGTCTTGTGTCTTGGCCATGGTGTAGCTCCTTGGGTCAGGGGCGATACCGTTTCGCCCGTTTTCGCTTCTGACCACAATATGAATGCTGCACTGCGGCATTTCAAGACTTTTTCTGCGATGCAGCATGAAAAATCACAACACGTTGACGTAGCGTGATTTTCAGCGCGACGCGCGGCGCCGGACGTATTCTCCGGGGGCGTCGGCCAGTGCCGGATGGTCCGAATCGCCCGGTTCGCGCGCCGGGACCATCTCGCCAGAGCGGGGGCGCAGCCATGCCTCCCAGCGGGGCCACCAACTGCCCTCATGGAAGGTGGCGGCCTCCTTCCAGTCATCGGCGCCGCCCGACCAGTCGCCATTGGTGTAATGGCCATATTTCTTCTTGGAGGGCGGATTGACGATGCCGGCGATGTGACCCGATTGCGAGACGATGAAGGTCCGGTCCTTGGATTTGGTCTGGCTCATCCCGCGAAAGCAGTCCTTCCACGGCGCGATGTGATCGGTCTCGCAGGTGATGGCCATCAGCGGTACATCAACGTCGCTCAGCTTCAAGGTCTGGCCAAGCAGGTCGAACCCCTCGCCCGCGAACGCGTTCTTCTGGCACAGGCCCCGCAGATATTGGCGCGTCATGCGCCCCGGCAGGTTGGCCCCGTCGCCGTTCCAGTACAGCAGATCAAAGGCAGGCGGCGCCTCGCCCATCATGTAACTGCGGATCGCGGGCGAATAGATCAGATCGTTCGAGCGCAGAAAGCTCATCGTGCGGCCCAGGATGAACGAGCGCAAAATGCCTTGGGCGTCGATCTCGGCCTCGATGCCGTTGACGAAGTCGTCTTGCAGGAAAGGCGTGAATTCACCCTGATTGCTGAAATCCGTAAGCGCGGTAAAGAACGTGGCGGAATTGATTGAGGTGTCGCCGCGCGACTTCATCAACGCCAACGTCAGCGCCAGCGTGGTGCCGGCGATGCAGTACCCGACCGCATTGACCTTGGCAGCGCCCGTGATCGCCTTGGCCTCGCGGATGGCAGTCATGTAGCCGTCTTCGACGTATTGCTCGAGGCCGATATCGGCATGGCTGGTATCGGGATTGACCCAGCTGACCACGAAGAGGGTATAGCCCTGCTCGGTGATCCACTTGATCATGCTGTTCTGCGCCTTCAGGTCGAGAATGTAGAACTTGTTGATCCAGGGCGGAAAGATGACGATCGGGATCTCATGCACCTCGTCCGTCGCGGGCGCATATTGGATCAGCTCCATAAGCTCGTTGCGAAAGACGACCTTGCCGGGGGTGGTCGCAATGTTCTCGCCCAGCGAAAAGGCGTTTTCGTCCGCAAGGCGCACGACCATCTCGCCGTCATTCGCCTCGAGGTCCGCCACGAGGTTTTCCAGCCCCTTGACCAGGCTTTCTCCGTCGGTCTCGACCGCCTTTTCCAGCGCGTCGGGGTTGGTGCCCAGAAAATTAGTCGGCGCCAGCATATCGACAATCTGGCGCGAAAAGTAATCGAGGCGCTTCTTTTCGACCGGGTCGAGATCGTCGATTTCGCCGATCGCATCGGTAACGGCATTCGCGTTCAGCTCGTATTGCTCGCGGATGTAGCGAAAATAGGGATGCGTGGACCACAGCGGATTGGCGAACCGCTTGTCCTTTGGGGCGTCGTCCTGCGGCGCGGCCTCGCCCGTCAGCATCAGGCGCTGCGCCTCGACAAAGTGGCGCACCGACTCGCTCCAGTAGGAAACCTGATGCTCATAGAGCTTGGCGGGATTCTCGATCGCCTCGGACCAATAAGAGGCGGCCGCCTTGGCGAACAGATCCTGCCCCGGACTATTGAGAACCGCATTTGGTGGATTGCGCCGCGCCAATGCAGCGATAAAGCGCTGCGACAGCTCCTCGACCCGCGCCAGATTGGCGGTCATGCGGTCGCGGATTTCGCCCGGATCACTGGTATTTTCGCCATCTTTTCCGGCGTTGCCGCTCTGATCCGTTGCCATATCGCTTATAACACCCTAAGTTTCTGCCTTGCAGCATTTCAAGTTGCGAGCTGCGGGCGCATTCGGCGCCACATTATCTAAGGGCCCCGGCCCTGAAGGAGTTTCAATGCGGTACATGGCCACCTATGACATGATGGAAACCTTACGCAACGCCAATCAATGGCTTGGGGCGACAGCACTTTCCTTTGCATCTTATCCGATATTCAGCATGACGCCAAACCCTGCATTTCAATGGATGGCAGCTTGGGGCCAGGTCACCGAGCGGACGTTCGAGCGTATGCTCGCCAAGCCCGATTGGGGCATCCACGCCTTTACCTGCGAGGATGGCAAGGATCATCTGGTCAGCATCGACACCGTGGTCGAGAAGCCATTTGGCAACCTGTTGCACTTCTCGGTGCCGGGCCGCCGCAAGATGGCGCGCAAGATCTTGCTGGTCGCGCCCATGTCGGGCCATTATGCCACCTTGCTACGCTCGACGGTCAAGAGCCTGCTCGTCGACTGCGAGGTTTATGTCACCGACTGGCACAATTCGCGCGACATCCCCGTGAGCGAAGGCAAATTCGACGTCGAGGATTACGCCTTCTACCTTGCGGAATTCATGCGCGAGATGGGGCCTGACACTCACGTCGTTGCCGTCTGCCAGCCGGTGCCTCTGGCACTGGCCGCGACCGCCTATCTTGCCGAGCAGGAGCCGAAAGCACAGCCACGCTCGCTGATCCTGATCGGCGGGCCGGTCGATCCGGACGCCAATCCCACGGAGGTCACCGATTTTGGCCGCCGCGTGACGATGGGCCAGCTCGAGCAGACCATGATCCAGCGCGTTGGGTTCAAATATCCGGGCGTGGGCCGCAAGGTCTATCCGGGCATGTTGCAGTTGGCCTCCTTCATCTCGATGAACGGCGAAACCCACGCCAAGGCATTCAGCGATCAGATCGGCGCGGTTGCGCGCGGCGAGGCCAGCGATCATGACCGCCACAACCGGTTCTATGACGAATACCTCGCCGTCATGGACATGCCTGCCGAGTTCTACCTTTCGACAGTCGAGCGGATCTTCAAGGGTCTCGAGATCGCCAAGAATGAGTTCACCATCGAGGGACGCCACGTCGACATCGGCAAGATCGATAGCGTTGCGGTCATGACCGTTGAAGGCGGCAAGGACGACATCTCGGCCCCCGGTCAATGCATCGCGGCGCTGGACCTTTTGACCGGCTTGTCCGACGACAAGAAGAACAGCCATCTGGAGCCGGAGGCGGGCCACTACGGCATTTTCGCGGGCAGCAGCTGGCGCAACAATATCCGCCCACTGGTGCTCAAGTTCATTGACGCCAACAACAAGAAGCCCTCGAAGGCCGCGAATAAAAACGAAGCGGCCTGAATGCCTTGGCCGCGGATCTTAATGCGTCACATCAACGCAAGACCAGCGGCTGGCGCATCCATTCCGACAAGGCGTCGGTCGTCGCATCGGGCTGCTCCAGCGTCGGCAGGCGGCCCGCGCCCTCTATCACGGACAGTTCGGCATAGGGGATCAGATCGGCCAGAAAGCTGTGCCTTTTGATCGGTGTCGCGCTATCGTTTGCCCCGCACAGGACCAGCGTCGGCATCTTGATCTTGCGCAGAACCGCCTGATAATCGCGGCGGCGCTGGATCGCGCGCGCCTGCCTGATCAATGCGTCCTTACCCAGATGGTCGGCCATATCATACACCAGCGCCATGACTTCGGCCCGCATCGGGCCAGGGGCCAAGGTCTCGGGCGGCATGATCCCGTCGGCGAAGCCACGCAGATTATCCGCCCGCGCCTTGGTGATGATCGGCTCGAAATCGGCGGCTGACTGGGGCGTTTCGGCAAAGGCGCTGGCATTCATCAGGGCGACGCGCGTCACGCGGTCGGGCGCGCGCCGCACAATCTCCATCGCGACGCTCGCCCCCAGAGCGAGCCCGCCCAGCGCAAAGCGGCGCGGCAAAACATCCAGCAGGTTCGACGCAATCTCTTCGATCCGGTCCCCGCCGGTGATGGGTGCGACCGTGATCGCATGTGTCTTGCTGAACGCGGCCAATTGCGGGCCAAACACGCGGGCATCGCACATTATGTCCGGCAAGAGGACGAGAGCCTCGTTCATGCGGGGGATGTCCTTTCTGGTGGCGCCCCTCTGCGGCGGGCGCTGCGCCGCACATTGGCAGAGCCTGCGGAGAGGTCAACTGGCCAGTGCAGATCAGGGATAGGCAATACCGCGAAAGGGCGGAAAATCGGCGTAGCGCGCGCGCCGCTGCGCCGCGTCCTCAGCCGGCGCAGCGCCCGCGCGCAAAAGCAGGCCCTTTGGCGCGATGTAGCTGGAAATGGTGCGCAGCGGGACGGTGCGATAGCTGAGGTTAAGCGCGCAAAGCCTTGGAAAGAAATACATTTCCGAGTAGTCCAGATGATCATGCAACCACCACGCCAGATCGCGCCAATCACGCCCCTTGGCATATCGATCCGCGAACCATGGGATGACCAGAGAGGTGCAGGCGCCGCGCGCGTCCCCCTCGCCCAGATCCCAGATATGCGAGCCGATGTTGGCATCATTTCGCGCACAGTTCAGCCCATTCTCGCTACCAAAGCGATTGAGGTCCGGACTGCGATAGCCAGACCGGATGGCGATGCGCCCAAAGGTCTCTTGCAGCGGATCAAGAAGCGTCTCGCACAGCGCGCGCCCCATCTCGATTGCGCGGTCCGGATGCTCGGGGATATTGGGAATGCCGTGGAGACTGCCGATCTCGGAGTGCAGAAAATCGCGCATGTAGAAATGCGGGCTGAGGCGCACGCGGCCCAGATCCTCGAGCCCGCGCATCGAACGTGGCCTGCGCATCAGCCCTTGGCGCGCGCTGCGACGTCGCGCAGGGTCTCACCAATGAGGGCAAGACACGCCGCGTCAGAAAAGCGATGATCGGCCCCGTCGACTAAAGTAAGCCGCATATCAGGCCCGCGCGCATGGTCCAAAAGCGATAATGCAACCGATTTGTCCACGTCATTATCCGCCGTTCCTTGCAAGAAGCGCACAGGAAAGGGCAAATCCAACGGATCCCGCAAAACGAGGTTTTGGCGCCCGTCCTCGATCAGGCGCCGCGTGATTGTATAGGGCGCATCATACTCACTGGGCAGTGCGATCTGGCCATCCTCCATGATTTCGGCCCGCTGCGCCTCGGTAAATCTGGCCCACATGCTGTCTTCGGTAAAATCCGGGGCGGCGGCGATGGTCACGAGGCCAGCGATCTTGTGCGGCATCGCGCGCGCGAGGAGCAGCGCGATCCAACCGCCCATGGACGAGCCGATCAGGATCTGCGGCCCGGTCGTCAGCGCGCCGATCACCGCCGCCGCATCGGCCGCCCAGTCAGTGATGCACCCATCGGTGAAGGCCCCCGAGGATGCGCCGTGGCCAGAATAGTCAAGCCGCAGGAACGCGCGCCCCTCGGCGCGGGCCACCTCTTCGAGGTAGACCGCCTTGGTGCCCTCCATGTCCGACATGAAGCCGCCGAGGAACACGGCACCCGGCCCGAAGCCCTCATGAAAGTGATAGGCGATGCGCCGCCCCTGCGGCGTTTCCAGATAACTTGGTGCAACGCTCATGCATCAGCCGCCGACATAGGGCATCTTGCGCGGGCGATAGAACACCTTTTGATTGTGCAGACGCCCCAGAAGGTCGTCGATCTCGCGCACCGTGCGGCCCGCGATGGGTCCGTCGGCATCGGCGCCGCCGGGCATGGAAAGGCGCCGCTTGGCATGGCGCAGGGCATCCTCGATCAATTCCATATCCTCGATGCCGATCTCGATATTGGGATTATAGCCGGGCATTGCACGCTCCTATGGGATGAATGTCAGTCCAGTCTATCCGGCGCTAGCCCCACGCGCCAAGCGTTATCCATGTCGCAACCCCGCTTGACACCCCGTGAGGGCGGCGGCACAAGGGCATTTCACCCGCAACCGGGCGCACGTGTAGGCGCCAAACCGACGAGGAGCGCCCCAGATGGCCCAAATCTCCCTGACATTTCCCGATGGCAACGCGCGGCAATATGACCCCGGCATCACTCCCGGCGAGGTCGCTGCCGATATTTCCAAATCCTTGGGAAAAAAAGCGATTTCGGCCACTGTCGATGGCCGGCACTATGATCTGCAATGGCCGATCGAGACGGATGCCAGCATCGCCATCCACACCATGCAGGACGAGGCGCAGTCGAATGAGCTAATCCGTCACGATCTCGCGCATGTCATGGCCCGCGCCGTGCAGGAAATCTGGCCCGACGTGAAGGTCACCATCGGCCCAGTGATCGAAAACGGCTGGTATTACGATTTCGACCGCGCCGAGCCCTTTACGCCCGAGGATCTGGGCCTGATCGAAAAGAAGATGCGCGACATCATCAATGCGCGCGATCCCGTCCGCACCGAGGTCTGGGACCGCCCCCGCGCGATCCAGCACTACAAGGACGCGGGCGAGCCCTTCAAGGTCGAGCTGATCGAGGCGATCCCCGGCGACGAGCCCTTGCGCATGTATTGGCATGGGGACTGGCAGGATCTGTGCCGCGGCCCGCATCTACAGAACACGGGTCAGTTGCCCGCAGACGCCTTCAAGCTGATGAGCGTCGCGGGCGCCTATTGGCGCGGCGATTCCAAGCGCGAGATGCTGCAACGCATCTATGGCGTGGCGTTCTCGTCCAAGGAAAAGCTCAAGGCGCATCTGCACATGCTGGAGGAGGCCGCCAAGCGCGACCACCGCAAGCTGGGCCGCGAGATGAACCTTTTTCACATGCAGGAAGAGGCGCCGGGACAGGTGTTCTGGCACCCAAATGGCTGGACCATCTACACCACGCTGCAAGATTACATGCGCCGCAAGCAGCGCGCGGGCGGATATCAGGAGATAAACACGCCCCAAGTCGTCGACCGCAAGCTGTGGGAAGCGTCAGGCCACTGGGACAAGTATCAGGACCACATGTTCATCGTCGAGGTCGAAGAGGATCACGCCCGCGAAAAGGCCGTGAACGCGCTGAAACCGATGAACTGCCCCTGCCACGTGCAGGTTTTCAACCAGGGCCTGAAGTCCTACCGCGATCTGCCGCTGCGCCTGGCCGAATTCGGCTCGTGCAGCCGGTATGAGCCTTCGGGCGCGCTGCACGGCATCATGCGTGTGCGCGGGTTTACTCAGGATGACGCCCATATCTTCTGCACCGAGGACCAGATCGAGGCGGAATGCGCCAAGTTCATCAACTTCCTCGCCGCGATCTATGCCGATCTCGGCTTTGCCGAGTTCGAGATCAAGTTCGCCACGCGCCCCGAAAAGCGCGTTGGCTCAGACGAGAGCTGGGACCATGTCGAGGGCGCGCTGGAAGGCGCGATCAAGGCAACCGGGCGCGATTTCACGCTTGAGCCGGGCGATGGCGCATTCTACGGGCCCAAGCTGGACTTCTACCTGACTGACGCGATTGGCCGGACATGGCAGTGCGGCACCTTCCAGGTGGACCCGAACCTGCCCGAGCGTCTGGGCGCGACCTATATTGCCGCCGATGGCAGCAAACAGCGGCCCTATATGCTGCACCGTGCCTGCCTTGGCAGCTTTGAGCGGTTCATCGGCATCCTGATAGAGGAACATGCCGGCAAGTTGCCCTTCTGGCTGGCGCCGCGGCAGGTGGTCGTCGCCTCCATCGTATCTGAGGCGGACGCGTACGTGCAGGAGGTTGTCGCGGCATTGCAGGCGGCAGGTGTGCGCGCCGAGGCCGACGTGCGCAACGAGAAGATCAACTACAAAGTGCGCGAACACTCGGTCGGCAAGGTGCCTGTCATCCTCGCGTGCGGACACCGCGAGATCGAGGATCGCACAGTTTCCCTGCGCCGCTTGGGCGAAAAGGAAACGCGCGTAGAGGCGTTGTCAGATGTGCTGGATGCGCTCGGAAATGAGGCAACAGCCCCCGACCTTTTGTAACAATACGTGAAAAATCGGCGGCGCGCCGCCGAAACATTTCACCGCGCCGCACCTGAAATCGGGATTTTCCCTTTTATAACAGGTGCGGCGTTCTGACGCGCGTCTGACAGATTCGTGTCTGACGCATGCGTTACTGGCGATGTGCGGCGCGCTCTCTATGCTTTGTCCATCGCCGATTACCGCGATATCCAGAACCAATGGGAGAAAACGATATGTCCACTATGATCAAGACTGCCGCCATCGCAGGCGCATTTACCGCCGCATTGGCCGCACAAGCCACCACGGTATCCGCTGCAGAGCAGGTTAAATGCTTTGGCGTGTCGCTTGCAGGCGAGAATGACTGCAAAGCTGGCGCAGGTACCACATGCGCAGGCACGTCCAAGGTCGACTACCAAGGCAACGCCTGGTCGCTGGTCGACGAGGGCAACTGCACCGCGATGGAACTACCCGCGATGGATGACGGCACGGCGCGCGAAGGCGCGTTAGAAGAGTTGGACCGCGATCTGCCGGCCTAAACCAATCGACCCCCAAGGCGCGTGCATCCCTGTCCCTTCGCTTGCGCGCGTCTTGCGGCATCCATCACACGGACCTGACCGGAGAGATCGCCATGCTGGACGATACCGCCCGCCCCTCTGCCCTACACGGCGCGCTGCCACATGGTATCGGCGTAGGCTACAAGGCGCAGCATTACAGTGATCTGATGGCGAACGCCGCCCCAGTGGAATGGCTGGAAATCCATGCCGAGAATTATATGGGCGACGGCGGACGCCCTCTGGCGCAGTTGCGCGCCTTGTCCGAACGCTTTGCGATTTCGGTCCACGGTGTCGGCCTCAGCATCGGCGGCGAGGGGCCGCTGGACAGCGATCACTTAGATCGCCTGCGCCATCTAGTGAACTGGCTGAATCCTGCCAGCTTTTCCGAGCACCTGGCATGGTCCACGCATGACGGCGCCTATCTGAATGATCTGCTACCCCTGCCCTATACGCCCGCTACGCTGGCCCGCGTGTCGGATCACATCGACGCGCTGCAAGAGGCGATCGGCCGGCCCATGCTGCTGGAAAACCCGTCCAGCTATCTGGCGTTTGAGGCCAGCACGATGAGCGAGACAGATTTTCTAGCCGAGGTTGCCGCGCGCACGGGCTGTGGCCTGCTGCTGGACGTTAACAACGTGTTTATCTCGGCTCATAATCTGGGGCTGGACGCGCGCAGCTATATCGACGCCTTTCCCGTGCAGCATATCGGAGAGTTGCACCTTGGCGGCCATGACGAGGATGCAGGCACGCACGGTGCGCCCCTGCTGATTGACAGTCACGGCCGCGAGGTGGCGGGCCCGGTCTGGGCGCTTCTGGATTATACGCTGGCCCGCTCAGGGCCGCGCCCCTTGCTGATCGAGTGGGATGCGGACGTACCGGACTGGCCGATCTTGCAGGCCGAGGCCGCGCGCGCCGCCGCTGCGCTGGCCCGTGTGCCCGCATGAGCGATCAAACCACATTTAGCGCCGCATTGCTGGACGCGGACAAGCCCGTTCCACCCGGACTGGGCGATGGCCGCGGCGGGCCTGCAGGGCGCCGTTTCGACTTCTATCGTAACAATGTCGTCTCCAGCCTGATCGACGCGCTTGAGGTCGGATTTCCGGCTGTGCAAAAGCTGATCGGCCCCACGAACTTCCGCGCTATCATGGGTGTGTTTCTGCGCCAGCATCCACCTCAGGAGCCGATGATCGCTGTCTATGGCGCAATGCTGCCGGGCTTTCTGGCGCAGTTCCCGCCTCTGGCGCATCTAGGGTATCTGCCCGATGTCGCACGGCTGGAGCAGGCTTTGCGCGAATCCTATCACGCGGCAGATTGCACGCCGCTTGACCCGGCAATTTTGCAAAACCTACCGCCCGAGACCTTGCTTTCTGCGCGTATCACACTCACCCCGGCGCTGCGCATCATCAGGTCGCGTTGGCCCGTCCACGCGATCTGGGCCTACAATCTGCAGGATGGCGCGCCCAAGCCCTCAGGCGTGCCGCAGGACGTGATCGTAACGCGGCCCGCCTATGATCCGCAAATGGCGGTCGCAGGGCCAGGCGGGGCTGCCTTCACCACCAGCCTTGCCAGCGGTGCGCCTGTGGGTGCAGCGCATGACGCCGCCCTTGCAGAGGCACCCGGTTTTGATCTGCCCGCCATTCTGGGCGTCCTCATCTCGGGTCAGGCCCTGCATCACCTCAATTCGGGAGACGCGCAATGAACTCACTTATTTCGCTATACAGGTCGATCACCGGCGCGCTCGACCGCGCGGATGGGTTACTCAGCACACTCGCGCGTTTTCTCTTTGCTGCGGTCTTTTTGTTCTATTTCTGGGTTTCCGGCCTGACCAAGTTGGGCGATGGCATTCTAGGTATTTTTCAGCCGGCCCTTGGCGCCTATGCCCAAATCTTTCCCCGCGCGATGGAGGCTGCGGGATACGACGCCAGCCAGCTAAGTTTCCTACACACCCTCGTCGTGATGGCCGGGACGTGGGCCGAGTTCATCCTACCCGCGCTGATCGTGCTAGGCCTTGCCACCCGGTTTGCCGCGCTCGGGATGATCGGCTTTGTCACTCTGCAAACGCTGACGGACCTGTTCGGGCACAACCTTTTGGCCGAGCCGGATGCCGTCGGCGCGTGGTTCGACAGGGTGCCGGATGCGGTCATAATGGATCAACGCAGCTTGTGGCTGTTTCTGCTGATCGTGCTGGTTCTCAAGGGCGCAGGTCCACTATCGCTAGACCGATTGGTGCAGCGCAAGCTGGCCCCGCATTATACCAGCGCCGCCTGAACGTCCGTACCCCAGCCCAGATAGAGCGTTCCGCCTGCATCAATCAGTGGGCGCTTCATCAGCGCAGGATGGCGCCGGAGTAACTCCAGCGGCGCATCCTGCCGCTCGGCCTCGGGCAGGCCGCGCCATGTGGTCGAGCGCGTGTTTACCAGCGCGTCGCCGAACTGGGTCAGTGCAGCCTCTAGCACGGCATCTGGCACTGGATTTGCGCGGATATCGACCTGCTCCGCATCCGGCAATGCGCGCGCCGCCTTCCGGCAGGTGTCGCAGGTCTTAAGCCCATAAATTTTCATCGGATTATCCCTCTGTCCAACTGCTCGACGCCGAAACTTCGCCGCTCCGGTACAATTTAGCGACTGCGGCGGCCCGGTCCACGCGCTTTTGCTTGATTTTCGCGATAGCCGTGCAAAAATCAATGGTGCAGCGGGGCAGATGCCTGCACCTCCCCGACTGCTGACCCCGGCGCAGGACCGGATCTAGAAGACACGCAAAGGAGAAGCGGCATGCCGAACGGTACCGTAAAATGGTTCAACACCACCAAAGGTTACGGATTTATCGCGCCCGATGGCGGCGGCAGCGATGTATTCGTGCATATCTCGGCCATCGAACGCTCGGGCCTGACCGGGCTCGCGGACGATCAAAAAGTCAGCTTTGATATGGAAGAGGGGCGCGACGGGCGCCAGATTGCGGCGAACATATCGCTGCTATGACGTGGCTCAGCGCGCCAGCCACCTAATAGACTGAAGGCGGCCCCCTAAACCGGGGCCACCTTCGCGGATATTATTTACTAGGCATACGCTCCAGATCGACGGCTACGTCGACGGTCATATCGCCCGCCTTCTCAAAGCTGAGCGTGAGAGGGACGAGATCGCCCTGCGCCAGCGGCGCGGTCAATCCCATCAGCATCACATGCTTGCCACCGCGCTCCATGCTCAGCGTACTGCCTGCGGGCATGTCAAAGCCGTCTTCGGCATGCTTCATCTGCATGACACCGTCGCCGCTTTCGATATGGGTGTGCAGCTGTACGACATCGGCAGCAGGCGACGCCACGCCAATCAGGCGATCATCCTCGCCATCATTGACGATCTGCATGAACGCTGCGCCCGTCTTGGCGGTAGGTGATGCGCTGCGCGCATATGCATCCTCGACAGTTATGCTTTGAGCAAAGGCAGGCATGGCGCAGGCGATTGCCGCCGCGACGGCGATGGAGCGAAATGTGAAGGACATATGTGTTTCCCTTAATGTTTCATAGCGGGCAGGCACGCGCGTAGGCGACCCGAGCCGTGCAAAATACCGCCGCTGAAATGCAAATGGCCCCACCGTTCAGGTAGGGCCATGTGGGATAAAGTCGCATACAGGCTGAAATCAGGCAGTTACGGCCAATGCCTTGGCAATCTCTTTTTTGACCTTCAGCGCGCTTGGCGACAACTCAACGTCCTTCGCCTTGGCCATGAACGCGTCAAGTCCGCCGCGGTGATCGACACTGCGCAGCGCGTGGGCTGAGATGCGCAGCTTGATACCGCGGTTCAGCGCCTCTGATTGCAGGGTCACATCATTCAGGTTCGGCAGATACCGACGACGTGTTTTGTTGTTAGCGTGGCTGGAGTTATTGCCAACCATCGGGCCTTTTCCGGTCAATTCGCAGCGGCGCGCCATGGTGTCATCCTCGTCTTACAGGTGAAGGCCAATCGGCCGTTTTAATCGGTCAAAAGACCATAGAGCGCAAACCATAGGCCACGCCCTCAATTCCGTTGGCGCTAGTTAGGCAGAATCGACCGGGCCGTCAAGGGGCGCGCGATTGATAAAAGCCTTGCGACGCAAGAGAACGCGCACCTTTCGAGCAATGGTATTTCAGTCGAGAGGTAAGCGCTTTTATCATCTGCCTAGAAATATGCCAAGGCGGAGCCGTATCGCTGTGAAGGAGCCTCATCCCTCAAAGGCACCGCGCGCACCGATTCTGTCCAACAGCGCGCGTGCGGCAATGGCGGGCGTGGTTTTGCCGTCCGCCACCTGAGCACCCAGATCGCGCAGCGCGGCGCGTGCGTTCGGCGTGTGCAGTTGCGCCAGCAAGCCCTGCCGCACCTCCTCCTCAAACCAGTATTGCGCCTGACTTGCGCGGCGAGCGTCCCAATGGCCGTTTTCACGCCGCCAGTCCGCCAGCGTCTGCATCTCGCCCCATGCGGTCTCCAGCCCCGAATTCTCAAGCGCCGAGACCATCATCGCCTTGGGAAATCCGTCTGGATCCTGCGGGCGTTTGCGCAATAGGCGCAGCGCGCCGGAATAGTCGGCGCAGGTGCGATTGGCGGCAGCTTTCAGATCACCGTCGGCCTTGTTTATCAAGATAATGTCGGCAATTTCCATGATCCCGCGTTTGACGCCCTGCAATTCGTCACCGCCAGCTGGCGCCAGCAATAGCACGAATAGATCTGACATTTCGGCGACCACCGTCTCGGACTGGCCGACGCCGACCGTCTCGATCAGCACAATGTCAAAGCCGGCCGCCTCGCACAGCGCCACCGCCTCGCGTGAGCGGCGCCCGACGCCGCCCAGATGCGTCTGGCTGGGCGAGGGGCGGATAAACGCGTTTGGGTCGCGGCTAAGAAGGTCCATCCGCGTCTTGTCGCCCAAGATTGAGCCGCCCGACCGGGCAGAGCTGGGATCGACGGCCAGAACCGCCACGCGCAGCCCCTGCGCCGTCAGCATCCCGCCAAATCCCTCGATAAAGGTCGATTTTCCAACTCCCGGAGTGCCCGACAGCCCGATGCGCAGCGCTTGCCGCGGGGCGCCGCTCTCGCCTTTGAGCGCCTCAATCAGTTGGGCGGCCGCCTCGCGGTGATCGGCGCGACTGCTCTCGACCAAGGTGATCGCACGCGACAATGCGCGCCGATCCCCTTTGACAATCCCGCGCTCAAGCTGTGCAATGTCGACCATCATATCTGCACCCGTTCCTTTCGCCCGCGCCTTGACCGTATTCATGCCGCGCCGCACCGGGACTTGTCCAGACCAGCCATGACATTTGATCTGCACCGGAGAGTTCTATGCGCGTCGCCGCCCCCGCCCGATTTGCCACCTCCGCGCTAATGCACGCCTGAATGACAGATCTGCCCATCACTGAGGCGCTGCCGCGCCTGCTGGACGCAATGCGCACCCATGGTCGCGCCGTTTTGCAAGCGCCGCCGGGCGCGGGCAAGACGACGCGCGTGCCTCTCGCGTTACTGGAGGCCGGGCTGGCACCGGGCCGAATCGTCATGCTGGAGCCGCGCCGCCTTGCCGCGCGCGCCGCAGCCGAGCGGATGGCGCAAACGCTGGGCGAAAAAGTGGGCGAGACTGTCGGCTACCGTGTGCGCGGCGAGGCATGCGTGTCGAATGCCACCCGGATCGAAGTGGTCACAACAGGTATCCTCACCCGGCGCATCCAATCAGACCCGGAGATGCGCGGCATAGGCACCGTCATATTCGACGAGTTTCACGAGCGCAGCCTCGACGGCGATCTTGGCCTCGCGCTCTGCCTCGAAATCGCGGACGCGCTGCGGTCTGATCTGCAAATTCTGGTCATGTCCGCCACGCTGGACGCCGCGCCGGTGGCTGCCTTGATGGGCGATGCGCCGCTGATCACGTCGCAGGGCCGGGCATTTCCGGTCGAGACGCGCTGGCTGGACCGGCCCCTTCCCAAAGCGACGCGGTTTGAGGTGGCACTGGCCGATCTGACCTGCGACGCGCTAAGCCAGACAGGCGGCGGCGTGCTGGTATTCCTGCCCGGCGAGGGCGAAATTCGGCGGCTGGAGGGGCTACTGGCGAGCCGCGTGCCGCAAGATTGCACGATACGGCCTCTCTTTGGCGCGATGGACTTCGCCGCCCAGCGCGCCGCCATCGCGCCTTCCAACAATGGGCGCAAGATCGTGCTAGCCACGTCCATTGCCGAGACGTCGCTGACCATTGAGGATATCCGCGTCGTGATCGACGGGGGCCGGTCCCGCCGCGCGCGGTTCGATCCCGGCGCGGGCATGGCCCGGCTGGTGACAGAGCCTGTCAGCCGCGCCGAGGCGACCCAGCGGCAGGGCCGCGCGGGCCGCGTCGCGCCCGGTATCTGCTATCGCCTCTGGACCCGCGGCGAAGAGGGTGCCCTACCCGCCTTCCCCCCCGCCGAGATTGAGGCGGCTGACCTTGCCCCGCTGGCGCTGGAAATGGCCCTGTGGGGCGCCGCGCCCGATCAGATGCCGCTGCTGACCCAACCCAATCCCGGTAGCTACGCCGAGGCGCAGGCACTGCTGGCGATGCTGGGCGCACTTGATGCCTCGGGGCATATCACCGAGCATGGCCGCGCCCTCGCCGCGCTGCCGCTGCATCCGCGCCTTGCGCATATGCTGGCAGTGGCCGGGCCAGATGCCGCGCCGCTTGCGGCGCTTTTGTCAGAGCGCGATCCACTGCCGCGCAGCGCGCCCGCCGATCTAGCCCTGCGCCTGAAGGCGATTCGCCAGCCAAAGGGCCAACACCCCTACCCGCCCAGCCGCGCCGTCATACAGCGTATTATCCAAGAGGCCCGCCGCTTGCGCAGCGCGGCCAAGACTAAAAGCGACAGCATTTTTACCGACGCCGAAATGGCCGCACTCGCCTATCCCGACCGTATTGGCCTGCGCCGCCCCGGCGATGCGCCGCGCTACCTGCTGTCGGGCGGCAAGGGTGCGGTGCTGGACGCCGACGATACCTTGGCGGGACAGCGCC
>JAGXGX010000178.1 GCA_024636515.1 Roseovarius sp.
CGAAATGTTTGAGACATGGTACAAAATGATCGCGCTGGTGCAGAGTGGGCTGGACGTGTCAGGCTTGATTACGCACCGCATCGGTATCGATGATTTCGAGGCGGGGTTCGCCGCGATGATTTCTGGCAACTCCGGCAAGGTGGTGATGGATTGGGACGCAATTTGAATGATATCGGGGCTGAATTTCGTGCGCTTCATCGCAGGGGTGATCCATTCTTGCTGGTCAACGCCTGGGACAGAGGATCGGCGCGCATGATGCAAGCGTTGGGCGCATCAGCGATTGCCACCACTTCGGCTGGCCATGCGTTCAGCATGGGCCGTGTCGATGGCGGGACCCTGACGCGCGATGAGGCCCTGGCGCACGCGCAGGACCTTGTTTCCGCCGTGACAGTGCCTGTTTCTGGCGACTTCGAGAACGGTTTCGGCGACGCGCCCGATACGGTGGCCCAAACTATACGGCTGGCATATGAGGCTGGTTTGGCGGGCTGCTCGATCGAGGATACGGCACTGCCGGATTTCACCTCCTACGATTTTGAACTGGCGGTCGAGCGTATCCGCGCCGCCGCAAGTGCCGCACGCGCGCTGCCAGGTGATTTCGTTTTGGTTGCACGCGCCGACGGTGTGATGCTGGGTCAGTATGACACGGATGAGGCGATCCTACGTATTCAGGCGTTCGAGGCCGCTGGTGCGGATTGCGCCTATGTGCCTGCGCCGCCGGATGCGAAGTCATTGAGACGGATCATCGATAGCGTGACGGTCCCTGTAAATGTGCTGGCATCGGGCGGTTATGCAAATACATTGCACACAGAGTTCGCCGATATGGGCGCCGCGCGCATTTCTATCGGCGGTGCGTTGGCACGCGTCGCTTATGGCGCAGCGATTTCCACGGCCAAGGACATGCTTGGCGGTGACTTCTCGGGGCTAAGGCGTGCCGCCGCCGAGGAGGATATCGAAACCCTGCTGACGAAGTGATGAAGCGGCGATGTACGTGATCCAGAACGAGGCCGAAGTTTGGACGAAAGCTGCCGAGCCGCGCACGCACCGTTGTCATCGGGGGCGGCGTCGCCGGGTGTTTGGCCCTCGATCATGTGACAAAGTTCGGTTGCCAGGAAATAGGTATTTGAACCGAGAAAAAGCCGGAGTTTGTATCAAGCTGCAGTGAAGCCGGTGAAATATCGGTTGGCTTTTCGCGCTGCGCATCCATCTATGGTAGCAAGAGCTGACAGGAGAAAGGAGCCTGCCATGACCCAATTTACCAAAGATCCAGACGCAATCGCACGCCTTACGCCCGAAGAGTTCCGTGTGACCCAACAAAGCGGCACGGAGCGGCCCGGAACAGGTAAGTATCTGGACAACAAGGCGCCGGGTATCTACGTCGATATCGTTTCTGGCGAGCCTCTGTTTGCGTCATCGGACAAGTACGAGAGCGGATGCGGTTGGCCTAGCTTTACCAAGCCAATTGAGCCTGCTCATGTCTCTGAATTGAGCGACGACACGCTGGGGATGGCCCGCGTCGAGGTGCGTAGCGCGCATGGAGATAGCCACCTAGGCCATGTCTTTCCCGATGGGCCGCGCGACCGTGGCGGACTGCGTTATTGCATCAACTCAGCCTCGCTGCGTTTCGTGCCAAAGGACGAGATGGAAGCAGAAGGCTATGGCGAGTATCTGAATCAAGTGGAGGATGTAGCATGAGCGAAGAACGCGCAGTTCTGGCAGGTGGGTGTTTCTGGGGGATGGAGGATCTGATCCGCAAGCGGGATGGGGTCCTGTCCACGCGCGTTGGATATACCGGCGGCGATGTGCCCAATGCGACGTACCGCGATCATGGCACTCATGCAGAGGCAATCGAGATTACGTTTGACCCCGCAAAGATCAGCTATCGCGAGATCCTTGAGCTGTTCTTTCAGATCCATGACCCGACCACTCTGAACCGGCAGGGCAACGATGTGGGCCTCAGCTATCGTTCTGCCATCTACTACGTCAATGACGCGCAGAAGCTAGAGGCGCGCAGTACGATCAAGGATGTCGAAGCCAGCGGCAATTGGCCGGGTAAGGTCGTGACGGAGGTAGAACCTGTGGGCGACTTTTGGCAGGCCGAGCCGGAGCATCAGGACTATCTAGAGCGCGTGCCAAACGGATATACCTGCCATTTCCCCCGCGCAGATTGGGTCCTGACGCGCAGCTAGGCCGAGCGCTTTACTGTCGCGCCGTCCGGCTCTTGACCTTGGACCAGACCGGGCGCATGGAGGCGGCAAAGGAGCCCTGCCATGCACCCGGTCAAGGCGATTTCGCTGAAATTATGCGCGGTCGTTCTGTTCATAATTATGTCGTCGCTAATCAAAGCGGCCTCGGATCAGGTGCCCCCTGGTGAGGCGGTCTTTTTCCGCTCGTTTTTTGCTATCCCGGTAACGGTAGTCTGGTTGGTGATGCTGGGCCAGCTGTCAACTGGACTGCGCGTCAAGTCGATCTGGGGTCACTTGCGCCGGGGCATTGCCGGGACGGTCGCGATGGCAATGATGTTCGCGGGGTTGGCTCTGCTGCCGCTTCCCGAAGTTACGGCGCTTGGCTACACGTCGTCCCTGCTCATCGTTATATTTGCAGCTTTGTTTTTAGGTGAAAAGGTTGGCGTCTTTCGTATTAGCGCGGTTTGTGCCGGTCTGATTGGCGTTCTGATCATCCTCGCCCCCAAGCTGAGCGTTTTTGGCGGCGCGCCGGTCGAGACGTCTCAGGTAATTGGCGCGGTTGTGGTTCTGGTTGGCGCGACCTGCGCTGCCATCGCGCAGATTACCATTCGCACGCTGGTCCAGACCGAGCATCCGGCCGCTATTGCGTTTTACTTCTCGGTCACGGCGACGGTACTGTCGGCGTTGACATTTCCGTTCGGCTGGGTGCTGCCGACTGGCTGGCTTGTGGTCCAGTTGGTGCTGGCGGGGGTGCTGGGCGGGGCCGCGCAGATATTCCTGACGCTGTCCTATCGATATGCAGACGCCAGCGTGGTGGCGCCCTTCGATTATGCCTCAATGCTGTTCGCGCTGGGCATCGGATATTTTATATTCGATGAGGCGCCGACCGGGCCGATGCTGATCGGGGCCGGGATGATTGCTGCCGCAGGCATCGCGATTATCCTGCGCGAACATCATCTGGGCCTCAAGCGGGGCCGCGCCCGCGCGCTACGGACGCCGCAGGGCTAAAAGTTAGGCGCCCGTTGCCCACATCGCCGCATAGACAGGCCAGAACCAAGCGCGCCGGAACCGGCCCAAAGGCCAGCGCTTGGGGGGTGTTTGCATAACTTTTGGGTAGGCATGGCGCGGCGCGCGGTCCTGCGCCAAATCGGCCAACAATGCCCCGGCGTAAGTCGCCATAGCCACACCGTTGCCGTGATAGGACATGGCGGTGAATGCGCCGGGCATGGTATCAATTGGCCCTGCATAGGGGGTTAAATCCCGCGAGATGCTGAGCAAGCCATGCCAGCTATGCGGCGTCTCTACGTGCTGCCAAGAGGGAAACATCGTCTCAAAATGCTGGCGGATATTGGCGTGCATCCGTTCGTCGGCCCAAGGCGCGCTAAAGAGGCCACCGCGCATTCCGAACAGCATCCTGTTGTTAGGCATTAGCCGGAAGTAGTGCAGAAAAAAGCGGTCGTCATAGCAGGCTTGCCGACTGGTCCAGCCTTGGGCGGCCAGCTCGGCGTCGGTCATTTCGCGCGTCACCAGCACATTCGATTGCGTGGGCAGGTAGCGGCCCTTCATCCAGTGGGGCAGATCGTCCGAGCTGTAGCCATTGGTCGCCACGATCAGGCGGCGGGCTTGCACGCGGGCCTCAGGCGTTTGAAGGTTAAAGCTAACGCCTTGATCGATACGTTGGACGGGGCTGTGGGCGCGAATACGAACGCCAGCGGCGCGGGCGGCATCGGCCAGCCCTTGGATGTATTTTATCGGATTCAGCGCAAACCCAATGGGCGTGCTCATCGCGCCGTGAAACGGCCCTGTCATGCCGTTTTGTGTCTGCTTTTGGGCCGGAATGATCGTGGGGGTGACGCCATAATCCCGCTCAATCGCCTGTGCGCGCGCGTCAAAGCCGTCGAAGGCAGATTGCGTATGCGCCATCACCGTTTCGCCGTCTGAGTGGCGGTCGACCTGCATCGCATGTCGGTCTATTAGGTCCGCCGCCAATTCGACGGCGCGGCGCTCGGTGATGCGAAACTCGCGGCGCGCGTCCTCGCCGTACATTCGTGTCAGCGCCTTGTCCGAGGCGGCCGATCCGCCAAGGCAGCAAAAGCCGCCATTGCGCCCGGATGCCCCCCAGCCGACATCTTGCGCTTCCAGCACGATGACGTCCGCGCCGTCTTGGGCTAGGTGAAGTGCCGCTGAAAGCCCAGTGAACCCCGCGCCGATGATTGCGACATCAGCGGTCAGCGTACCGCGCGCGCGGGGGTTCGCCTCACCCGTCGTTGTTGTGGGCCAGTAGCAGGCTGCGCGAGGCGCTTCGCTATAGGCATGCTCGGGGTATATGCGCCTCATGTGCCTGCTGCGCGCTCGTCTGCTTGCCGCTTGAGGCTGCTGCGTTTGCTGATCAGTGATGCGGTAATCACGCCGATCGCGACAACCGAAATCATCAGGGTCGACAGTGCGTTAATCTCGGGGCTGAGGCCGAGGCGGATCGACGACCAAATCTTGATCGGCAGCGTGGTTGAGGAAGGGCCGGCCGTGAAGCTGGCGATCACCAGATCATCAAGGCTGAGCGTGAAGGCCAAAAGCCAGCCGGATATTACCGCAGGCGCGATGATCGGAAGGGTAACTAGGAGGAATGCTTGAAGTTGCGAGCACCCCAGATCCAGCGCCGCCTCCTCTAGCGATTGGTCAAAACTGACGAGGCGAGAGGATACCACGACCGATACGTAGCACATCGAGAATGTCGTATGCGCCAACACGATGGTCACAATACCCCTGTCGACGTTCATCCCGATGAACAGCAGCAGAAGTGACAGGCCGGTGATGACCTCTGGCATGACGAGGGGGGCATAGATCATGCCTGAAAAAAGCGTCCGGCCCGAAAATCGCCCTGCGCGGACTAGCACCAACGCGGCCATTGTGCCCAGCACTGTGGCGATGGACGACGATATGACCGCCACCTTGATCGTGACCCATGCGGCGTCCAAAAACGCCTCGTTCTGTAGCAGCTCGCCGTACCAGCGGGTAGAGAATCCGGCCCAAACCGTCACCAGTTTACTGTCGTTGAAGCTGTAGATGATGAGGATCACCATCGGCAGGTAGAGAAAGGCAAAGCCCAGCGTGAGCGAAGTGGCGTTGAACCATGTGACGCGTCTCATCCTTCGGCCTCCCGCTGCTTTTGCTCGTTGCGCTGGAACAGCACGATGGGGATGATCAGGATCAGTAGCAGGATCACCGCCACGGCGCTCGCCACCGGCCAGTCGCGATTGTTAAAGAACTCCTCCCACAGCACCTTGCCGATCATCAGCGTCCGCGATCCGCCGAGAAGCGACGGGATCACAAATTCGCCGATGGTCGGGATGAAGACCAGAAAACACCCCGCGATGATGCCGTTTTTCGACAGCGGGAACGTGACGAGCCAAAAGGCGGTGATGCGGCTGCACCCCAAATCTTCGGCCGCCTCTAGCAGAGACGCGTCCATCCGTTCCAGCCCAGCGTAAATCGGCAGGATCATGAATGGCAGGTAAGTATAAACGATGCCGATATAGACGGCGATGTTGGTGTTCAGGATCGTCAAAGGCTC
>JAGXGX010000179.1 GCA_024636515.1 Roseovarius sp.
AACGGTACGAGAAATAGCGCCACGAGCCAGAGATACGGAACAGCGATCAGGAAGGTACGGCGCATATCCTATCCCTCCAGCAGAACGCCGGCAGAATCGGTCCAGCTAAGCCAGACGGTATCCTCCCAGCTGAAACTGCGGCGCGACAGGCGGCGGGTGTTGGCCGTCTGCGCCTTGATGATCTGGCCTGTCTCAAGCTTGACGTGGTAGGTCGACAAATTGCCCAGATAGGCGATATCGAGGATCGTACCCTTTAGCGCGTTGGCTGCGTCGGGTTTGTCCGCCGTGATCGCCACCTTTTCGGGACGGATCGCCAGATGGACGGTTTGCCCATCCTGAAACTGCTTTTCCGATTCGGCGTGTAGCACCGGCTGTCCCTCAGCAAAGGCAATATCGTAGCCATTGCCCTTCTTGGTCGCGCGGCCCTCGATGATGGTTACGTCACCGATGAAATCGGCGACATAGACCGAGTTTGGCGCCTCATAGATGTTGGCAGGTGTATCCGCCTGAATGACTTTGCCGTCGTCCATTACGGCGACGCGGGTCGCGACGGTCATCGCTTCTTCTTGGTCGTGGGTGACGATGACAAAGGTGGTGCCAGTCTTTTCTTGAATATCCACCAGCTCGAACTGGGTGTCTTGGCGCAGCTTTGCATCCAGCGCTCCAAGCGGTTCATCCAGCAGCAGCAGCTTGGGCGCTTTGGCGAGGCTGCGGGCAAGGGCGACGCGCTGACGTTGGCCGCCCGATATCTGGTGAGGTTTACGCTTGGCGAATTTCTCTAGTCGGACCAGTTTCAGCATCTGCTCCACGCGCTCGGCGAGCTCGTCCTTGGGCATCTTGTCGCGTTTGAGGCCAAAGGCGATGTTGTCATAGACCGACAGGTGCGGGAACAGCGCATAGGACTGAAACATCATGTTGACCGCCCGCTTGTTCGGGGGGATCGGGGCCAGATTGACGCCGTCTAAAACGATGCTGCCCTCAGTCACCTTTTCGAACCCGGCCAACATCCGCATCAGCGTAGTCTTGCCGCAACCCGATGGTCCGAGGAGGGCAAAGAACTCTCGCTCGTAAATATCGAAGGTCTGGTTGTCGATGGCGGTGAAGTCGCCAAAACGCTTGGTAACATTCTTGAACTGGATCAGTGGTTTGGCCGCTGGATCGTTCCACGGCTCGAAAACGGTCTGGCTCATCATGGCTCCCAGTAGGGGTGTCAAAAAAGCCCGCGCAAACCATGTTGCGCGGGCTATGGTCTGGCTCTTAGGTGCCGGACTTGATCTTGGTCCAGAGGCGCGTGACAACACGCTGAACCTTTGGCTCAAAGGGCGTGGTGGTGAACAGGTTCTCCAACGTATCCTCATCAGGATAAATCGCCGGATCGCCAATCACGTCCTCGACCAGAAACTCCTGGCTCGCCTTGTTGCCATTCGCATAATAGACGTAGTTTGATGCGGCTGCTGCGTTCTGAGCGTCCATGATGAAGTTCAGGAACTTGTGCGCACCGTCGGAGTTCGGCGCGTCCACTGGGATCGCCATTTGGTCAAACCACATCTGCGCGCCCTCTTTGGCGGCGTTATAAGCGATCTCGACGCCGTTATCGGCCTCAGCGGCGCGGTCGCGCGCTTGCAGGATGTCACCGGACCAGCCGATTGCGACGCAGATATCACCGTTGGCCAGCGCGTTGATGTACTCGCTGGAATGGAATTTCGTGATATAGGGACGGATTGCCATCAGGACGGGCTCGACCTGTTCGATGACTTCGGGGTCGTGGCTGTCGGGATCCTCGCCAATGAACTTCAGTGCCATCGGAATCATCTCGGCAGGGGCGTCCAGCATGTGTACGCCGCACTCGGCCAGCTTTTCCATATTCTCAGGCTTAAAGATAAGGTCCAGCGATCCGACAGGCGCATCCTCGCCCAGCACTTCTTTGACCTTGCCTAGGTTCACGCCGATTCCGGTGGTGCCCCACATGTAGTTGATCGAATAAGCGTTCTCAGGATCGTATTGCTCGGTACGGTCTTTAACCAGTTCCCACATGTTGCTCGCGTTTGGCAGCTTGTCCATGTCCAGCTTTTGAAAGGCGCCTGCGGTGATCTGGCGTTGCAGGAATGTGCCAGAGGGCACGACCACGTCGTAGCCCGAGCCGCCAGCCAGCATTTTTGTCTCTAGAACTTCGTTACTGTCAAAGACGTCATAGATCAGGTCGATGCCGGTTTCTGTTTCGAATTTTTCCAGCAACTCTTCGTCGATATAATCGGACCAATTATAGACGCGCACCTCTTCGGCGGTGGCGGCGGTCGCCATCAGCGCAAAGGCGGCTGTCGTGGTCAGAATGGTATTTTTCATTATCTTCTCCGGTTGGACTTCGATGATCATTGTCACCGCTATAGCGAATTTGATCAAGTTTTTCCTCGTATGGCAACATGGTAATGTTTCAACGGGGAGGGTAAACTCGCAATCTTGGACACCTCAAACCACTCGGAGCGCCGCGCGCCATGCAGCACCTTGCCCAGAAATTCCGCACAGACATCACCGCGCTGCCGGCGCATGCGCAGGTGTATCTGCGACTGCGCGATATGGTGCTATATGGCGATCTGACGCCGGGGCAGGCCGTCACTATTCAGGGCCTGACGACACAGTTAAACGCTGGGATGACCCCAGTTCGCGAGGCGATCAGGCGGCTGACTTCGCAAGGTGCCTTAGAGTTTCAAGGCAATCGCCGGGTGAGCGTGCCGCAACTGGACGCAAACGACATCAGCGAGATTATCGTCGCGCGCGAGTGGCTGGATCCGTATCTGGCGCGCAAGGCTGTTTCGAGGGCAACAGATGCCGATATCGCTGCGCTGACGCATCTGGACGGCGCGCTCGACGGCGCAATTCAGCAAGGCGATCTGCGCGCGTATCTGCATCTGAACCATCGGTTCCACCTCTATCTCTACCGTCTTGCTGCATCGCCGATTCTGGCTGATCTTGCGGGCGGTCTGTGGCTGCGGTTCGGCCCGTCGATGCGGGTTTTGTGTGGGCGTATGGGGACGCAGAATTTGCCGGACAATCACAAGGAATTGTTGATTGCGATGCAAGCGGGCGATCCGGATGCCGCTGCGAGCGCCATCGCGGCGGACGTGCGCCAAGGTATGGACCAGCTGCGTGCCTCGCTCGACGAGGCAGCCCGCGCCTAGCGATTCGATTGACAAAGTATAATTTGATCATATTTTATAAGAGGTAGCGCAACGCGCCGCCCGCCCGCTCCCAAACCCACGAAAGGCCAGCCTATGAACATGATCGCTAACAATCCGCCCACAGCCGACCTGCAGGCGCTGGACGCCGCCCACCACATGCACCCTTTTACGCATAACAGTGAGCTGGCAGGAAAAGGTGTGCGCGTGATTGCCCGTGCCAATGGCGTGATGCTGACCGACACGGACGGTAACGACTATCTTGATGCCATGGCGGGCCTGTGGTGCGTGAATATCGGTTATGGCCGCCCCGAATTGGCCGAGGCCGCATCGCGCCAGATGCGCGAGCTGCCGTACTACAACACGTTTTTCCAGACGACCCACGTGCCTGCGATCGCACTGTCCGCCAAGCTGGCCCAACTGGCGCCGCGCGATCTGAACCACGTGTTTTTTGCCGGGTCGGGGTCCGAGGCGAACGACACTAACATTCGCATGGTACGCACTTACTGGGCTCAAAAGGGTAAGCCGGAAAAGACCGTCATCATCAGCCGCAAGAATGCCTATCATGGCTCGTCCATGGGCAGCGGCAGCCTTGGCGGTATGTCGTTTATGCACGAACAGGGCGGTCTGCCGATCCCCGATATCTGCCACATCGATCAGCCGCATTGGTGGCAAGAGGGCGGCGACATGTCTCCCGAAGAGTTCGGGCTGGAGCGCGCGCGCCAACTTGAGAAAAAGATCGAAGATCTGGGCGAGCACCGCGTCGCCGCCTTTATCGCCGAGCCTATTCAGGGTGCGGGCGGCGTTGTGATTCCGCCCAGCACATACTGGCCAGAAATTCAGCGTATCTGCGACGCGCATGACATCTTGTTCATCGCGGATGAGGTGATCTGCGGGTTTGGACGTACCGGCACTTGGTTTGGGTCAGAAAGTCTGGGCATCCGTCCGCACATCATGACCATCGCCAAAGGTCTTAGCAGTGGCTACGCCCCTATCGGTGGCTCGATCGTGTGCGACGAAGTGGCGGACGTCATCAACAATTGTGAATTTGCGCATGGCTACACCTATTCGGGCCATCCCATGACCTGCGCCGTCGCGCTGGAAAACCTGCGCATCCTAGAGGAGGAGGGTATCGTCGACCGCGTCGGCGATCATTCCGCTGCATATCTGGCAAAGAAATGGGGCATGCTCGCCGATCACCCGTTGGTGGGCGAGGCGACGACCATCGGCATGATGGGATCGATCGTGCTGACGCCTGACGCATCCAGCCGCGCAGCTTTTGCCGGCACCGAGGGCGATGCGGGTCTGATCACCCGCGAACATTGCTTCAAAAATGGTCTGGTGATGCGCCATGTCGGCGACCGCATGATTATCTCGCCTCCGTTGGTTATTACGGACGGCGAGATGGACACCTTGGTCGAGCGTGCATGGAAAGCGCTGGATCTGGCGCACAAGCAGCTGAAGGACGAGGGAAAAATGAAGGCGGCCTGATACGGCCTTCAACATTATCCAGGTGCGGGCGCGGCCATTGGCTGCGCCCGATTTCGTTTCGCGGGGGGCTAGGCGCGCGTGAGTGACGCGGCAGGCCATCATTGCTGCAAAAACCCCTGCCGTCCTCATGCGACCCGTTTCCTTCCCAAAGCGTGCTTTGCAATTTCAAATCGTCACCTGCATATTCGGACCTAGAACCGGCTGCGCGTAGCCACTTGGAGCGGATAGCAGATGAATAAGCGCGACGAGACAAGCAAGCATACGACCTTCGCGGTCATCGGCCTTGGCAATTTTGGCAGCACGGTGGCGAGCGAGCTGATACGCTTTGGCAATTATGTCATCGGGATGGACCATGATGAACACGCGGTAAATGCGCAGGTCGAAACGCTTAGTCAGGCGTTAATCCTTGATGCCCGCGACGAGGGCGCGCTGCGCGAGGCAGGGGTGGCCGAATGCGGCGTCGCGGTGGTTGCTATCGGCGATGATTTGGAATCCAGCATCCTTGCCGCGATCAACCTCAAGACGCTGGGTGTCAAGACGGTCTGGGCCAAGGCGATGAGCAAGACGCATCACCGCATCCTGAGCAAGATGAAGGTTGATCGCATCATCCATCCCGAGGTGGAGGTGGGCCAGCATATCGCCCAAGTGCTGCATAATCCGATGGTGCGCGATTATGTCAGCTTGGGCAACGGCTTCATCGTGGTGAATTTTCGCATTCCCGAATCGCTTGAAGGGCGCAAGCTGACGGATATCCCATACAATTCAAAATACGATTTGCGCTGCGCCGGGGCCATGCGCGGCACCGAATGGCTGGGGTGCGACGGTGGTGATTTCACGTTGCAAAAGGATGATCTACTGCTGCTCTTGGGCCAGCGGTCTAATTTGCGCAGCTTTGCGGCCAGTCTCTGATGCCACGCCGGCACCCGCGTTCGCTTGCTACGGGCGGTTGGCGTCTGCCGCCGCCTGCTACGCTGGGGCTGATCTATCTGACATTCATCGTGCTGGGCAGTATTCTGTTGTGGCTGCCGGTGTCGAGCACGGGTGACATCACGCTTTGGGATGCGCTTTTTACGTCAACTTCGGCAGTGACGGTGACGGGGCTGATTGTGGTCGATACCGGCAGCGCCTTTACCCCGTTCGGGCAAGCGGTGATCGCGCTGCTGATTCAGCTGGGGGGCCTCGGGTTAATGGCCTTTGCAGTAATGCTGCTGACGCTGCTGGGCATCCCCATAGGTCTGCCTTATCGCGCCGTGCTGCGCGAGGAGGTCAACCAAAAGACCCTGCACAATCTGACCGATATCGCGCGGGTGATCATCATTGTGTCCCTGTCATGCGAGCTGATCGGCGCTGCGATTCTCAGCTTGGTCTTTGTGCCAGAATTTGGCTGGGCCAAGGGGATTGGCCATGCGCTGTTTCATTCGATCTCGGCGTTCAACAACGCGGGATTCGCGCTCTATCCAGACAGCCTTATGGGCTGGGTGGGCGATCCGGTCGTTAACACGGTGATCCCGGCGCTGTTCATTGTGGGCGGTCTTGGGTTTATCGTGCTGACGGATATTTATCGCGTGCGGGGCTGGCACAAGCTAACGCTGCATAGCAAGCTGATGCTCGTCGGAACGCTGGGCCTGATCGCGTTCTCGTGGCCAATGTTTGCTGCCCTAGAGTGGACCAATCCCGGCACGTTGGGCGGTCTGCCCGACACTGCGTCGCGTATTTGGGCCAGCTGGTTTCAGGCGGTGACAACGCGGACGGCCGGTTTCAACTCGGTCGATACAAGCGCGATGCATGACAGCACGACACTGATGACGATGGCGCTGATGCTGATTGGCGGTGGCAGCACATCAACCGCAGGCGGGATCAAGGTGACGACGGCGATCGTGTTGGTAGTCGCGACGATTGCTTTCTTCAGGCGGCAGACGCAGATGCATGTCTTTGGCCGCAGCCTTGGCTCCGAGGAGGTGCTGAAAGTGCTGGCGCTGACGTCCGTGTCGATGCTGCTGGTGATGACCGGGATATTCATCACGTCGATCTCGCATGACGGAGACTTTCTGGATCTGGCGTTTGAGGTCACGTCGGCGTTTGGCACCGTGGGTCTGTCGCGCGGCACCACAGGCGAGTTGGATACGATAGGCCGCATCACGATCATGCTGATCATGTTCTTGGGCCGCGTCGGCCCGCTGACTCTGGGGTTTTTCCTCGCGACGCGCAGCCTGCCGCGCGTGCGTTATCCCAAGGGCCAGATCTATTTAGGCTAACGGGCGCTGCGATGAAGCTGCCGACAGAACGGCTATTTTTCGGCACCTTGCATACTCTATGTGCACTATTACCAGTGTAAAACAGCATAAAATTAGGCAATTCCGGGATAGGGCGAAAAAAATCAGCAAGGCTGTTGCAATGATAACCGTTTGTCGCTTTAGTCACCCCTCAACGCGGCGCATGATCGCGAGCAAACGATAACACAACGGGGAGGCTCATTTGTCCGAGTCTAAGACCAGCGACGCGTTCGTTGAATTCGAACGCGTGCAGAAAAGCTATGACGGCGAAACTCTGGTTGTTAAAGACCTGAACCTGTCCGTTCCGAAGGGCGAATTTCTGACTATGCTTGGCCCTTCCGGCTCGGGTAAGACGACGTGCCTGATGATGCTGGCGGGTTTCGAGACGGCGACGCATGGCGACATCCGCCTTGGTGGCACGTCGATCAATAACATCCCCCCGCACAAGCGGGGCATCGGCATGGTGTTTCAGAACTACGCCCTCTTCCCTCATATGACGATCGCTGAAAACCTTTCGTTCCCGCTTGAGGTACGCAAGATCGGCAAGTCGGACCGCGAGGCCAAGGTGAAGCGCGCGCTCGACATGGTCGAAATGGGCAGTTTCGGCGGCCGCCGCCCATCGCAGCTGTCTGGCGGTCAACAGCAGCGCGTTGCGCTGGCCCGCGCACTAGTGTTCGAGCCCGAGCTGGTCCTGATGGACGAGCCGCTGGGCGCGCTGGACAAGCAGCTTCGCGAAAAGATGCAATTCGAGATCACGGATCTGGCCCATAACTTGGGCATCACCACCGTTTATGTGACACATGACCAAACTGAGGCTCTGACCATGTCGGACCGGGTCGCCGTGTTTGACGATGGCCGGATTCAGCAGATCGCCGCGCCTGACGTGCTGTACGAGCAGCCCGAGAATAGTTTTGTCGCGCAGTTCATAGGCGAGAACAACACGCTGCAAGGCGTCGTCAAAGAGATCACGGGCGACCTTGCGCTGGTTCAGCTCGACGGTGGCGGGCTGATCGATTGCAAGCCAATCAACGTGACCAAGGTAGGCGACCGCACGCAGGTGTCGATTCGCCCTGAGCGTGTCGAGTTTGACAAAAAGCGCCTGCAAGAGGGTGTGCATACGCTAAAGGCCGAAGTGCTGGAGTTCGTCTACATGGGCGACATTTTCCGCACCCGTCTGCGCGTGGCCGGCAGCGACGATTTCATCGTCAAGACACGCAACGCCCCCGACCAGAGACGACTGCAACCGGGCGAACAGCTGGAAATCGGCTGGCTTCCGCAGGATTGCCGCGCACTGGACGCATGACATCAGGAATATCGTGGCCGCATGCGGCCCGATGAATAGAGGAAAAGGTGGACAGACCCGTGCCGCCCCCTCAGACGTAAAAACGGGTCTAACTAGGGAGAATACAATGAAACTGACTAAAACACTTCTGGCCTCGACGGCACTGACTGCGGTCGCCGGCATGGCATCCGCCGAAGTAAAAGAGCTGACCATCGTCAGCTGGGGTGGCGCCTACTCGGAATCGCAGAAAAACGCATACCATCTGCCCTACACCGAGAAGACCGGCATCACGATCATCAACGACGACAGCTCGAACGAGGCTGTGGCCAAGCTGCGCGCGATGAACGAGGCCGATAACATCACGTGGGATGTGGTCGACGTGGTCGCCGCTGACGCCATTCGTCTGTGCGACGAAGGTCTGGCGATGGAAATCGATCCTGATACCATGCTGGCCGACGGTGACGACGGCTCCAAGGCGTCCGAGGATTTCGGCGATCTGTTGGTCTCGGACTGCTACGTTCCCAGCATCGTTTATTCGACAACCTTTGGCTATCGCACCGATTTGGTCGGCGACACGCCTCCCAGTACCGTTTGCGACGTTTTTGACCTCGAGAAGTTCCCAGGCAAGCGTTCGCTGGAAAAGCGCCCGATCAACAACATGGAATGGGCTCTGCTCTGCGACGGCGTTGCAAAGGACGAAGTCTATAACGTGCTGGAGACCGAAGAAGGTCAGCAGCAGGCGCTGGACAAGCTGGACACCATTAAGGACAGCGTTGTCTGGTGGAATGCCGGTGCGGATACGCCCCAGCTGCTCGCCGATGGCGAAGTTGTCATGGGCTCCACCTACAATGGCCGTCTGTTCAGCCTGATCGAAGAGCAGGACCAGCCCGTTGGTATGCTGTGGGACGCTCAGGTGTTCGACATCGACGGTTGGATCATCCCGACCGGTCTGAGCGAAGAGCGTCAGGCAGCGGCACTTGAGTATCTGAAGTTCGCGACAGACACTCAACGCCTTGCCGATCAAGCCGCCTACATCAGCTACGGCCCTGCGCGCAAGTCGTCGGCCCCGCTGGTTGGTAAGCACGCGACACTGGGCATCGACATGGCGCCGCACATGCCGACCGATCCAAATAACGCCACCAACACGTTCCTCTACAACTACGAGTTCTGGGCGGACTACCGCGATGACATCGACGCCAAATTCCAGGCGTGGTTGGCGCAATAAGATATTGGTCTGAGGCGGGCACCTGTCCGCCTCGCTCCTACTAATAAGTGCGGCCCGCAATGTACGGGCCGCACGCTACCAAACGGGGACGACACGCGTATGCCCAAGGGCTATCTGATAGGCCACATCACAGTGAACGACGCAGGCGCGTATGCCGAGTACGTCCAGCGTGATACGCCAATCCTTGAGCGGCATGGCGGGCGGTTTATCGTTCGTGCCGGCCAGTCCGAAACGCTTGAGGGCGCAGCGGAAAAGCGGCACGTCGTGATCGAATTCCCAAGCTACGCAGCCGCGCGCGGCGCCTATGACGACCCCGAATACCAAGCCGTCGCGGACATTCGCAGACGGACCGCGGACAGCACGATCATCCTGGTCGAAGGGACTTGAAGACATGAGCGATACCGCCACCAACGGGCCAGTGTTGGCCGCCGACGGATCCCCGCTAAAGCGCAGCCTGTCGCGCGCCCTGCGTGTGCAAAAGCTGCGCGCGCTGGCCTTGATCGCGCCATTGCTGCTGTTTGTCCTCATCTCCTTCATCTTTCCGATCGGCGACATGTTGTTCCGTTCGGTCGAGAACCAGATCGTCGAAAATACGCTGCCCTACACTATCGACGAGTTGTCCGAATGGGATAGCGCCGGTGATTCGCTGCCGCCAGAAGCCGTCTTTCGCGACATGTACTATGATCTGTACCTCGCGACCGAAATGAAGCGCCACACGCGCCTTGGCTCGCGCTTGAACTACGAGGCCAGCGGCATGTCGTCGCTATTTCGTCAGGCGGGCCGCAAGCTGGATGATCCGGGCAAAGATGCCCAAGACACGCTAGAGGCCATTGATCCACAATGGAGTGATCGCGAAACTTATTTCGCCTTGTTTAATGCCGCCGAGGGCAAGTCTGTCGACAATGATCTGCTGGCAAAACAGGAAAGGCGCATTCGTTGGCTGTCAGATGAGCTGCCCACTGGCGAGATGAATTTCGCCCCTTCCGCGACTGTTTCAAACCTGCTCCCGCTGAGTGCCCGCGTCTACACCTCATCGGCTGTGATAACCGGCCTGATCAATAACAAGGACGTGGCCGAGGCCAAGCCGATGGACTCGCTGTATCTGGCGCTTGTGCAGGACGTAACGCGCCCCGGATTCTTGGATGATCTGAAAAATTATGACGGCCCGCAAAAAGATGCACTGACAGCATTGGCAAACGCCGGTCTGACAGCTCCCGACTATGATGCCATCTTTGAGGAAATTGATCGCGATTGGGTGAATATCGAGACTTGGCGCGTCATCCAGACGCATAGCGGTCCCTATACCAGCGGTTATTTTCTGAACGCGATCGACATGCAGAAAACACCTGATGGCGCCGCAGTTCAGCCCGAGAACAAGCGCGTGCTGATCCAGCTGTTCATCCGCACGCTGATCATGTCGCTGACCATTATGGGAATGTGCATTCTGCTGGGCTATCCGGTTGCGTGGCTGCTGGCCAACCTGCCTGCG
>JAGXGX010000180.1 GCA_024636515.1 Roseovarius sp.
GCGGCTTCACGCGGGGCTACAGCCTTGGAGGAGCCCCGCCCTTATCTGATGGAGAATTACACATGGCTGGAGAAATTCCTGATCTTCACGCCCAGGAACGCACGGGGACAGGCAAGGGCGCCGCTCGTGCCGCACGCCGCGCTGGCATGGTTCCTGGTATCGTTTTTGGTGGTGACAACGACCCGCTGCCGATCAATATCCCATTCAACGTGCTGCTCAAGCGGCTCAAGCAGGGCAGGTTCAGGTCGACACTGTTCAACCTGAAGGTCGAAGGCCACGACGACGTGCGCGTCATCTGCCGCGACGTTCAGCGCGACGTGGTAAAAGACCTGCCGACGCACTTGGACCTGATGCGCTTGAAGCGTACGACCAAGATCAACCTCTTCATCCCGATCGACTTCCAGAACGAAGAAGAGTGCCCGGCCATCGCCAAAGGCGGCGTCATGACCACGATCCGCGGCGAAGTCGAACTGCTGGTGACCGCAGGCGACATCCCCGACGCGCTGATCGTTGACATGATGAAGCTGGAAGACATCGGCGACACCATCACGATCTCGGACATCGAGCTGCCTAAGGGCGCCGAACTGGTGATCAAGGATCGTGACTTTATGATCTGCAACGTGTCGGCGCCGTCGGCCCTCAAATCGGACAGCGATGACGAAGACGAGGTCGATGCGGACGAAGTGCCCGCGACCGAGCAAGTCGACAACGCACCTGAGGACGCCTCGAAAGAGTAATCTTTCGGCTCCGATTGAGAAAATTTCAGACGCGGCCCCTGTGATACGGGGGCCGCGTTTTTCGTGTCCGGCGCTGCGCCGCCGATATAGACCACATTCCCCAATTCAAATCCCCGACGTAACACGCTAAACCGACCCCAGCCAAACTAAGGGGCATGTCATGCTGATCTTTGCAGGGCTGGGAAATCCCGGCGCGAAATATGCCGGAAACCGGCACAACATCGGCTTTATGGCGCTGGATATGATTGCCAGAGATCACGGCTTTGGACCGTGGAAGGCACGCTTTCAGGGGCAGACCAGCGAAGGAACGCTAAGCGGCGAGAAAGTGCTACTGCTCAAGCCGGACACATTCATGAACCTCAGCGGGCAGTCGGTGGGCGAGGCCATGCGCTTTTTCAAGCTGGATACCACCGACATCACCGTGTTCCATGACGAGATTGACCTTGCCCCCGGCAAGGTGCGGGTCAAGGACGGCGGCGGCCATGCGGGGCATAATGGGCTGCGATCAATCCATCAGCATATTGGCCCGCATTACAGCCGCGTACGCATGGGCGTCGGCCATCCGGGCCGCAAAGAGGCGGTGCCGGGCTATGTCCTGCACGATTTTGCCAAGGCCGATCAGGACTGGCTGGACGATGTGCTGCGTGGCTGTTCGGACGGCGCACCCTATTTGGCAGCGGGCGATAGCGGCAGGTTTCAAAACGCGGTCGCGCTGCGTACTGCGCCGCCCCGATCCTCTGGCGGGACAGCGCCAAAGAGCGGCAAACCGGCCAAAACCGAGGCTGTGGCAAAGCCCCAGCCGAAACCTGCTACAAAAACCGAGCCCGAGGTCGCGCCCATAACCGCGCCCGAGCCCGAGGACACCCGCAGCACATTACAGAAACTAGCCGACAGGTTTCGATAAGGCCGGCGCCGCTTGCGCGCGCTGTGCCGCGCTACGCTGGACATACTAACGAAAGGTCTGGACCATGGAAAAAGATGCATCTGTAAACGCTATCGGAGGGCCGCTGGCTGCTTGCTCATCGCAAGATCCGGTTACCGGGTTTTTCCGCGACGGCCATTGCAACACCTGCGCCGAGGATCGCGGCAGTCATACCGTCTGTGCAGTGATGACCGCCGAATTTCTGGCGTTTTCCAAGTATGTCGGCAACGATCTTAGCACCCCGCGCCCCGAGTTCGGCTTTGCCGGGCTGGCGGCGGGCGATGCATGGTGCCTGTGCGCCGCACGCTTTTTGCAAGCGCACGATGAGGGCTGCGCGCCGCGCGTCCACCTTGCTGCCACACATATACGGGCGCTGGATATTGTGCCGCTCGACGTGCTGAACGCGCACGCGGATGATGCCTAAAGCATCGCTAAAGGAAATAGGAAACATGATGACGAAACGCTTAATGGGCGCGGCTGTGGCCGCTTCATTGCTAACTGTCGCACCGGCATTGGCCGAGAGCGCAACGCCACTGGATGCGCAGGCATCGAACCCGGTCACTCTTGGCTGGATGCAGGGATTTCCGCCCGCGGCGGACAAGACGATCCGCTTTACGGATGCCGACTATTTCGCCTTCCCCAAGCTGCGTTGGACAGTCTGTAATTTCCGCGAGTTGATGCCAACGGTTGCGGTGCCAAATGGCGATGGCGAGGTCAGTGTACTGCCCTCCGATATCGACTTTGGCATTGATGCGGTAGAGTTCGCTCCGCTGGACGGCGGTACTGCGATGACATGGGACGCCGCCTTCGACGCGAACTATACTGACGGCGTCATAGTCCTGCACCATGGCCGCATCGTTTACGAGCGGTATGACGGCTGCCTCGATGCAAGCAAGCTGCACGGAGTCATGTCCGTCACGAAAAGCCTGACAGGCCTCTTGGCCGAGGTGATGGTGGCCGAAGGCAAGCTGGACGAGACCGCGATGCTTGCGGATCTGATTCCTGATCTGGAGGGCAGCGCGTTTGGCGATGCAACCACCCGCCAGGTGCTGGAGATGACCACTGCGCTGGATTACTCCGAGGATTACGCAGACCCCAACGCCGAGATCTGGGCCTATGCCGAGGCTGGCAGCCCCCTGCCCAAGCCCGATGGCTACGACGGCCCCCGCAGCTATTTTGACTACCTGCAAACGGTACAAAAGAAGGGCGAACACGGCGATGCGTTTGGCTATAAAACAGTCAATGCCGACGCCGCCGGATGGCTAATCGCGCGCACGGCCGGTGTATCGGTGGCCGAATACCTATCCAATCGCATCTGGTCCAAAATCGGCACGGAGCGCGAGGCATTTTATACCGTCGATTCCATCGGCACGCCCTTTGCGGGCGGCGGATTCAACGCGGCGCTGCGCGACATGGCCCGGCTCGGCCAGCTTGTGCTGCAACGCGGCGTTTGGAACGGTGACCAGATCATTCCGGCACAGGCGATCGACCGTATCCGCCAAGGCGGCGACAAGGACGCATTCGCGAAGGCCGGCTACGACCTGCTAGAGGGTTGGAGCTATCGAGGCATGTGGTGGATCAGCCACGACGACCACGGCAGCTTTGCGGCGCGCGGGGTGCACGGCCAGACGATCTGGATAGATCCCACAGCAGACATGTTGATCGTGCGCTTTGCGTCCCACCCTGAGGCCGCCAATGCGGACAGCGATCCCACGTCCCTGCCCGCCTTCCGGGCTATTGCCGAATACGTGATGGCGCAGGATACAGACCCGCAGCTGGCAGGTCGCGAATGGCTGATCGAAGATATCGGCGGCAAGGGCGTGATAGATAACAGCCCCGCCAGCCTCCTGTTTTTGCCCGACGGCCAGCTGGCTGGAAACGCGGGCTGCAATCGCATGATCGGCAGCTATACGCAGGACGGCGAGACACTCACTATTGGCAACGCCGGCGCCACGCTTATGCTTTGCCCGCCCGCGTTGATGGAACAGGAAACTCGGCTATTGGATCTGTTGCCAGCCGTCCAAAGCTATAGGATAGATGAAACTGGCGCGTTGATCCTAAGCACGGTAGAGGGGGCGGTGATCACCGCGCGCAGACGGTAAACCCCTGCGCAAAGTGAACTAAATGCGCCGTTCCAACAGACCTGTACTCGGATGGAACTGGCGACTGACAGACCGATCCGCGCAGCCGTCATTCTTCACGGTGAGTTCTGCGCCCCTCTCGGATTTGGTCCGAGAGGGCACGGCCGACTACATCGGCGAAGGCGTTTCAAACGGCAGATGAGAGTTGATTTTCAACACAGCCACAGAAAAGCAGGATTACTTCACAATTGCACCCTACGGCTGCTATGTATCTTTGTGCGCAATGTCCAAGCCAGATCGGGCCGATGCAGAACAATAATTTCCCCAATAATCTGAAGCTTTTGTGCAGTTATGCAAAATCGATTACTCAGGTCTGCGAGCAATTGGCTATTAACCGCCAGCAATTCCACCGTTACCTGAATGGTACCAGCCGCCCCTCTCTGACCAACATGCAATCTATATGCGACTATTTTGGCGTGGAAGAGCATGAAATCTTGATGGAGCAGAATGACTTTCGCCAACTTGTCGCACTTCGCAAGCCGCAAGGGCCCGAGATCGACCCCTTTGGTGAATATATCTCCAAGCTGCACCGGATTAACCCGTCTGCATCCCGCGATATGGCCGAGTATGTCGGGTACTACAGGTGTTATTATCGGCCCATCGAATTTCCCGGCAAAATCCAATGCTCGTTGATGCGGCTCTTTTCCGAGCGCGGGTTCACCTATCTAAAGAATATCGAAAACTACGCGCTCGCCAAGCGCCGTGCGCGGCGGATGCTGAAATACACCGGCGTCGCATTTCACACGGGCGAGCGGATTTTCGTGCATGAGCGCGAGCAGAAGGCGGGGCAGATGATGTGGACCACCCTCCTTTACCCGGCGCGGATGGATCAGGTCGCAGTTCTGACCGGCCTCAGCCTCGGGATCAGCAGCGCAACAAGCCGTGACATCGCCTGCTACCGCGTGGTCTGGGAAGCCTTAGGGGAGGAGATCGACCTTCGGGCGACGCTGTCAGCCTGTGGTTTGTTTGACAAAGATGATGCGGCGATTCCAGAGGATATTCGCAACGCCACCGCGAACAATATGCCAGATGGTGAGGATGGCTTCGTAGGGCATCCCTGGCAGGTCTACTGACCTCCAAGGGCTTGAGTGTCGCTATCTGTGTACTTTTTAGATGCAAGTAGCGACTTCTTTGTGCAAGCAACTCTCTGCATCATCGCGGAATCGAATGGTGCGTTCTTCGAGGGGGACAGGGGTAAATGAGCGGTGGCCAAGCGATCGAGCCCGCGCAGCTTTCTTCTTACACTCCTCCCAGAACATAGCTCAAAAAACGACAGGGAGAGACACAATGAAAACGCATAAATCCTCAAGCATCGCGATTTTGGCCATGGCACTATCTGGCCTTTCCGCGCCCGCCTTCGCGGTCGACCGGACTGATCCGATCGTGGTGCCCTTGGTCAGCGACACGTCGTCGGACGTGATCGCCAAGATCCTTGGCAGCACTCTGGCTGAAGCGGGCTACCGCGTCGATTACGTTCAGGCCGATTACACTGCCAGCTTTTCTGGCATCCAGACCGGAGATCTGCATTACACGATCTGCTGGCAGTCGACTTGGGAGCTTTGCGAAGGGTCCACCGAGGGCGGCAAGGCTGAGAATGTTGGCTCCACCGGGATCAGTTCGGCCGAAGGGTGGTGGTATCCGCTCAGCCTCAAGGAACAGTGCCCCGGCCTACCCGACTGGAAGGCGCTAAAAGAGCCCGCCTGCATCGAGGCGCTCGCGACAGCGGAAACAACTCCCAAAGCGCGGTTCGTCGAAGGGCCGGCAGATTGGGTCATGCCTGTCTCGGAAATGGCCACCGCGTTCGACATCAATGTCGAGCCGATCCCCTCGGGAAGCGCCGCCGCATTGGTTGCGACAATTTCCGCAGCAGCGCGGCGCGGCGAGCCTGTCATTGGCTGGGGCTACACCCCACACTGGTATTTCATGAGCGATGAGGGCGAATTCGTCGAATTCCCCGCGTTTGAGGAGGAATGCTATACCGATCCCGCGTGGGGAACGAACCCTGACGCCACGCATGACTGCGGCGTCAAGGTCGGCTCACTTTGGGTCTATGCAAACTCTGAATTGCTGGCCGAGGAGGCAGAAGCCAAAGCCATCATGGGTAACTTCGAGCTAAGCGACAGCCAACTGTCCGACGTGTTCCGCAGCATCGATGTGGATGGCGTCGCCCTGGACGAGGCTGTCGGAAGCTGGATGACCGACAACACGGCCATCTGGTCCGCTTGGATCAATTGATCGCAGGCGCAAGCCCCAAAACCAACCCTAACGCTGACCCGGTCCCTCACAGGCAACCGGGTCAGCGCATTGCAAGCTGGCGGTTGGCACAGCGCCTATCCGCAAGACGAGGTCTCACGCCGTGACGCAAGAAACCGAAACTCCCACGGGCGAGGTGCTGATAAGTTGCAGGTCAGTCTGGAAACTCTACGGCGCCAAAGCCGAGGGCATCGCCGCGAAATACGGCCAGAACATAAGTGACGAAATCATTGCCAAAAACGGCCTGATATCGGCGGCGCGCGATGTCACCTTTGATGTCCGCAAAGGCGAGATATTCGTGATCATGGGGCTTTCCGGGTCGGGCAAATCCACCATCCTGCGCTGCATGACTGGCCTGATCGAGCCGACAATGGGCCAGTTGCTGGTCTCCGGCACGGATCTCAAGACGGCGACGCGGCAACAGCTGATTGATTTGCGTCGCAAGGTGATGGGCATGGTCTTTCAGGATTTCGCCCTGCTGCCGCATTTGACGGTTTTGGATAACGTCGCGTTCCCTCTGAAGGTGCAGGGTAAATCTAAGGTAGAGCGCCACGCCAAGGCGCGCGAAATGGTCGATCTGGTTGGGCTGGAGGGGCGCGAAGCCTATCTGCCGCACGAGTTGTCCGGCGGCCAGCAGCAGCGCGTCGGCATTGCCCGCAGCCTGACGACCGAGCCTGAAATCTGGTTTCTGGATGAGCCGTTTTCGGCGCTCGACCCGCTTATCCGGGCCGAGATGCAGGACGAGTTTCTGCGCCTTCAGAACCTGCTGCAAAAATCCATCGTCTTTGTCACCCATGACTTCGACGAGGCAATTCGTCTGGCTGACCGCATCGCGATCATGGCGGACGGACGGGTCGTGCAGATCGGCACACCCGAAGAGTTGATCACCAATCCAGCCGACGACTACGTTGCCAAATTCACTGAAAAAGTGCCGCGCAGCAAGGTCGTGACCGTGCAGTCGGTGATGGGTCCGGTGCGTCAAAACCTAAGCGGCCCGCCGATCAAGGCAGCCGACCTAGTCGGCGATGTGGCCGAGCAGGCCATGTCTGGCCCGGACGCCATGCCGGTCGCGGGCAAGGATGGCACGATCATCGGCGCGCTGGACCGCGCGGCTGTCACAGCGGTGCTGTTGAACAAGAGTGCGAGCGCGTGAACGTGCGCTCTCTGCGAAGATCGGAGGGCAGCAGCCAAACCTGGCCAAAAACCGGCCTGATCCTCGCTGCAATCCTTTTAAACGTGGCCTTGCTTATGATGGGCGACACCTTCGCTTGGTTGCGGGAATATCCCGAGACGTGGGTCTGGGGCATCGCGGGCGCGACAACGACTGCGGTTAAGTATTTCGTGAACGATCTGGCCATTCGCGGCGTGAGCGTGGCCGAGATGACGCGCGGCTTTGCGAATCTGATCAAGGTTCCGATGCTGGCGTTGCAGGGCGTGCTGTCGGAGGGATTCGAGTTTTACGGAGACAACGGCGAGGCCACTATCTATCGCGGATTGCCGTGGCCTGCCGTGATGGCCGGCCTCACCGCGTTTGCATGGTGGGCGGCAGGCCGCAAAGTGGCGCTCTTCTCGCTCTTCTCGCTGGTCTATTTCCTCGTCTTCGGTCTTTGGCAGTCTTCGATGCTGACGCTGTCATCGGTGGTCGTGGCCGTGTTCGTCAGCTTCGTGCTGGGTATTTTGCTAGGCATCCTCGGCTATCGAAACGCCCGTGCAAACGCGATCCTGATGCCAATCTACGACGTGATGCAGACCATCCCGACATTCTCCTACCTAGTGCCTGTCTTGCTGCTGTTCGGCTTCAACCCTGTGGCAGCGATGATCGCGACTGTCATCTACGCGATGCCGCCAATGGCACGCGTGACGACACTGGCGCTGCAACGCGTGCCGCCCAACATTGCCGATTTTGGCGATATGGCAGGCTGTACTAAGCGGCAAAAGATGTGGCAGGTGATGCTGCCCGCTGCCCGCCAGAATCTGCTGATCGGGCTGAACCAAGTAATCATGCTGACCTTTGCGATGGTGATCATTGCATCGGTCATCGGCGCCGGCGGTCTAGGCGGCGAGGTTTACCAAGGGCTCAAGGCGCTGAGGATCGGCGATGCGGTCGAGGTCGGCATCGCTATTACCCTGATGGCGATCATGCTGGACCGCATATCCAAGGCTATCGCCCTCAGCAGGCCCGACCATGTCGATGCCGCGCCCGGCGCAGTGTGGCAAAGACACCCGCTGACATTTGCGTGGATCGCGATTGCCCTGTTGCTCGTCTTGCTGGGGCAGATATTTCCGTCCCTCTATGCCTATCCCAAGGCCGCCACCATTTCGACCGGATCGTTCTGGAACGACGCAATCACATGGATCGGCGATACCTATTACACGCAGATCAAAGCGCTGCGCGACACCACAATCACCTACATCATGCGCCCGATGAAATCGTTTCTTTTGGACGTTCCATGGACCGGGTTTATCGCGGTTATCGCTGCCATCTCTTATGCGATCGGTGGGCGGGGGCTGGCGATCATGAGTGCGAGCTTGCTCGGCTTCATCGCCGTGACTGGCTATTGGGACGGCGCGATGGTGTCGCTATACCTCGTGCTGCTGTCGGTAATCGTGGCGCTGATCATCGCACTGCCGGTCGGCATATGGGCCGGGCTGAACCCGCGCGTCGATCACGTGGTCACAGCCATCATCGACACGCTTCAAACGCTCCCCAGCTTCGTTTACCTGATCCCGGTTGTGATGCTGTTCAGCGTCGGCGAATTTGCCGGGTTGGTCGCTATCGTCGCGTATTCCCTGCCGCCGGGCGTGCGTTACACCAAGCAAGGCATTCAAAATGTCGCAAGGTCCAGTATTGAGGCCGGCGATATGGCCGGTTGCACTAGATGGCAGAAACTGACGAACGTACAGTTGCCACTCGCCATTCCGGATATCATGCTGGGCGTCAATCAAACGATCATGTTTGCCTTCGGGATGTTGGTTATCACTGCGCTGGTCGGCACGCGCGGTTTGGAACACGATACGCTAGTGGCGATTTCCAAGGTCCAGCCGGGTGAGGGCATCGTTGCCGGACTTGGCATTGCGTTTCTGTCGATCATCACTGACCGCCTGATTAGCCAAGGCAGCCGCAATTTCCAGCGCCGATCCGGGATGTCTCAGCGATGATACTCTACAAGCCGGATCAGACCGAGGGCAGCGATCTATGCTATCTAAGCGCCGTCAAAGCGTTGGAGATGTTTCGCAATCGGACACTATCACCGGTCGAGCTTCTGACCGCGCAGATCGCGCGGGCGGAGCGTGTCGAGCCGCAGATTAACGCCTTTACCGAGACGTTTTTCGACACCGCCATGGCCGAGGCCAGACTGGCCGAACAGCGCTATATGTCTCGGGCTACCGATCTGCGGCCGCTTGAGGGCTTGACCGTCACGATCAAGGACGTGCTGGATCAGAAAGGCGTGTGCAGCTCGCGCGGCAGCCTGATTTTCCGTGATCATCGCGCCAATAGTGATCATCCCGTCGTTGAGCGGGTCAGGCAGGCCGGCGGGATCATTCACGCCCGCACGACAACGTCTGAATTTGCCTTCGGCTGGGTAACGAACACACGCCTGTGGGGCGTGACACGCAACCCGTGGAACCCTGATCGCACACCGGGCGGCTCGTCCGGTGGCGCAGCGGCCAGCCTTGCGGCAGGCACCAGCACGCTCGCCATCGGCGCCGATAGTGCGGGATCTATCCGCGTCCCAGCCGCGCTCTGCGGTGTTGTTGGGTACAAGCCGCCGCATGGCAGGGTGCCCGATCCGGTTGAAGGTTTTGACCCCTACAGCGTCATCGGCCCAATGGCCCGCAGCGTGCCCGACTGCGCGCTGCTGCAAAATACGATCAGCGGAGTGCACCCGTCCGACATAGCCTCATCACGCCAAAACATTGTACTGCCGACTTCACGAGCTTCGCCTGAGGGGTTGAGACTCGCGGTCTCCTTCGACCTTGGCAAAACCTTGCCAGATCCCGGTATTGTTGCGGCGATCCGGGACATCATAGCCAAGTTACAGACCCATGGCGCCGTGATCGAAGAACCCAGCATCGACTGGTGCAGCGAGTTTGGCGACGCCGCCCGTCTTCATTCGGCCTGCATATTCGCGCCTTGGTTTAGCGACATTGTGGAACAGCACGGGGACCAACTCTGCGATTATACCAGATGGACCGCCGAGTTCATGAAGTCCTGCTCCCTCCGCGATTTTATGGGCACCTACGACGTCGCGAAACGCCTTTACCGCGCGGTGCAGCCCGTCTTGGATAACTACGACGCCCTGATTTGCCCGGTGGTTTTGACGAATGACGTCAGCGCGGACCAAAAACCATGGACCGAGATGCAGGTGAACGGGGTTCGTCTGAACTCCGACTACGATTGGGTGGCAACCGCGCATTTCAACATGCTGGGGGAATTGCCCGCGCTTTCGGTTCCCATCGGGTTGGACATTGATGGCATGCCTGTCGGGCTGCAAGTGATCGCGCGGTCCTTTGACGATATGCGGGCGTTCAAGGTCGCCGCCGCGATAGAGGGTGTCGTAGGAAACGGCTGGTAACGGCGCGAGCTTGGGGCGGCAACCAGCCGACATGAAGGGCGAGATGCTCCCCGGCTGCTCCGGTAAATTTCAGGACACCTCACCAATAAGTCTCGGATACTCTTCAGTGTCGCACCGGACAGGCTTCTGATGCGGATCGCCACCCTGAAGTTCGTTATTTTCCTGCCACATCTTTGCATGAGATCAGGTCAAAGATTGGAGCGCTCTGCCAGCCCACCACGGCACGTATGTCTTGCGGGGTCAGCGTGTCGCTTCGGATGTAGGCAATGAAGTTCATGTTCACATTGTTAAACAGCAACTCCCCGATCGGTTTGTGGGGCACATCCTCGCGGATATACTGGGCTGCCTGCATGACCTGGACAAATCGGCAGCACTGCTTGGACAGGCGAATGTCCATTTCGACATAGCGTTTTGAAAACTCAGACTCCGGGTTGAGCATAGATTGCGATACGGCGATCCGCCACAAGGAGCGCGGCGTGCTAGTAAACGACGTCGTGAAATAGGTCATAACCAGCGCGTCAAACGCTGCGGCAGCATTGCTATGGGGCGCATCAATGCAACGATCAGCCTCTGCCAGGACGACTTCGGTCTCTGCTGAAACACTACTGAGCAAGATATCCGCCTTTGAGCGAAAATAGTTGTAAAAGGTTGCAGCAGATAGGTCAGACCGCGCCGCCACGTCTTCTATGCGCGTGTTTTCATAGCCTTCTTCCTGAAACATGCGCGTTGCTTCTTCTATGATTCTCAGGGCCGTCGCCGCTTTTTTTCGTTCTCTAAGTCCCATACGTCGCCTATATATTATATCTACTCAAAGTTTATATTGACACTAACTTTTGCACGCATCTATGTTTATCACAATGCAAGAAAAATAAAACTTTGTAACAGGGGATGATCATGAAATTTGCAATATATTCTGGAATGGGCGGAGTTGCCGCGCTCTTGCTATCGACTGCTGTCGTCCACGCGGCGGGCGAGCTAAACGCCCTCGTCTGGTGCGATCACACGGACCCGGAGTTGTTGGAGCCGTTTGAAACAGCCCATGACGTTCGGGTTAACGTAAAGGAATATGAGGGCACGGCAGCGGGCCTTGCCATCCTCAACCAGTCCCGCCCCGGCGATTGGGATGTCATGGTGATCGATACGGTCGATGTGGGCCGAGCTGTGGACGAAGGTCTGCTGGCCCCCTTACCGTCCGACGAGTTGCCGACATCTGAGTTTTTTCCAGAGGTCGTGATGCCCGACAACAATTCGCGCGATGGCGTCACCTATGCCGTGACCGAAAAATTTGGCTATAACACCATCGCGTTCAACTCCTCCAAAGTTGATGCCGCGGACATGCAGGACATGAGCAGCCTGTGGTCAGGAAAATACGACGGCCGGATCGCCATCTACGACTACTACCTGCCCGTTTTAGGGCTGATCGGAATAGAGCAGGGCGTAGCGACGGCGGACCTCGACAGCGACGCGGTTGAGGCACTGCGCGAGCGCACCTATGCGCTCAAGGCAGCGGCCTTGCAGGTCAGCGACGTTGTCGCCAGCCAGACAGCGCTGGCAACTGGCGAGGTGGACATCTTGATCGGGGGCGGCGAATGGGTGACTGCGGTTCTGAGTGCCGAAAACCCCGAGCTTGACTGGTCAGTTCCCAGCCAAGGCGCCCTGCGCTGGTCCCAGTCAATCGCAGTCCTTGAAGGAAGTGAGAGCAAGGATCTTGCCGTTGAATTCGTCAAATACATAACCGGCGCTGAAGGCCAGGCACGGCTTGCGACGTCTTCGTGCTACTGGGGCATGCCCGCTAACAAGGCTGCCGGGGAGGCGCTGAGCGATGCTCAGAAAGGCGCGCTGCGCTGGGACGAGCAGGCTGATTATCTGGCCCGGACACAGCTCTATCCGGTGCCAGATGCAGATCTTGATCTTGCGATGCAGGATCTGTGGACAGACATGCTGCAGCAATAACTCGGATGCGGGACGGGCAATGTTGCCTGTTCCGCTTTGCCAAACCGCGAGGAGCAGACGATGACAATGGAGCGACAGGAAAAGCAGCGCAGCTTTGGCTTTGTCGCGCCGGCGCTGATATGGACCTGCGCATTTTTCATCGTACCCTTCGTCGTAATGCTTTTGCTCAGCCTCGCGCATCTGGAGGGGCGCGAGATCGTCCAGAGTTTTGATCTCGGCAATTACGTAAAAATCTTCACCGAGCCGTCTCTTCTCAAAGGTATCTTTGTCTCGCTAGAGATCACGCTGACCGTCACCGTGATCTCGGTCCTGCTGGCGTGGCCGCTGGCATGGATCATCGCCACCCAGGTGCCGGAGCGCTATCAACGGCTGGCGATCATGCTGGCAGTGTTGCCATTCTGGACGTCCTATGTGGTGCGGTCCTACGCTTGGGCACTGGTGCTAGGGCAGAACGGTGTCGTGATGCAATCGTTGATCGGTATCGGCATTTTGGATGAGCCAATACAGATTATGGCGACGCGGGGCGCTACGGTCATCGGGTTTGTCCATTTTTTCGTGATGCTGCTGACGCTTACAATCTATTCCAACCTTATCCAGCTTTCACCCAACTACGCCCGAGCAGCCGCTGATCTGGGTGCGAATGGCTGGAATACGTTTCGGCTGGTGATCCTGCCACTGACCCTTCCCGGTATTATGACAGGCGCGTTCCTGACCTTCGTTCTGTGCATCGGCGACTACATCACGCCGCAGATTCTTGGCGGCAACAACGAGTTGACGATGCCGCAACTAATCATGCTTCAACTGGGACGGCGCGGAGACTTCCCGATGGCCTCGGCGCTCTCGGTGGTTTTGATGGTGCTGGTCACCCTGGCCTATGCCGCCTCTTCCCGCTGGCTCAAGATGGAGCGGGTCTGATGCGGGCGCTCGGCTGGGCCTATATGACTGCTATCTTCATATTCATCTTTCTGCCCGTGGTCGTTCTGGTGCTGTTTTCCTTTCAGGACAGCCGCCTTCCCGTGCCGCCTTTCGACGGGCCGACACTAAAATGGTACGCCGAGGTGCTGGCGGATCGCGGCATGATGGAGGCGCTGCGCAACTCGCTGGTCGTCGCGCTGATCTCAGCGTCGGCGGCGCTGCTACTTGGGTTCTTCGCCGCGCAGGGGCTGGCACGCGTCAGGTTGCCGGGCTCGATTTTAATGCGCGGCCTGTTGATCGCGCCGATGACGGTCAGCTATCTGATTATCGCACTGGGTCTGTTGACGGTGTTCAACACGCTTGGCTTTCGTCCGTCGCTCTGGACCACCGGCATTGGGCATGTCGTCATTAACCTCCCTCTGTGCTTTGCCATCTTGTTCGCTGCCATGGGCGATCACCAGAAGAACGCCGAGCGCGCGGCTCGCGACCTTGGTGCCTCGGACATGCAAGTGCTGTTTCTTGTCACCGCGCCGATGCTAAAGCCCGCGCTTCTGGCCGCCTTTTTCCTCTCTGTCACGTTCAGCTGGGACGAATTCATCATCGCTTTCCTGCTGACCCGCTTTGACGTCACCCTGCCTGTTGAGATCTGGTCGATGCTGCGCTCGGGCCTATCGCCTGCCACCAACGCAATCGGATCGCTGGTGTTTCTGGTGTCGATTGTAATCCTGATCCTGTTGGAACTGATCGTATTCAGAAAGTCGAAATCATGACCGCAAACGTCTCACTTCAGTCGGTGTCCCACAGCTTTGGCTCATTTCAGGCGCTCAACGACATCAATCTTGAGTTTTCCGCAGGCGAATTCGTCGTCCTGCTGGGGCCGTCTGGCTGCGGCAAGTCCACCTTGCTGTTCATCCTTGGTGGCTTTCTGACTCCGACCAGCGGGCAAGTGTTGATTGGCGGCAGGGATATGTCCCGCGTGGCCGCCAAAGATCGCCCGACAACCACGGTGTTTCAGGACTACGCCCTGTTCCCTCATATGACATTGCGCGATAACGTGGCCTTTGGCCTGCGGATGCGGGGCCTAGGCAAGGCCAAGCGCTGCTTAAAAGCGGACGAAATTCTGGATCTGGTTGGCCTCGTCGACAAGGCATCGCGCAAACCGCATGAGTTGTCCGGCGGCCAACGCCAGCGTGTCGCGCTTGCCCGGGCGCTGGCGGTCGAGCCTGAGGTCCTGCTACTAGACGAGCCGCTTGGAGCGCTCGATCTTAAATTGCGCCGCCAGATGCAGGAAGAACTCAAAGCCATCCAGCGCAAGATTGGGACAACCTTCGTGCATGTAACCCACGATCAAGAGGAGGCGATGGCGATCGCCGACCGGATCGCAGTGATGAACCACGGCAAGGTCGAACACGCAGCCCCCCCAGAGGAGGTCTATCTACGCCCGAAAACGCTGTTTTCGGCGAATTTTATGGGCGATTTAAACATGATACCCGAAAGGTTCATGGGCCGCCCAGCGGGCGCGAATATTGTGCATGCTGCGCGTCCAGAAAATATTGGCACCTCGGGTGACATCAGCCTTGGCGATGCCACGCTTGAGGATGCAGCGTTCTTTGGCACCTATCACAGATGCCATTTCCGCGCCGCCGACGCAGATCGTACCGCCTACGTGGCCCATCTGCCCGTCGGCGCACTTCCGCAGATTGGCGAAGCGGTGCCACTATACGCATCCAAACCGCTCACCTTAGGTACGGAAGTATGAAAAACGCCCGGCCAGAAGACTGGTACCGCATACGTAAGCTCTCCGATGGTGTCACTTGGATTGACGAGCCACATATCAAGGAGTTCTTTCGCTGCAACATCTGGCATGTGCGCGGGCGCGACAAGGATATGCTGGTTGATAGCGGCATGGGCGTATTGTCCCTGCGCGAATGGGTGCCGTTGGTCACAGAGCGTTCGCTGGACGCGGTGGCGAGCCACACCCACTTCGATCATATCGGCACACATCATGAATTCGATTGCCGTCTCTGTCACGCCGCCGAAGCTGATATTCTGGCAGCTCCCACGCGAGAAAATACTTGGGCGGAAGACTACGTGAGCGACGATATTTTCACAGCGCTTCCGCCTGCGCCCTATCAATCATCGACGTATTCCGTCAAAGCCGCACCCGCGACCCGAATTCTGGAGGATCGGAGCATTATCGATCTAGGTGATCGCGCGTTCGAAGTCATCCACACACCCGGTCATAGCCCGGGAGGTATCGCGCTGTGGGATGCCGCAGCCGGGATGCTGATATCAGGCGATATCCTATATGATGGTCCGCTGATCGAAGGTGAGGGCGAAATGGAAATGGCGCAGTACGTGGACAGCATGAAACGCTTACTCGACCTGCCCGTCCGCATTGTTCACGGCGGCCACTTCAAATCCTTCTCCGGCGAACGCCACCGCGAAATTATCACCAATTGGCTTCGGAAAAAGGGCGTTTAAGCAGAAAAGGTCTACCGAAACCATGCCGGACATATAGGTGCATCTGGCGATCCCTCGAGGACTCGAACCCCGAACCTGCTGATTAGAAGTCAGCTGCTCTATCCTGTTGAGCTAAGGGACCGCGCGGCCCTTCTCTAGCGCTGCGATGCCGCGGGCGCAAAGCCTAA
>JAGXGX010000181.1 GCA_024636515.1 Roseovarius sp.
AGGGCGCGCACTTGTCGGACAGCGTGATGGCGGGAATTGAGGAAAAGACCGGAGACGGCGCCGTCGCGCAATATTACAATGAGACGCTGCTGAAAGCAGCCGAATGATCGCCAGGGAGGCAAAATCATGGGACATGAGCCACGTGCTATTGATGAGTTGATGAAAACTGCCGCGCTGCCATTCGAGGCGGCGCGCGCCATGCCGCCTTCGGTGTATACCTCCGAAGAGTTCCTAGCGCAGGAACAGGAGCATATATTCGCAAAGGAATGGTTTTGTGTCGGGCGCGCCAGCACGATGCAAGAGCCGGGCGATTATGTGACGGTAGAATTAGCTGGGCAACCTATCGCCGTCATTCGCGGGCGCGATGGCGCATTGCGAGCGATGTCCAATGTCTGCTTGCACCGCATGTCTACCCTGCTGGAGGGACGCGGCAACACGCGCTCAATTGTGTGCCCCTATCATGCCTGGACCTACAATTTGGACGGTAGCCTGCGCGGCGCGCCCGAGATGGACCGCAACGATGCGTTCTGCAAGGCAGACTACAAGCTGGGCGATATCCGCTGCGAGGAATGGCTGGGCTGGGTTTATGTCACGCTTGACCCGGGTACACCGCCCGTCGCGCAGCAGCTTAGCCCTCTGGCCGATCTGATCGGCGATTACGGCATGGAAAACTATGTCGAGACGTTCAACGAGGTCCATGTGTGGGACACGAACTGGAAGGTGTTGGCTGAGAACTACATGGAAAGCTACCATTTACCGGTCTGCCACAAGGGCACCGTCGGCCCGTTTACCGATTTGGCTAATGTCGATTGCCCGCCCGGCCACCCGCATTTCAACATTCACTGGTTCACCAAAGAGGCAGAACTGGCTATCGGCAACGCGCATCCGGACAACACCCGCCTGACTGGCGTGATGCGCAAAACCTCGGCGCTGATCTCAATCTATCCCAGCCACATGGTCACGCTGACGCCCGGATATTTCTGGTATTTGTGCCTACAGCCTGAGGGTGTCGGCCGTGTGCGCATGATCTTTGGCGGCGGGTTTGATCCGCATTTCATGGGCGATCCTAAGGCGATTGAATACAATGAAACGCTAAAGACCATCCTCGACGACGTGAACCTCGAGGATCGCGGCTGCACCGAAAAGGTCTATAAGGGCCTTTTGTCACGCATGGCCGCGCCCGGCCACCTGTCGCATCTGGAGAGGCCCAATTACGATTTTGCCCAGTATCTCAGCGGCCGCATCGCGCCTGCTGCATCCACTCAAGGAACGATTTAAATGATCCACAAGCGTATCCGCCCGTTCAACACCAAAGAAACCTATCCCGAGCAGAAGCTGGACAACGACCTGTCCCAAGGCGTCGTCGCGCGTGGCACAACCGTGTTCCTGCGCGGACAGGTTGCGCAGGATCTGGATAGCCGCGAAAGCACTGGAATGGGCGATGCGGGCGCGCAGACGCGCAAGACGATGGAAAACATCGACATGCTGCTAAAGGAGGCTGGCAGCGAGATGGCGCATGTCTGCCGTATTGTGGTGTACCTGACAGATATCCGCTACCGTGAGGCGGTGTATCAGGAAATGGGCAAGTGGCTGAAGGGGGTTCATCCATGCTCGACCGGGATCGTCGTGCCCGCGCTGGCGCGTCCCGAATGGGTGGTCGAGATCGAAGTCACCGCCGTCATCCCCGACTAAAGAAGGTAGCCCAATATGACATTTTCTATCTCTGCCCGCTGCCCCGAAACGGGTATGTTCGGCGTCGCCGTATCATCGTCTTCGCCGTGTGTTGCCGCACGCTGCGCGCATGTGCGCAGCGGCGCGGGCGCGGTGTCTACTCAGAATATCACGGATCCGCGCCTCGGCCCAAAGGGGCTGGACCTGATGGGGCAGGGCATGTCTGCGACAGATGCGCTTGAGACGTTGAAGAAGGACGCTCCGCATCTGGAGTATCGCCAGCTTGCGTTGGTCGACGCGGATGGCGGGACAGCGCATTTTTCGGGTGCACACACGCTGGGAACGCATCATGTTGTGGAGGGCGATGGCGTCGTCGCGGCGGGAAATCTGCTGACGTCAAATGCTGTGCCGGAGGCGATGGTTAAGGCGTTTGAGGATATGCAGGGCAAGCCCCTTGGCGACAGGTTAATCGCCGCGATGCAGGCCGCACTGGATGCGGGCGGCGAAGAGGGCGACGTCCATTCCGCTGGGATGCTGCTGGCGCGGGACGTCGCATGGCCCATCGCCGATTTGCGCGTCGACTGGAGCGATGACTGCCCCATCGCCGCGCTTGCCGCCTTATGGGACCGCTGGAAGGGCGAGATGGAGGCCTATGTCTCTCGCGCGCTGAACCCGTCGGAGGCACCCAGTTACGGCGTGCCCGGGGACCTGTAGGCTAATGCAAACACTGGATATTCTGGAGCGCCTGATCGCCTTTCCCAGCGTCAGCCGCACGCCCAACCGCGATCTGATCGCCTATACCGTCCAGCTTCTGAGCGATGTGGGAGTAACTTGCGAGCTGATGGAGAGCGAGGACGGCACCCGCGCCAACCTTTTCGCTACCATAGGCCCGCAGGATCGCCCGGGCGTCATGCTGTCGGGGCATACTGATGTGGTCCCAGTCGAGGGACAGAACTGGTCCAGTGATCCGTTTATTTTGCGCCGGGACGCTGCGCGCTATTACGGCCGCGGCACCGCTGATATGAAGGGCTTTGTCGCCTGCGCCATTCGCGCCGCGCGGCTGGCCAGTCAGCGGGATCTCAAGACCCCTCTGCATCTGGCCTTTTCCTATGACGAGGAAATCGGCTGTATCGGTGTGCGTAGCCTGCTGGACGCGCTAGAGCCGCGCAGCATCAAGCCCAGCCTGTGCATTGTGGGCGAGCCGACGGGCATGGCGATCGCCACCGGCCACAAGGGCAAGACGGCCCTGCGCGCCACTTGCACCGGCCATGCCAGCCATAGCGCGCTGGCGCCCGAAGGGGTCAACGCGCTACATCTGGCGGCCGATTTTATGACGTGCCTGCGCGCACGTCAGGCGGATCTGGCCGCAAACGGCGCGCAGGACGATGCGTATTCGGTCCCCTACACGACCCTTCACGCCGGGATAATGCATGGCGGTGTGCAGCTGAACATCGTGCCTGATAACTGCACGCTGGATTTCGAGATCCGCAACATTGCCGCCGACGATCCCGCCGTAATTGTCGAAGGCCTGCGCGCGGATGCGGGGAAAATTGTGGCGCCCTACCGTGACAGCCACCCGCATGTTGCCATCGACTTTGCCGAAACCAATACCTATCCGGGGCTTGAGACGCCCGAAGATGCCGCCATTGTCGCGTTTTTGCGCGATGTAACAGGCAGCAATGATCCGGCGATCAAGGTTGCGTTTGGCACCGAAGGGGGGCTTTTCCACAACCGCCTCGGTATTGCCACTGCGGTCTGCGGGCCGGGCCACATGGCGCAGGGCCACAAGCCGGACGAGTATATCGATGCCGCCCAGTTGGATGCCTGCGACAGAATGTTGGACAGGGTTCTGGATCGGCTCGAGTCGGGGCTGTAGCACCAATTGTGATTGATACCGGCGTCCGTCATGCGGCACAGTGCGACCAATACCCCTGATAGGACCGCCGCCCCATGCGATTTACCCTCCGCCAGCTTAGCTATTTCATCGCAGCGGGCGAGACGGGCAGCGTCACGCGCGCCGCCGAGGCGATCAATATTTCACAGCCTTCGGTTTCATCCGCGATATCGCATCTGGAGGGAGAGCTGGGCGTGCAGCTATTCGTGCGTCAACACGCTCAGGGGCTGGTCTTGACGCCTGCCGGCAAAAGGATGCTAAAGGCAGCCAAGGAATCGCTGCGCACTGCCCATCGCCTTTATGAGGTGGCGGGCGAGACTGCGGGGCTGGTATCGGGCCCGCTGCATATTGGCACATTTCACACGTTTGCACCGCTGATCCTGCCGGAAATCTGGTGCTCGTTCACCGGGCTATATCCAGACGTGACGCTAAAGGTGACGGCGGGCAGCGAGGCCGAACTGATGGAGGGGTTGCGCCGCGCGCAAATAGACGTGGCCCTGACTTACGAGAGCCATCTAAGCCCTGAAATGGTTTTTTATCCGCTGGCCAAAATGCCGACATACGTGCTGCTGGCAGCGGATCACCCGCTTGCGTCGCGCGCCTCGCTCAGCCTTAGCGATGTGGCGGAGGAGCCTTTCGTGCTGCTGGATCTTCCCATCAGTCGGCAATACTTCATCTCGCTGTTCGAGCAGTCGGGATTGAAGCCGCGGATTAAGGCCGAGTGCGCAGATCCGTCGATGCTACGCTCGTTCGTGGCGGCTGGTATCGGATTTTCGCTGATGACGTCCAAGCCGTTGAATATGCGCGCCGAAACGGGCCGCCCGCTGGCCTATGTGCCGCTGGAGCGGATTGGCGATGATGCCGCCTCAATGACTGTCGGCCTCGCCATGTTGCGCGACATGCAGGCAACCCGGCTGCTGGACGCGTTTCGCCAGCATTGCGAGGGCGCCGTGCGCACCGGCGCGATCCCCGGCATGTGCAGCTGATGCTGCTTTGGGATTTCTGAAGGCCAGCCAAGAGAAATCCGTCTTTGCGCAGCGCTGCGCGGCAGGCACACTGGGGCGCGGTAGTTTTGCGACCAACCCCAGAAAGGGCCCAGCCGATGAACGATATGACACTCGACCTACGGACACGTTTTGTGTCGGGCATGAGTTATGCGGCCTGCACCGTAAACGTTGTCACGACGGGCGGCGACGCTGGGCGGGCAGGGGTCACGGTATCGGCCATGTCGTCCGTTTCCGCCGATGGCGCGGGGCCGACGCTGCTGGTCTGCGTACATCACAAGAGCCTCGCCGCCGAGAGGATCGCGGCCAACGGCACGTTCTGCGTCAACGTCCTGCGCGACGATCAATCCTATGTCTCTGACACGTTCGCCGGCCGGTTTAAGGACGAGGTCGCTGACAAGTTCGACTGTACCACATGGGAGGCGTGCGAGGGCGGCGCGCCGCGCATGACGGACGCGCTGGTCGCGTTCGATTGCAAACTGCAATCGTCGCAGCAGATCGGCACGCATCATATTTTCATCGGCGAAGTGCAGGATATCCATGCCAGCCGCGCTGGATCACCGCTGATTTACGCCAACCGCGCCTATGGCGCGTCCAGCCAGATTGAGGGGACCAGCACACTGAAGCTGGCAGCCGAGGCGAGTGCGGCCAGGGTGACGGTGGGATGTTTCCAGACCTTCGCGCCCTTCATGATGCCTCAGTTGCTGAGCGATGCGTCAGACCTGAGGGTAAAGCTGATCGAGGGCGATCACCGCCGCATCCGCGAAAGCCTTGCCTCGGGCGAGAGCGAGATTGCGCTGCTATATGACATGGCGTTGGGTGATGGGCTGACGACCGAGTTGATGACCGCGCTGAAGCCCTATGTCCTGCTGCCCGAGGGGCACGCCCTTGCGGCGCAGCGTGAGGTATCGCCCGAGGATCTGGCGCATGAGCCGATGATCTTGTTGGATGTCGATCCCAGCCGCGATTATTTCACAGGGCTGATGAGCGATGCTGGCGTCACGCCGACTGTGGCGCATCGCACGTCATCGCTGGAAATGGTGCGCGCCATGGTTGGTCATGGCATGGGCTACGCCCTTCTAGCGACCAAGCCTGCATCGGCGATGAGTTACGACGGAAAGGCGCTGGTTACGCGGCCCTTGGCAGGTGCGCCAAAGGCTAGTGGTATCGTGCTGGCACATCGCACGCGACGCGAATTATCGCCCGCAGCAGAGCGCTTTGCGCAGGTATGCCGCACGCGACTGAAGCGGTAGGAGATCCGGCTGGCCTAGCTGCGTGCTGAAGCTGCGGGATTTAGGTATTTAGACCAAGAAAAAGCCGTAGGGCACGGCTGATTTTCGACGGCACGCTCTTGTTGCTTGACAGAATCGCAGGGTGGCGCTGATCATTTTTTGTGTGCGGCATAGCTGGATCGCGTTGAGAGGATACCCAATGACTGACGAGACGACAGGCCCATTGAGCGCGGCGCAGATTGCAGAGTATCACGAGCGGGGATGGATTATCCCTGACTGGGAACTACCGCCCGAATTGATCGCCGAGATGCGCGCCGAGTACGAGGCGCTGCTGGCGCGCAATCCTGATATCGCGTCCGACATAATTCTGGCGCCGCATCAGGTGACCGGCGGATCGATGGGCGTGAAGGGCAGTGAGGCGTTTCTGAAATTTGCCACGCATCCCAAGCTGATGGAGACGGCGCGCCAGCTGATCGGCGACGACATAATTTTGTGGGGAACGACCCTTTTTGGCAAGCCGCCGAGGAACGGCAAAGAGACGCCGTGGCACCAAGATGGTGGTTATTATCCCATTCGTCCGCTTGAGACGCTGACCATGTGGATCCCGCTGGACGATGTGACGCCACAGAACGGCCCGATGACCTTTATTCCCGGCTCTCACAAAGCGCATGAGCTGTTTAGCCATTCGTGGCAGGAGGGCGGCAATAAGACGATCAATCTGGTCTGCGACGCCGAGCATTTCGACGAGGAGGCGGCAGAGCCGTTGATCCTGAAAGCCGGGCAGGTGTCATTCCACGACGTTTATATGATCCACGGGTCCAAGGCGAACCACACCGATCATCGCCGTGCTGCCTTTATCGTGCGGCTGATGCCGGCCACGTCGTTTTATGATCACGGACTCGGCGCGGAGATCGGCAAGAAGCATCCCAGTCAGGGGTATGGCACGCGGCCGCTGCATCTGGTGTCGGGACAGGACCGGGCGGGCAATAATTTCGAGATTGGGCATGGCGGCGTATCTGCCTAAGCTGGCGGCGCTAGCCCTTGAGGCGCGCGAGGACGGTATCGCACGCGCCCTGCCACGCGGCAGGCGCGCCTTGTGCCTCCAGATGGTCGAGGCCAGCGCGCGTGATGCCGCCGGGGGTGCAGAGGCTGGCGAGGATGTTGTCCATAGTTGCGTCTTCCTCGGCGATCATGCGGCCTGCGGCGGTGAACGTGCGCGCGACGAGTTGGCGCGCGTCATTTGCGTCCATCCCTTGGGCGGCAGTCCAATCGGCGCCGGTGCGGATCAGCGCTTGCGCCCATCCATACATTGCCGCAGATACGGTCGCGGCCTCGAATTCGGCCTCGCTGCGCAGCGAGACGGGCACGCCGATCGCCTCAAGCAGCGGGCGCGCGGCGGGCAGGTCCGGATAGACCAGCGTGGGGCTTGCGCCCAGTTTGGCCGCAGTGATCGGCATGATGCGCATCTTGCGCGCGTTGCCTACGTCGAATTCGGCCAGCGGCACGCCTGCGCAGGCGCTCAGCATGATCTGGCCGGCGCGCCATGGCAGGCCGCGCACGACCTGGGGTGCCTCATCGGGGCGCACGGCGACGAGGATCGCCGCGCATTCCTGAACGATTTGCGCATTGCCCTCGGCCAGCGCGAAACCATGATCACGCGCCATCTGCGGCCCCTTGCCGCGCGGCGACAGAATAATATCGCCCGGTGCATAGCCCGCGCGCAGCAGCCCCTGAAGGATAGAGACGGCAAGATGCCCCACGCCGATAATGCCCAGTTTCATGTAATTCCCTTCGCGATGCGCCCTAGTTTGAGCCATAGTTGCACAGATGGGCCTGAGGGCAAGGGGCAGCCGAGATGAGCGAGACGTGGAACAGCGGTGAGCCGGCTTTGACCGATCCTGCGATGGCGCCGGGCCATGTACTGCTGGCCGAAGGGCGTCGCATGGCGCGCAACTGGCAGCTGGGGCGATCGCTGTTTCTAGAGACCGAAGGCGTTGCATCCGAGGCTGAGTACAAGCGCCGCGCGATGCGCGATGCGCGCATGATGCAGCACGCACATATCGGGTTTCGCAGTATCGACCGGACGGTGGAGGCGATGGGCGAGTTGCACGCGCGCGCAGCGGACAAGGGCGTGCGCATCGACCGCTTTGGCGTCACGCTGGATTGGACGATGGGCTATCCGCAGGACCGGCGGGCGGCGGCTGCGCGCGGCACCGGGATTGTATTGACCGGGCCAGAGGATTTTGCGCGAATTACAGCCGCCAGCCCCGCTGCCGCGCATTTTGGCGACTTCATGCTGGGCCTGCCCGGCGCTCTGGAAAATACCCGTGCGGCCATCGCTGCCGGGGCGACGGCGATCGGTAATCTGGGGCAGTATTTTACCTTTCGCCTGCCATATTGGGACGACGACGTGGCGACGACCGAGGCAACGTTGCGCGCGCTGGGTCTGATCGCGGCGCAGGACGCCGAGATACTGGTGCATTCCAATCTCGACGACGGGTTCGCCGGGCTCTTTTTAGATATGACATCCGCCTTTGGCATGGCGTTGATCGAAAAGCAGATCGTAGAGGATCTGATTGGCGCGTCCGTCTCATTTTGCTTTGGGCATCACTTCTCGGCGCCGCTGACGCGGGCTGCGTTTCAGGCCGCGTTGGCGCGCGAAACGGACACTCCGGGCACGATGATCTTTGGAAATACTGTTGCTTATCAAGGAGGCGTGGCGTCAAATTATGCAAGCCTTGCCAGCTACTTGCTGGCTGATCTTGAGGCATTACATCAGCGTCACTCCGGCCATGCCATCAACCCGGTTCCGGTGACTGAAAACGTGCGCATTCCTGATGTGGACGAGATCTTGGATGCGCAGATTTTTGCCGCGCGGCTGGCTGATCATGCGGCGGGCCATGCCGCTGTGCGTGATAACGCGCTGATTGAGCAGATGGCAGACCGGCTGATCAATGGTGGCCGCGCCTTTGCCGAGGCGACGCTCAAAGGTCTGGCCGAGCGGGGCGTCGATACAGCCGATCCCGCTGCGCTGATGCTGGCGATCCGCAGGCTAGGCGCGCGCCGGATGGAGGCGCTATGGGGTGCAGGACCGCTAGAAGGGCTGCGCCGCGTGCCTCTTGTCGCGGCCGACTGGGCGGAGGAACTGGACGAGATGGCAGGCGCTTGGGTGCAGCGCCAAGAGGGGATGCAATTGGCGCATCGGCGGGTTGCACTGGGCACGACGGATGTGCACGAACACGGCGCCTATCTGGTGCGCCGCGCGCTGGAGGGGATGGGCGCATTGGTGATTGAGGCGGGCGTCGCCATCGACGCCGAAGTGATGGTCGCCCGCGCGCTGGACGCAGGCGCAGATGCCATCGCCGTCAGCACCTATAACGGTATCGGGCTGGGCTATGCGCGCAGGCTGGTGGCCGAACTAGCGGCGCGGGGCGCTGACATTCCAGTGCTGATGGGCGGCAAGCTGAACGAAATACCGCAGGACAGCAATTCCAGCCTGCCGGTGGACGTTAGCGCGCGGATCCGCGAAGCGGGGGCGCATCCCTGCGCGGGTCTGGATGATATGCTGGCGGCACTCAGGCGTTAGACGTGTTGGCCGCCATTGACGTCGATGGACGCGCCGTTGACGTAGGATGCCTGCCCCGAACAAAGGAAGAGAACCACGCGCGCGACTTCCTCTGACTGGCCAAGGCGGCGTAGCGGGATCGTGCGGGTGATCTCCTCGGTGCCGGGCGACAGGATCTCGGTCTCAATCTCGCCGGGGGTCACCATATTGGTGCGAATGCCGCGCGGCCCGAATTCGCCCGCCGCCTCGCGGGTCAGGGCCGCCAGAGCGGCCTTGGAGCAGGCATAAGCCGCGCCGGCAAAGGGATGCACGCGCGACCCGACGATAGAGCCGACATTGACGACGCAGCCCTTTGCCGTCTCGAGTTCGGGAAGCAGATCGCGCATTAGGGCGGCGGGTCCGATCAGGTTGACGCCCATGACATGGTGCCACGTCTCGTCATCCGTGCCAGCGATGCCCAGCCGCGCGCCGCCCGTTCCCTTGGGCGAGATGCCGGCGTTGTTTACGATCGCGCCCAGCCCTCCCTCGCCAAGCGTCTCGCGTACGCGGGCCACCAGATCGGCGCGCGCACTGGCGACGGACAAGTCGCCCTGAAAATGGTCGGTCGCGCCAGCATGCCAAGGGCAGCGCGTGTCAAAGGCGGTGCGCGATACGGTCAGCACCCGCCACCCTGCGGCCTGAAACGCCTTGACCGTCGCGTGGCCGATGCCCCGGCTTGCGCCAGTCAGCAGGAGGGTTTTGTTGGTCATGTGAGATCCTTCGGATCATTGCCGGCAATATGCAGCGTTGGAGTAATGGTGTAGGCTAGGCGTGCGCAGTGTCAACGGGGTGAGATAGCGGGCGGCAGTACCCCGGCCTCAAAATGGCGCCTAAGAATAAGAACGCTGACTAAGCGGAACCTCGGCAATCTCGGCGATTAACATATCGGTCAGCGCCGCCTCGGCCCGGTTTAGCGTACGGGCAGGATTGGACACCATTTGAATGTCGATCGCAGGCAAATCTGTCTTGGGCGGCAATTGCCAGAGGCGCCCCGCCGCGACATCGGGCGCGGCGACGTGGACAGGCAGGGCGCCGATACCCACATTAGTCATGATCAGGCGCCGCACCTCCGATAGGCTGGACGATACGCCCTTTAGATCAAGGCGCATTTCAGCCTTCTGGCGCAGGCGCGCCAGCTCGAATAGTGGCCCGGTGGCTGTATCTGTCTGAAACGATACCGCCTGCTCGCCGCGCAGATCGCGTAGCTTTAGCCCCACCTTGCCAAAGAGGTGATGACTTGGCCCGCAATAATGGCCGAAATATTCGCGGTAGAGCACTCGGTAATCCAGCGCGGCGGCGGGATGCGACACGAGGCAAACGCCAAAGGACACGCGGTTATGCGCGACGCGCCCGATGACCTCCTCGCTTTCGGCGATGGACATGCTGTAGGTCACGTCGGGATGCGCGGCATTGAACCGCTCCAGCACCGCATCAAGGTGGCGGCTGGCGACGTGGCTGGCCAGCGCGATGGCGACATGGCCGGTCACCTTGCCCTCTGCCGCATCCAGCAGCGTAGGAAGCTGCATGACCGTACCAAAGATCGTGCATGCCTCGCGATACAGTACCTCGCCCAAGGGCGTTACGCTGAAATGCGTCGACGATCGGTTGATCAGGCGCTGGCCCACCTGCGCCTCAAGCCGCTTGAGCGCCGATGATATGGTAGGCTGTTTCAGACCCAGAAACGTCGCGGCGGGCGTAATTCCGCCTTCATCGACCAGCACCATAAAGGTACGCAGAAGGTTCCAGTCCAGATTCCAAGCGAAGCGCTGCGCGTAAGGGCGGGTCATAGATTTTGTCAATCCTGAGAATTTCATTTATTTATTTGCACGATGATTGGCTGCCATGCAAACATTTCGACGAACTGGGCCGCTGGGGCGGGGCCTGTGCGCTACGCCGTAGGCTACCCGCGCAGCCCAGAGCGACATAAACAAGGGAGAAACCAAAACATGACCAAATCAACAAGCATGATCCGCCGGACGTTCCTGGGCGCCACGGCGCTTGCCGCCGTTGCCCTCATCGCAGGCCCCGTTGCCGCCGATGAGCTGGAAGGCATCAAGGAGCGCGGCGTTCTGAAAATCGCCATGACAGGGCAGTACCCGCCCTTCAACTTCGTCAACGAAAAGAACGAGGTCGTCGGCTTTGACCCTGCGATCGGCACCGAGATTGCCAAGCGTATGGGCCTTGAGACCGAGATCGTCACCACTGCGTGGGACGGCATCATCGGTGGCCTGATCGCTAACAAGTACGACGCGGTTGTTGGCTCCATGTCGATTACCGAAGAGCGTGACAAGGTCATCGATTTCGTCGGACCCTATTACACTACCAGCCGGGCGATTTTTACTGTCGCAGGTTCGGACCTGACCACGGTTGAGGGTCTCGATGATGCCGTCGTCGGTGTGACGCTGGGCGAGACGCACGAGCAGTGGGCGCGTGATCAGGGCTACACCCTCAAGACATACAAGGGCCTGCCCGAGCTGCTGCTGGAACTGACCAATGGCCGCGTGGATGCAATCGTAAACGATTCGATCCCGGTGATCCTCGCTATGAAGAGCGGCCAATATGATTTGGCAGAGATCAAGGATCCATCGGCCGAGCCTGTCGGCGCGGGAATCGCCATCCGCGAGAACAACCCTGACTTGGCCGCCGCCATGCAAAAGGCGCTGGACGACATGATGGAGGACGGCACCTACATGGAAATCGCGAACGAGTGGGTCGGCGGCGACATCCGCTAATTGCCACGAAACGCGCGGGCCTGCCGGATTAACCGGCAGGCCTGACACATCTTTGGGGGCAGGGCGCGTGACCACGACATACGGACATCTGACTTGGGAGGACGTGCGCGATGCCGATAAGGACCGCGTCGTCATCCTGTCTGTATCCGCGACCGAGGATCACGGCCCGCACATGCCGCTGGATACCGATACCGTGCTGGGCATGGCGGTAGCCGAAGGGGTGGCCAAGGCCGCGCCGGACGAAGTGTTTGTCATGCCGCCTATTCCTTACGGCTTTAACGAGCATCACAAGGATTTTCCCGGCGTTATCTGGATTCAGCCCGAAACGTTGATCGCATTTGTCACCGATGTTACCAAGTCGCTGGCACATCACGGCTTTCGCCGCATCCTACTGCTGAACTCGCACGGATCAAACCATCCGGTACTGGATCTGGCCGCGCGCAAGACGGTGATCGAGACGGGCATTATCTGCGTATCGGCCTCCTACTGGAACCTGATGAGTGACAGGATTAATGAAATCCGCAGCTCAGACTTGGGCGGGATTGCACATGCGGGCGAATTCGAGGCGGCCATGTATATGCACCTGAACCCTAAGCGGGTGGACCTGAGCCGCGCAAGCGTGCAGAACCTGCACGACCCGGAATCGAAATTCTTTAACCTCGATTTGGCGGGCAAGGGCGGCGGCGCGATGCTGATGCGCTGGTGGTCCGAGGTGTCGCCCGAAGGCACGATGGGCGATCCTACCGTCGCCACAGCCGAGAACGGCGAGAAATTCCTGAAGGCGGCTATCGAAGAGACAACCGCCCTCATCCGCGAGATCCGCGCGCTCCCGATACTTGAGCGCATAGACCACCACTGAGGGCATTCGCCCCCCTGACACGAGGAGACCGCCCTTGGATTTCGACCTGATGCTGCGTGTTTACCCGTTCTTCATCGAGGCGGCTTACGTCACGGTGCAGCTATCGGTGCTCACCTGCCTTCTGGGCCTCGCCTGCGGCACGCTGGGCGCAATGGCGCGTCTGTCGCGGCTGGCGCCGATCCGCTGGCTGGCGGCCACCTATGTCAGCCTGTTTCGCGGCACGCCCGCGCTGATCCAGATATTCATCCTCTACTTCGGCGGCCCTCAGATTGGTATCAATCTGGATAGTTTCTCCGCCGGCACCATCGCGCTGGGCGTCAATATCGGCGCCTACATGACCGAGACGATCCGCGGCGCGATCATATCCGTCGACAAGGGCCAGACCGAGGCATCGCGCACTTTGGGGATGAGCCGCGCACAGACGATGCGAAAGGTGATCCTGCCGCAGGCAGCGCGCATGATGATCCGCCCGCTTGGCGTGAATATAAACGCGCTGATCAAGGGCACAGCGCTGGTCGCGCCGATTTCGGTAATCGAGCTGACATATACTGCGCAGCGCTTCATCGGATCGACGTACAAGCCGTTCGAGATGTTCCTGCTGGCGGGCATCCTTTACATGATCATCATCTACGCGGTTGGGATGGGCATCAAGTGGCTCGACCGACGGGCGCAGATCGTATGAGCGCGCGCATCCACCAGATAGGAGGCCGTCATGGGTCTTGATTTCACCGTCGTCCCCGACTATTTCGGCGTGCTTTTGCTGGGCATGGGGTGGACAGTCGCCATCACTATCGGCGCGGGGCTGCTCAGTTTCTTTGGCGGAATCATGTTCGCGGTTATCGCGCTTTATGGCCATTGGGTGATCCGCCTGCCGTTTCGGCTTTTTGCGTGGCTCTTCATGGGCACGCCGCTGCTGCTGCAACTCTTCCTCATTTATTTCGGACTGATCGAGATTGGCATCGACTTGCCGGCCTTTATTGCCGGTGTCATCGGCCTTGGCCTGCACTTTGCGGTCTATAATTCCGAACTGATACAGGCGTCGATCTTGTCGGTCGACAAGGGCCAGTATGAGGGCGCGCGCACGTTGGGCTTGTCGCGCGGCCAGACACTGCGCCGGATTGTGATACCGCAGGCGGTGCGCGCTGTGATCCCGCCCATGGGCAACAACATGATCGCGCTGCTTAAAGATAGCGCGCTGGTGTCGGTCATTGGCGTGGCCGAACTGACGCTGGCTGCGCAGCAAGCGATCAGTCGCACCTATCGCCCGTTCGAATTCTATATCGCCGCCGCCGCCTGCTATTATGTCATCAACCTGTGCCTTGAGGCCGGATTGCGTCGCCTCGAGCGCCGCATCGCGGCCTCGCGCTAAGGAGTCTCCCATGAGCGATACCCCCTTCGTCGATATCCGCCACGCCGCCAAAAGCTTTGGCTCACTGGAGGTTCTCAAAGACATCAACCTGACCGTCGAGCGCGGCCAGATCGTGGCCATTATCGGCCCTTCCGGGTCGGGCAAATCCACGCTGCTGCGCGCGATAAACGAGCTGGATCCGCTAAGTTCCGGCGAGGTCTGGCTGGAAGGCGTGCAGATCAACAAGAAGCTGCCCCACCGCAAGTATGAAAAGCACGTCAATCAGGTGCGCCAGGATATTGGCATGGTGTTCCAACACTTTAACCTCTTTCCGCATCTGAACGTGCGCGACAACATCACGTTGGCACCCAAGATGCTGAAAGGTATGTCGACCGCGGAGGCGAACAAGCTGGCCGAAGAG
>JAGXGX010000182.1 GCA_024636515.1 Roseovarius sp.
CCATGCGGTCTTTCCACTCGGTCAGCTTTCCCTGATCCGACAGGCCCACCTCGCCGCCGATGATGACGCGGTTCGTGGTGGCAAAGGTTTCGGCGGCGACGCGCGCCTCCGGCTCCTCTGTCAGGAACGCGTCCAAGATCGCGTCGGAGATCCGGTCGCACACCTTGTCGGGATGCCCTTCCGAGACGGACTCGGAGGTCAGTGTGTAATTCTGTCGTGACATAGAAAATGCTCCATTATGATAACCCGCCGCGCCAGGAAGCCGTTGCGAAGGGTGCTGCTGTGACTAGACCGCGCTGCGGCAAAAGGTCAATCTCTAACGGCGGGCGGTCCGTGCGTTTTTGCGCCTGTGCATCCCTGTGGGCACGATTATGGCCAGCAAAAGCAGCAACAGCGCTGGCAGATCACCGCTGCGTGAGTAGAGCGTCGGCACGCCCGGCGGCGGCAGCGGCGCGTCCAGATAGCCCGCTTGGCCCAGTGGAATTTGCGCCGTGATGCGCCCGGCCGCGTCGATCATTGCCGAGACACCGGTATTGGCCGCGCGGATCATCGGCAGCCCCTGCTCGGCGCTACGCAAACGCGCTTGGGCAAGGTGCTGATACGGCCCGGATACCTGCCCGAACCAAGCGTCGTTGGTGATGAGCAACAAGAAATCTGCGCGCCCCGGCGCCCCCGACACATCGCGCGCAAAAACGCCCTCGTAGCAGATCAGCGGCAGCGCGCGGCCCAGTGCGCCCATGTCGATCACCTGAGGCCCCGGTCCCGCAGAATAGCCATAACCGCCTTGCTGCGCGAGGCCGCGAATGCCAAAGCGCGCCAAAAAGTTGCCCATCGGCACATACTCTCCGAAGGGCACCAAATGATGCTTGTCATATAGCGCCGCCTGCCGTCCCTGCCCATCCAGCACGATCAGTGAATTATAGTAGCGCGCATCATCAGCGCGTTGCACGCCCAGCACGACAGGCGTGCCGCGCGCGGCGTCTGCAACTTGCGCCAGTACCGCATCAGCTTGGTTCAGTAGCACCGGAAGCGCGGTTTCTGGCCAGACAATCAAATCAGGCGGCGCACCTGCGGCGGTAAATGTCATCTGGCGGTCAAAGTGGAAGGCCATCCATTCGCGATCCCACTTTTGCTCCTGCGGCACATTTGGCTGAACGAGGCGGACAATCGGGGCATCCTTTGGCATCTGCGGCGCTTGTGCGATGAACGGCCCTGCTAGGAACATGGCGACGATAACGACCAGTGCCGCCGCACCTATCACCCGGCGGCCCATCACCAGATGCCATAGCCCTGCGCCCGCGATCAGCATCGCAAACGTCAGCGGCAGCGCGCCACCAATCGCGGCCCAATGCAGCATGGGGGTGGATATCCAGCCATGCCCCGGCTGCGCCCACGGAAACCCGGTAAAGAGCCAGCCGCGCAGCGCCTCGGACAGCGTGAGCATGCTGGCCCAGACCAGAGCGTTGCCCTGCAGCGCGCGCGCCGCCATCTGCGCGCCCGCCCAAAACAGGGCGAAACCGATCGAGGCGAATATCAGCGCGAAAGGGGCCATCCAGCCGTGGCGCGGGGCATCGATTAAAAACGGCTCGACGATCCAGCTAAGCGCGACGGCGAAATACCCCGCCCCGGCCGCAAGCCCGATCCAAGCGGCGCGGCGCACGGACCCCGCCGATAGGTAGCACGAAAAAAGGCCTGCAAACGCCAACACCGACAGCGGCCAGAGCGACCAAGGCGCCTGCCCCAGTGCCGCCACCGCACCCAACGCAAAAGCGATGAGCGCGGCGATCCACAAAGGCCGCCTACCCAGCCACGCGGCGGGATCTACAGGTAAATCAGGCATGCGCCCCGGCATAGGGAACGCGCACGCGCAGGCGCTTGATCCGGCGTGGATCGGCCTCCATCACTTCGAATACCGTGCCGCCCGGATGCTCGACCACCTCGCCGCGCACCGGGACTCGCCCCAGCAGCATGAAAACCAGCCCGCCTAGCGTGTCGATCTCTTCCTCGTCGACATCGTCCACATCGGTCAGCGATTGGCCGATCTGGGCCTCGAATTCCTCCAGCGGGGTCTTGGCCAGTGCGATGTAGCAGCCCGGCTTTTCCTCGGTCCAGTAATCATCCTCGCCGATGTCATGCTCGTCCTCGATCTCGCCCAGCACCTGCTCAATCAGGTCCTCGATCGTCACAAGGCCATCGACGCCGCCATATTCATCAATGACCAGCGCCATGTGCCGCCGATCGCTCTGCATTTTTTGCAGCAGGACACCAATCCGCATAGAGGGCGGCACATACAGCAGCGGGCGCAGCATATCAGCCAGCGAAAACGCATCCTCGGCGTCGCCGTTAAAGCCGTGGCGCAGTGCAAAATCCTTGAGATGGACGAACCCGATGGGCGAATCCAGCGTGCCCTCATAAACAGGCAGGCGCGTCATGCCGCTATCGCGAAAGACATGTACCAACTCGCCTTGGGTGATGGTCGACGGGATAGACACGATATCGGCCTTGGGGATCGCGACATCCTCGACCACTTTGTCGCGCAGATTGATCAGACCACGCGCATTGCGCGCCTGCGACTCCACATCAGCGTGATCAACGATTTCGTCCTGTTCGTTTGAGGAAAACGCTCCGAAAATGCGCCGGAAAAAGCCATTATTCTCGTCGTCCTCTTCGACCCTTTCGGGCTGCGCGCCAAGCGCTGCTCTAGAAGAGCTATCCGATGAGCTACCGGGGCCGTCGCTACTGTCGTCCATTGTTCCGTTTTCCAAATACATTTACTTGCCTGCACGTAGTCGCGCGAGCCTATGAGATCAATATGGGTCAGCTATGCCCAGTTTGCCAAGGATGGCAACCTCGCATGCCTCCATTAGCGTGGCATCGGGGTCACGCACATGGTCATAGCCCAATAGATGCAGCACCGCATGGACGATCAGATGCGAGGCGTGATCGGCCAGCGGTTTTTCGCCCGCTTCCGCCTCGGCGGCGCAGGTGCCATAGGCGATTGCAATATCGCCCAACTCGGGATCATCGCCGGGGCGCGGCAGCGCAGGAGGATCGCCGGCACGGTTCGCGCCGCGCTCGACACTGGGCCAGCTCAGCACATTTGTCGGCTGCGGCTTGCCGCGAAAATCCTCGTTCAGGGCAGCAATGCGCGCATCATTGCAGGCTAGCAGGCTAATCTCGAAATTAGCCGTATTCAGCCCCAGATGCGCTAATGTCGCCTCTGCTGCGCGCGTCGCCAGCGCATCTAAGTCCAGCGCGCGCCAGCGGGCCTCTTCGATCATGACGTCGATCACCATGGGCTGCCTCGCGATTTGCCTAGCTCAGCCATCGGCCTCATATGCCTCGATGATGGCCGCGACCAACGGGTGGCGCACCACGTCCTTGGAGGTGAAGTAATTGAATCCAATCTTGGGGATCGTGCTGAGCAACCGTTCGGCGTCATGCAGGCCCGAAGGCACGCCGCGCGGAAGGTCAATCTGGGTACGATCGCCCGTCACCACCATGCGGCTGCCTTGGCCCAGACGGGTCAAAAACATCTTCATCTGCATGGTGGTCGCATTCTGCGCCTCGTCCAGCACGACAAACGCGCGCGACAACGTGCGACCCCGCATAAAGGCCAGCGGTGCGATCTCAATCTTCTTGTCCTCGATCAGTTTGGCCAGCTGCTTGCCCGGCAGAAAGTCGTTCAGCGCATCATAAAGCGGCTGCATGTAGGGATCGACCTTGTCCTTCATGTCGCCGGGAAGATAACCCAGCTTTTCGCCCGCCTCGACAGCGGGGCGCGACAGGATGATCTTGTCCACGTGCCCTTCGATAAACATCGACACACCGACGGCGACGGCCAGATAGGTCTTGCCTGTGCCGGCAGGGCCGATGCCAAAGGCCAGTTCCTTCTCAAAGAGGGACTGCACGTAGGCCTTCTGCGCCTCTGTGCGCGGCTCGACAAGCTTCTTGCGGGTCTTAATTTCGACCCGTCCGCCCTTGAACATTTCAAGCTGATGATCGGGATCAGGTGCCGTGTCGGTGCCGGGGCCCATGCGCAACTCACGGTCAATATCGCCGTCAGTGACTTCTTTGCCGCCCTCGAGCCGCAGGTAGAGCGAATTCAGAACCTGCACTGCGTCTGCAACCTCTGCCTCATCGCCATGCACAGCAAGCAGATTGCCGCGCCGTACAATTTGGACGCTCAACGCATTCTCAATCTTGGCCAGATTGCGGTCATGTTCGCCGCACAGATCAATCAGCAGAAAGTTGTCGGGGAATTCTACGGTCTGTTGATGCAGATCGCCATCTTGGGGGGCGCCGGGCGCGTTCGTGCTGGCCAATAAAGTCTCCGGTATGCATGAGTGCGTACATGTCTTGGCGATGGTGCCAATTTGGCGCGCCGCGTGCAAGGCGTGATCGACCTCCTGCGGCGTGAAACCGCATAGCGTGCATTAAAACGGAATAGACCGCGCACCATTCGGCACGCGGTCCATCCAGTTATCTTGCTATCCCGATCAGATAGTATCGCTGACAGGCGAGCCGCTCTTGTAGGCGCCGGTCGCCGTATTTGGCGGTGCGATCCCCGAGCAGACAGGCTTGCCATACTTGTCCAGACGCGCGGACAGATAGCCCTCGACTCCATCATCGATGATCCAGTGATCGCAGCCGTTGGGATCGATCCAGACCCCGGCCTTGAGCTGGCTCAGATGCTTGCTGTCAAAGCCGCGGTCCACGGTCTTGTTCTGCTTGGGTACGTCGCAGGCCGCGAGGACCAAAGCCGCGCACAGAACGGCGATAATTTTAGCGCTTTTCATTGATCACTCCCCTCAGCGTATGCAGATGATTTCGACGCGGCGATTTTGCTGCATCCCGGCGGCCGTATTGTTGGGCGCCTTTGGCATACGCTCGCCATAGCCGCGCACATCTGCGATGCGCACACCGCTTTGCTGCGCGAGGCGCGCAACCGACTTTGCCCGGCGTAGCGACAGGTCCATGTTATATTCATCCGAGGCGCGACTGTCGGTGTGGCCTGTGATAATGTACGAGACAGCGCCCGTCTGGCGAAAGAAATTCACTAGATGCTGGCGTCCGCGTGCATTGATGTTGGCACTGTCTGTACGGAACAACTGATCGCTGTTCATCACGCCGCAGACATTGCCCCGGCGGCAGACCGGAATACCCTGACGGTTCGTATGGGGCGACATGTAGCCTTCCGTGCCGTCGTCCATGACCCAGTGCTCGCACCCGTCCGGATCGACCCAGATGGTCGGAATGTATGCCTCGCCCACAACGGTCTGCTGGGCGATAGCAGCGCCCCCCGTAAGAGCGCCCGCCACTGCGACAGCCCCGCCCAAAGCGACGGCGGCACATGCGCCCATCACCTTGCGGACCGACCTTTGAAGTAATCCGGTCACTACCAACATCCTTTCACTGTTCCCCCGCCTGACAGATGCCGAAAAATTGCATCCCTCAAACACTTGATATGCCTGAGACCTTAGCAGCTTTGCCGATTCTGTGAAGTGTAAATACGGCGCAACTTAGCGCTGCCGGGCCAAGTGTCGTGGGTCATGGACCGAGAGTGCACTACATGCTGGGGGTAGGCCAGAGACGGGCAACATCGGGCGAGGCGCGTGCGGTCCGTCCTCAGATTAGCACGCCGCCGAGCGAATTGGTGACCGATTCCGCCACGCGCACACGCACCATATCACCCGGCGCAGCGTCAGGCGCGGTGACATGTACCGCGTGCAAATACTGCGACTTGCCGACCATCTGGCCGGTCAGGCGCCCTGCCCGCTCCAGCAGAACGTCGACCTCGCGGCCTACCATGCTCTCTTGGATCTCGCGCTGTTGGCTGGTTAGCAGGGTTTGCAGGCGGCGCAGGCGCTCGCTGGCCTCATCGGCGTCCACTTGGACGCGCTCTGCGGCGGGGGTGCCGGGGCGGGTCGAATATTTGAACGAGTAGGCCTGACCATACCGGACCTCCTCGATCAGTTGCAGGGTGGCACGGAAGTCCTCTTCGGTCTCCTCAGGGAAGCCGACGATGAAATCGCCAGACAGCAGCAGATCAGGCCGCGCGGCACGAATACGCTCGATCAGGCGGATGTAGCTATCGCTGGTATGGCTGCGGTTCATCCGTTTCAGGATGCGGTCGCTGCCCGATTGCACCGGCAAATGCAGGTATGGCATCAGCTTGGCGCAATCTCTGTGCGCCTCGATCAAGTCATCGCCCATGTCATTGGGGTGGCTGGTGGTAAACCGGATACGCTCCAGCCCGTCCACCTCGGCCAAGGCCCAGATCAGCTGCGCCAGTGTCCAGTCGCCGCCCTTTGGGCCTGCACCGTGGTAGGCATTTACGTTCTGGCCGAGCAGGGTGATCTCGCGCACGCCGCGCTCGACCAGATCTTTGGCCTCGTCGATGATACGCTGCGCAGGGCGGCTGAATTCGGCGCCGCGCGTGTAGGGTACAACGCAAAAGGCGCAGAACTTGTCACAGCCCTCTTGCACGGTCAAAAACGCCGCTGGTGCGCGCCGGGCTTTGGGGCGGCTTTTCAGCAGCTCGAATTTGTCCTCTTCGGGGAAATCTGTGTCCAGCGCGGTGCCGCCTGCGCGCACCTTCGCCTCCATCTCGGGCAGGCGGTGATAGCTTTGGGGGCCAACGACCAAGTCGACCAGTGGCTGGCGGCGCATTATTTCGGCGCCCTCGGCCTGCGCGACGCAGCCCGCGACACCGATCTTCAGATCGGGATTGGCATCCTTGAGGCCCCGGAACCGGCCCAGCTCGGAATATACCTTCTCGGCGGCCTTCTCGCGGATGTGGCAAGTGTTGAGCAAGATCATGTCGGCCTCGGCGGCTGTGGCCACTTCGGTATAGCCCACACCGCCCATGGCCTCGGCCATACGCTCGCTGTCGTACACGTTCATCTGACATCCATATGTCTTGATGTAGAGCTTCTTAGGCTCTGCCATGTCCGGCCCTCCGCATATGCCTGAGTGATGATGCGTGCCTATATCATAGCGGGCACGGCTTGCAATGCGCGGCGAATTGTCCGAGTCTGCCGAAAAAAGACGAAAGAGCAGAATGCATCACACATCAGTGCAGGATCTATGCGCAAAAGGCGCGGTATCTTTGGCTAAGGGGCCCATTGCCGCGATCTTTGCCGAGGACGAGGTTGAGCTGGACACGACCCTGCGCCACCACCTCAGCCTTGGCTTTGTCTCCGTCATCGCGTTTATGCCGACTAGTTTCGCGCTACCCGGCGATGTCGCGGCCCAAGTGGTTCGCGTCGATCACGACCTCGCGGTCGCTGGGCATGTGGAGGCGATCAACGCGATGATCACGGCGGCACCTGCGGGCACGTGGATCTATTACTGCTTTAACTCCGAATACCTGTTCTATCCGTTCTGCGAGACGCGCAGCATCGGCGAAATGCTAACCTATCACGCCGAAGAGCGGCGCGATGCAATGCTGACTTATGTCGTTGACGTCTATGCTGGCGATTTGGACAAGTACCCCAGCGCCGTCACGCTAGAGGATGCATGGCTGGACAAGTCGGGCTACTACGCCCTCGCCCGCGCGAACGCGGATGATAACGGTCACCCCAAGGACAGGCAGCTCGATTTCTTTGGCGGCCTGCGCTGGCGCTATGAGGAGCATATTCCGGCCCCGCGCCGCAATATCGACCGCATCGCCATTTTTCGGACGAAGGAAGGTCTGAAATTGCTAGAGGGCCACATCTTTAGCGACGAAGAATACAATACCTACGCCTGCCCGTGGCATAACAATCTGACCGCAGCCATTGCATCCTTTCGCACCGCCAAGGCGCTAAAACGCAATCCCGGCTCAACCTTCGATATCCCCACGTTCAAATGGCACAATTCGGCCCAGTTCGAATGGCATTCGCGGCAGCTGCTGGACCTCGGCTTGATGGAGCCGGGCCAGTGGTTTTGACGGCCACGTTCCTAGCTATAAGCATCCGTAGGGCGCCGCGCAGTTTATAGGTTGTCGGCCTGCGGCATTCCCAGCACGTGAAAGCCACCATCGACGCGGATAATCTCGCCCGTAGTGCAGGCGCCCGCATCTGAGGCAAGGTAGACCGCCGTGCCGCCCACTGCCTCCAGCGTCGCATTTTCGCGCAGGGGCGCGTTCATGCCAGTATGTTTGTAAGTGCGCCGCGCGCCGCCAATGGCCGCGCCAGCCAGCGTCTTCATCGGGCCGGGCGATATGGCATTAACGCGAATACCGTCTGGCCCAAGGTCATTCGCCAGATAGCGCGTGGTCGACTCAAGCGCGGCCTTGGCCACGCCCATCACATTATAGCTGGGCACCACGCGGTTGCTGCCCTGATAGGTCAGCGTCAGCAGCGTGCCGCCATTCTCTATCATCATCGGGTGCGCGCGCCGCGCCACATCGATAAAGCTGTAGCACGAGATATCGAGCGAATGTTTAAAGTTCGCCCGGCTGGTGTTCAAGATACGACCCGTCAGCTCTGATTTATCTGAAAAAGCAATAGCATGCACGACGAAGTCAATCGTCGGCCAGCGTTTTCCCAGTGCGTCGAAAGCCGCATCAAGCGACGCATCGTCGGTCACATCCACATCGACCATGAAATCGGACCCGACCGAGGCGGCCAGCGGCTCCAGCCGCTTGCCAAATGCCTCGCCTTGATGGGTAAACGCCAGCTCCGCGCCGGCAGCATGCATCGCCTTGGCGATGCCCCACGCAATCGAGCGGTCGTTGGCCACGCCCATGATAAGCCCGCGTTTTCCCTGCATGGGCAGGGCTGCGGTCGGCTGGTCGGGTGTGTGTGTCATGCGTGCCTATCCGTGAAATTTGCTGAGAAGCATGGAGCCGTTGGTGCCGCCGAAGCCGAAGGAGTTGGTCATCACCGTATCGAGGCCCGCATTATCAACGCGGACCGTCGCCACCTCGGCCGGATCCAGCGCCGGGTCCAGGTTTTCAACATTGATCGACGGGATGATAAAGTCGTTCTCCAACGCCAGCAGGCAATAAATCGCCTCCTGCGCACCAGTTGCGCCCTGGCTGTGGCCCGTCATCGACTTGGTGGAGCTGATGGGCGGTGTGGACCCCTGCCCGAACACGCGGCGCACCGCCTCAACCTCGCCTATGTCGCCCACTGGCGTCGACGTGCCATGCGCGTTGATATAGCTGACCTTGCGGTCCTCGCCCAGCGTGCGCAGTGCCCCGCGCATTGCGCGCTCGCCGCCTTCGCCTGAGGGTGCGACCATGTCGGCGCCGTCGGATGTGGCAGCAAAACCAGTGACTTCTGCGTAGATCTTCGCGCCGCGCGCCTCTGCATGCTCCAGCGCCTCCAGCACCAACATCGCGCCGCCGCCCGAAATGACAAATCCGTCGCGGCCCGCATCGAATGCGCGCGACGCCTTGTCCGGTGTGTCGTTATACTTGGATGACATCGCGCCCATCGCATCGAATAGGCAGGATAGCGTCCAGTCCAGCTCCTCGCCGCCTCCGCCGAACATCACGTCCTGATTGCCCAGCGCGATCTGCTGCGCAGCCATGCCGATGCAATGCAGCGAGGTCGAACAGGCCGAAGTTATCGAGAAGTTCATGCCCTTGATCTGGTGCGCAGTGGCAAGGTTCGCGCTGACCGTTGACGACATGCATTTTGGCACGGCAAATGGCCCGATCCGCTTGGTCGCGCCAGTTTTCAGCACGGTCTGGTGCGCGGCAAACAGCGCGCTGGTCGACGGCCCGCCCGATCCAGCGATGAGGCCGGTCATCGGGTTAATCACGTCAGATGGTTCCAGCCCGGCATCCTTGATGGCCTGCTCCATGGCGATATGGGCATAGGCAGCGCCCGGCCCCATGAAGCGCAGAGCGCGCTTGTCCACATGCTCGGACACGACGAGCTTGATCGCCCCCGCGACCCGACTGCGAAAGCCGTGCTCGGCCATTTCCTCATTCGCGGTGATGCCGGATCGCCCTGCTTTCAGCGAAGCCAGCACCTCATCCGCACTGTTGCCAATGGAAGAGACGATCCCCATCCCTGTAACGACGACGCGGCGCATGGCGCACTCCCTAGATGTTGCAACTTATCTTTAGGCCAGCGAGGCCAGTGGACGCAACCCGTTCGCGGCGCTCGCGTGGCAAAGATCAGGGCGGCGCGGCGCCTAGCTTTCGCTGAGCGCGACCTTCATGTCCTTGACCATATAGATCACTTCGCCATCTGCCTCGACGATGCCATCGGCGACGCCCATGGTCAGGCGCCGGGTCTGGATCGCCTTGGTGAAATCTATCTTGTAGGTCAGCATCTTGCGATCCGGGCGCACCATGCCCGTCAGCTTGACCTCGCCCACGCCCAGCGCATAGCCGCGCCCCTGCCAGCCGCGCCAGCCAAGGTTAAAGCCCGTCAATTGCCACAGACCATCAAGGCCAAGGCACCCGGGCATGATCGGGTTGCCAGGAAAATGGCATTCAAAAAACCACAGGTCCGGCGTGATATCGAATTCGGCGGTGATGTGGCCCTTGCCATGTGCGCCGCCATCGCCAGAGACGTCCGTAATACGGTCCATCATCAGCATGGGCGGCTCGGGCAATTGCGCGTTGCCGGGGCCGAATAGCTCGCCTCGGGCGCATTTCAGCAGGTCTTCTTTTGCGAATTGCGTCGGATAGTCAGCCATTCAGGAGCTCCCCCTCGTGATGGATACTGCGGGGCGCTATGGTCATTGCCCCGCTTTGCGCCATATCCTCTAGCATCCGTCTGCGCGCGCTTGCAAGCCCGCAGGGCGGCTGGTGACGGTACCTTAGCCGCGCAGTAGGTACAGGCAAAACCCGCGCCCGGGGTTTTCATTTGAATTCTCGGGGAAAACCGCCGTATAAAGGCCCGAATGAGAGTAAGTCGCAGGTAGCACATGACACGACCAGCATCCCCTCACCCCACATCAGAACAGCGCGGCACCGATTGGCTGTCAGGTGCGGGCCTTCGCCCGACGCGCCAACGCGTTGCGCTTGCCAGCCTGCTCATCGGCGACGGCCAGCACCGCCACGTCACCGCCGAGAGCCTGTTCGCAGATGTTCAAAAATGCGGCGAGAGCGTTTCGCTCGCCACTGTCTACAATACGCTGCGCGCCTTCTGCGAGGTTGGTCTGATGCAGGAGGTTTTGGTCGATGGGACTAAATCCTATTTCGACACCAATACCCACGATCACCCGCATTTCTACTGGGAGGACGAGTGCCGCCTTAGCGATGCGCCCGCCGACCAGCTAGAGATAACGCGTCTGCCTGCCGCCCCTGATGGCGCGGAAATCGCTTCGGTTGATGTCGTGATCCGCCTGCGTCGCCGCAGCTGATGCGCGCCGCCTTTTATAGCCGCTTTGGCCCCGCCGCCGATGTGATTGAGCTGGGCGAGGTGGGCACCCCGCAACCCGCCCCCGGCGAAGTGCGCGTCAAAGTGCAGTTTTCGGGCGTGAACCCATCGGATGCCAAGGCGCGCAGTGGCACCCGCCCCGGCGTGACCAAGCCGCCCTATGATCGCGTGATTCCCCATTCCGACGGCTCTGGCTTGATTGACGCTGTCGGGGATGGTGTGGACGCCGCGCGCGTGGGCCAACCCGTCTGGATCTGGAATGGCGCATGGCAGCGCGCGGATGGAACGGCGGCCGAGTATATCTGCCTGCCCGCCGCTCAGGCAGTGGCACTGCCGGATGGCATAGACCCCCAGATTGGCGCCGCGCTGGGTATCCCCGGATTGACAGCCGCGCAAACGGTCTTTGGCGGCGGCGACGTAACGGGCCAGACCTTGCTGGTTAGCGGCGGCGCGGGCGCGGTCGGCCACAATGCCGTGCAACTGGCCAAATGGGGCGGCGCGCGGGTGTTTGCCACGTGTAGCAAGTCCAGCATGGACCGGGTGCACGGCGCTGGCGCTGACGCGGTGTTCAATTACTCAGACCCCGATCTGGCGGCCAAGATCAATGACGCCTCGGGCGGCATAGACCGCGCCATCGAAGTGGAGTTTGGCATTAATGCCGCGCTGCTAGGCGACGTGATGAAACCGCTGGGCACCATTGCGGCCTATGGATCAGGCAAAGATATGACGCCCGCGCTGCCATTCGGTGCGTTCCTCTTCAAGGCGCTGAAGCTGGATATCACCTTGATCTATCTGCTACCGCAGGATCAGCGCGACCAGATCATCGCGCGTTTGCATTCCGCGCTGACCGAAGGCGCGCTGAACCCCACTATCGACATGGTCTATCCCCTAGAGGATTGCGCAAAGGCACATGAGGCGGTCATGACGCCGGGCCGTGCCGGGGCTGTGCTGCTAAAGATATAAAAAAAGGCCCCGAAGTTACCTTCGGAGCCTCTTTAAAATCGCCTCTGGCACCAGCCTTAGCTAACTGCGACCAGTTCGATATCAAATGTCAGATCCTTGCCCGCCAGAGCGTGGTTGGCATCCAGTGTGACGTGCTCCTCGGTAACTTCCAGAACGGTCACAGGCAGCACCTGACCGTTTTCGGTCTGTACTTGCAACTGCGTGCCGGCTTCCAGCGGGATATCCGCCGGGATACCTTCGCGCGGTACCTGCTGGCGTGCATTGGGATCAACCGCGCCGTAGGCTTGATCGGCGGGCACTTCGACGGTCTTTTTGTCGCCGATAGTCATGCCGGGAATAGCTGTATCAAGGCCGGGAATAATCTGGCCCGAGCCTACCTCGAATGCCAGCGGGTCGCGCCCGTCGCTGCTGTCAAAGACAGTGCCGTCGGTCAGCGTGCCAGTGTAATGGATGTGGACGGTATCGCCCGATTTTACTTCGGTCATGGAAAGACTCCAGTTCTTGTCTGTTTGGGGGGTGAATGAATTGCAAGGCCGCGCGGCGCGCGGGTGCTTGTGCGAA
>JAGXGX010000183.1 GCA_024636515.1 Roseovarius sp.
GATGGCGCCGTCACTACAATACGGTCAGGCCGCACAGCGCTTTGGGTTACCGCCCGCCAGCGCCAAAAAGCGTCGTACCGATAGACCAAAGACCGACCATGCATTAACATTCAAACTGGACCACCCGATGGGGGCACTCCATGAAGCGATATGGTCAACCGCAGATCATCGGTATGCTCAGGGGATACACTCCATTTTAAAAAACAATTGTTGCGAATCGCAACTGACTTAGTGTCAGCTTACTCTTATGGAGATTTTCATGGATGATATGAAGTCGGCCAAAGCGACGAATGGCAGCCTAGCGTCCTTAGCCGTGGACGATTTGGACTGTCTCGAAGATCTGATCAGCTTCTATGTCCGCTCTGCTAACTATGCGCTTTCCGCCGATCTGGATGCGCGGTTGGCGCATCTGGAAGTTGCGCGCGGCACTGGCAAGATCACGACGCTATTGTTGATCGACTCGCATCCGGGTATTCGCGCCTCGGCGATCGCCGAGGCCACCCTGCGCGACAGACCCAGCATCAGCCGGATTATCACCCAGCTGATCCGAAACGAACTGATTACAAAGCGTGAAACAGCTGATGAGCGGCGCGCCTTTGGTCTGTACATCACGTCATCCGGGCATGCGCTGGCAGAAAAGGTGCGCGGTATCGTTAAGGCGCAGTCGACCGATTTTTTTGCCCACGTGCCACAGCAAGACCGCGACGCGCTGTTGCGGATTACACGGGATATTTATCGCAGAATTAGGGAGGAGCGCACGAAATGACCGATAGGGTCGCATTGATATCGGGCGCCAGCCGGGGCATCGGCGCGGCGGTGGCGCAGGGGCTGATGAGGGAGGGCTGGCAGCTGTCGCTGGGCATGCGTGATCCGGCAGATTCCGATGGACGCTTTGACGACGCGCACGTGATGCGCCATGACGCGATGCTGCGGGACGAAGGCGATTGGGCAGCTGCTGCGCTGAAGCGGTTCGGCCGCATCGATGCGGTCGTCTGCTGCGCCGGTATCATGACGCCAGAAACGGTGGTCGACGTGGATGATGATACGCTGGACGCGATGTTCGAGGTCAACGTCAAATCCCCTCGACGTCTGGTGCGCGCCGCTTGGCCCGCTTTGCAACGGGCGGGCAAGGGGCGCGTTGTGATCCTGGCGTCGCTGTCGGGAAAGCGGGTGAAATCGGCGGCCAGCGGCGCCTATGCGATGTCCAAACATGCCGCCATCGCACTGACCCATGGCATCAGGCAAACCGGCTGGGACGACGGCATCCGCGCCACCGCAATCTGCCCCGGTTTTGTAGACACCGACATGGCCCGCGCCATCACCGATTTCGCCCCATCCGACATGACCCGCCCCGAGGATGTGGCCCGCATGGTGCATCTGGCGCTGGATATGCCGAACACGGCATCGCTTGCCGAGATGGCAGTCAATTGCTCGCCCGAGGCGCATTTCTGATGCCCGGCCCGACGCCCGTTCACGTCTACGGCGATGCTGATCTGCCGCAATCTGTGGATGTCGTCATCATCGGCGGCGGCATCATCGGCTGCGCTACCGCGCTGGAACTAGCCGAGGCCGGGCAGCGCGTTGCCATATGCGAAAAGGGCGGGATCGCGCAGGAGCAATCCAGCCGCAACTGGGGCTGGGTGCGTATATCGCGCCGCGATCCGCGCGAGGTGCCGCTGATGGTCGAGGCGATCCGCCTCTGGAGCGACCTCGATAAACGCACGGGTCGCGACACGGGCTATCGGCAGACCGGCATCTGCTTTGTCTGCCAAGATGAGGCTACCTTTGCGAATTACGACCGATGGAAGGATCATCTAGCGCCTTATCAGATTCAGGCGCGCATGCTGCGCCCCGCCGAGATGAAAGAGATGTTTCCCGATGCAAACCTGCAAGGCGTCGGCGCCCTTTACACCCCCGAGGATGGTCGCGCTGAGCCGCAAAAGGCTGCACCCGCCATTGCCGAGGCCGCGCGCGACAAGGGCGCGCATATCCTGACGAACTGCACTGTGCGATGCGTCGAAACCGAAGGTGGCCGTGTCAGCGGCGTCGCGACCGAGCGGGGCCGGATCAAATGCACCTCGGTCGTTGTCGCTGGCGGCGCATGGTCGAACTTGTTTCTTGGCAACATGGGCATTGACCTGCCGTCTCTGGGCGTCGTCAGCCACGTGTTGCGCACGGATCCCGTCGAGGGCGGCCCCGAAGGGGCAGTTTGGACCGGCGAGTATGCCATTCGCAAGCGCGACGACGGTGGCTACACGATTTCGCGCGGATCGGGCAACACGGTGGAAATTGTACCCAATTCGTTCCGCTACGCATTTCGATACCTGCGCGCGCTGAAAATGCAGCGCCGCGAGCTGCATTTCCGCCTGTCGGGCCGCTTTCTGCACGAAGCGCGCCGCGCCAAGTCATGGGGCCCGGACGACGTGACCCCGTTCGAACGCGAGCGCGTCTTTGACCCCACCCCGTCGCCACGCATGCTGAAGTCGCTGATGTCGAGCGTCTGCGCGGCCTTCCCGGCGCTGAAAGGCGCGACGGTGGTGCAGGAATGGGCCGGCTGCATCGACGTCACGCCCGATGCGATCCCCGTCATATCGGCAGTCGAGGAGACGCCGGGCCTGCATATCGCCAGCGGATTTTCCGGCCACGGCTTTGGCATTGGGCCAGCGGCGGGCGGGCTGATGGCCGATATTGTGCTGGGCCGGACGCCGCGCGTCGATCCAAATGAATTCCGGTTTTCGCGCTTTACTGACGGAAGCCGCGTCGCGCCTGAACTGGGATATTAAACGAAAGAGACCACCAAGAGAAATAACCAAAAAACAGCAACAAGGAGTGAAGACATGACACATGACAATGGCACCCCGCGCGCCGGTATCAGCCGCCGCAGACTGCTTCAGACCGGCACCGCTGGGATGACGCTGATGATGTCGAGCGTGGCGGCCAGTCGGCTGGCGGCGCAGGAAACGTCCGGACAGGTCATCATCGGCTTCTCGCAGGAGCCCACGGTGATGCACCCGCACATGCCCCATATCGAAGTCGACGAAGGTATCCATTTCAACCTCTTCGATCCGCTCTTTACCGTCGATCCCGACGGCAATTTCCAGCCAGCCCTAGTCAGCGAAGTGCCGACCGTAGAAAATGGCGGCATTTCCGAGGATGGTCTGAATTGGCGGGTCAAGCTGCGCGACGACGTTGTCTGGCACGATGGCGAGCCATTCACCGCCAAGGACGTCAAGTTCACCATTGAGCTGCAGCAGAACCCGGAGTTCAACGCCATGCGCCGCACTGGCCATGAGTTAGTCCGCAACATCCAGATCGTGAACGATCACGAACTGACATGGGAAATGGAATCGCCCTTCGCGCCTTATCCGGCGATCCTGTCCTGGACCTTCATGGTCCCGGAACACATTCTAGGCAGCGCCGAGGATCCTAATCAGACGGATTTCCGCAACAACCCCATCGGCACAGGCCCCTTCACGTTCGGCGAGCGGGTGGCGGGGAACTATATCCTGCTGAACGCCAATCCCGATTACTTCGGTGAGGGGCCGCATCTGGAGAAGGCGATTTGGCGTTATATCCCCGACATGACTGTACTTTATACTCAGTTCCGCACCGGCGACATCGACGTGATCGGCCTGCAAGGCATTCAGCCCGACCGATTTGAGCAGGCGCAGCAGATCGAGGGCCGCGAGATCATCGTCGCGCCGTCGGCTTCGGTTGAATCGATCAGCTTCAACATGGGCAAGCCGCAGTTTCAGGACCCCGAAGTGCGCCGCGCGCTATCGCTGGCGCTGGACCGCAAGTCGATCGTCGAGGCGATTTATTACGGCGTCCCGACACCGACAGAAAGCTTCCTGCCCAAGGAATCCTTATACTACAATCAGGATCTGCCGGTCGCCGAATTCGATCCGGCAAAGGCCGCCGAAGTGCTGGACGCGGCGGGCTGGATGCCAGGCGCGGATGGCATCCGCGAAAAGGACGGCGTGCGGCTGTCGTTCAAGAACTCGACGACTGCGGGGAATAGCGTGCGCGAGCAGGCGCAGCAGTTCTATCAGCAAACCCTTGCCTCGATCGGGGTCGAGATGGAAATCTCAAACCTACCGCCAGCCGTCATGTGGGGCGAATACTGGCAGATGTCGGAGTTCGATACCGTCATGGTTGGCATCAACTTTTCTACCGGGCCGGACCCGGATGTGTCGAACTACCTGCATTCGTCCGGCATCAGCGCACAGGGCGGCGCGGGCCAGAACACGTGGCAATACAAGAACGACAGGGTCGACGAATTGCTGGAGAAGGGCGGCAGTCTGTTCGTACCGGAAAAGCGCAAGGAGGTTTATGACGAGGTCCAGATGATCGTCCACGAGGATCGCCCGTTCCTCCCGATTTTTCAATACGCCAACCTGCGCGGCCACAAGACCGGCCTCGAAGGGTTCAAGCCCAACGTGAACGTGCGGATCGAGACGTGGAATGTCGGCCAATGGAGCTGGGCCGATAGCTGAGTGATCCGGCGACCCGCCGATCTGCGGCGGGTCGCCCTTTCAAGGGAGCGCTCTAATGCTGAGATTCATTCTGCACCGATTTGGGCACAGCCTGCTGCTGCTCTTTCTAGTGTCGATACTGGGGTTTACCATCCTGCACCTCGCCCCCGGAGGTCCGCTGTCGCAATTCGCACTGTCGCCCGGCATGACACAGGCCGAACTGCACAAGATCGCCGAGCGGATGGGCCTGAACAGGCCACTGCCAGTGCAGTGGTTTGATTGGTTCACGGGGCTGGTGATCGGTGATTGGGGGCACAGTTTTCGCGATGGCCGGGCCGTGCTCGACATCATTATGGGCCACCTCTTTGCCACGCTGCTGCTGGTCATTAGCTCGACCATTCTGTCGGTCGGGCTAGGCACGCTGGTGGGCGTGCTGGGCGCGACGCGGCGCTACTCGGCTTTCGATTATTTGGCCACCGTTGGCGCGATGATCGCACTGTCGATCCCTACCTTCTGGTTCGGCCTCGTCGCGATCTACGTCTTTTCACTGAAGCTGGGGTGGCTGCCCTCGGGCAACATGTATTCCATAGGGGACGAGAGCGTGCTGGACTATGCGCGCCACCTCATCATGCCCTCCTGCGTGCTGGCGCTGGTTCAGGTGGCGATTTGGTCGCGCTACATGCGCTCCTCGATGTTGGACGTGATCGATCAGGATTTCGTGCGCACTGCGCGGGCCAAGGGGCTGGCGCGGTCGCGTGTCCTGTACGCGCATATCCTGCGCAACGCGCTGATCCCGATGATCACGCTATTGGGGATCCAGCTCCCGACGCTTCTATCAGGCGCGCTGGTAACAGAAACGGTCTTTACTTGGCCGGGCATCGGGCGCCTGTTCCTCGATAGCCTAGGCTACAACGATTATCCGGTCATCATGGGTGTGCTCATGTTCACAGCGATCTTTGTGCTCTTGGGCAATCTGATCGCCGATATCCTCGTAGCAAGCGTCGATCCACGTGTGAGGCTCGAATGATGACAACAGCAAACGATGTCTCCACCAAATCCAATCGCAAGCAGGGGCGCTGGATGTCGTCTCGCGGCGTCAGGCGTTTCGTCAGTCACCGACTGGCGATTACCGGCCTTTTGATGATCTCAGCCGTCGCGCTGCTGTGCATCGTTGGACCTTGGCTGTTGCCCCACGGCATGCTGGAGATCAACATCATCGACCGGTTCAAGCCACCCGGGACGGACGACTACGTCCTTGGTACCGACGAGTTGGGGCGTGACCTGGCGGCGCGGCTCTTCATGGCGGGGCGAGTGTCGCTGATAGTCGGCGTCGCTGCGATGATCCTATCGACGCTGATCGGCACGGTCATCGGGCTGGTCGCCGGTTATTTCGGCAAGGTGATAGGCACGGTGCTGATGCGCTTCACCGACTCGGTCCTGTGCTTTCCACAGATTTTCCTGTTGCTGACGCTGGCCGCGTTTCTGGAGCCGAGCGCTCTGATGATCACGCTCATCATTGCCGCTACAAGCTGGATGGAGATCGCGCGCATCGTCTCGGCCGAAATTCGATCGTTGCGCGAGCGCGACTTTGTCACGGCCTCGCGCATCAGCGGCGCGTCTCATAGCTGGATCATGTTCCGCGAGCTTTTACCGAACATCGTGGGGCCGATCATCGTCGCAGCCACGCTGACGGTGGCGCGCGCCATTCTGACCGAAGCCTATGTCAGTTTCCTCGGCTACGGCATCCAGCCACCGCTGCCCAGCTGGGGCAACATGCTGAACAACGCGCAGCAATATCTGGACACGGCGCCGTGGCTGGCGCTGGTGCCGGGCGTTGCGATCACCATCGCTGTCACCAGCTTTAACTTCATCGGCGACGGGTTGCGCGACGCGCTGGATGCAAGGAGCGATATGCCATGACCACAGTGCTGACTGTCGAGGATCTCAGCATTGGGTTCCGCTCTGAAGGCAAGGTTGTGACTGTTGTACGGGGCGTCAACTTCAAGCTGGAGGCAGGCCAGACACTGGCGCTGGTAGGCGAAAGCGGGTCGGGAAAATCCGTGACCAGCCTCGGCATCATGGGCCTCTTGCCCCCGCCGCCGCAATCGCGCACAGACGGGCGTATCATCCTGCACGGCGATCAGGACACTGACCTTCTGACTTTGCCAGAGGCGGGCATGCGCCGCGTGCGCGGCGACCGCATCGCCATGATCTTTCAGGAGCCGCTGACATCGCTGAACCCGGTCCACACCGTCGGCGCCCAGATCGTCGAGGCCATTCGTAGCCACCGCCGCATGACGCGCAAGGCAGCCCGCGCCCGCGCCATCGACCTGATTGAGCAGGTCGGCATCCCCGACGCCGCCGCGCGTTTGGGCTCGTACCCCCACGAGCTGTCTGGCGGGATGCGCCAGCGCATTATGATTGCCATCGCATTGGCGCTGGAGCCTGACATCCTAATCGCGGACGAGCCGACGACAGCGCTGGATGTAACCGTTCAGGCGCAAATCATCGACCTGCTGCGCCGCTTGCAGGCCGATACTGGCATGGCGATGCTGTTCATCACCCATGATTTTGGTGTGGTCGCTGACGTCGCCGACCGCACCATCGTGATGTATGCTGGCGAAATGGTCGAGGAGGGGTCGACTGATACGGTTCTTGGCCGCCCTCTCATGCCATACACCAGAGGGCTGATGAGCGCGGTGCCGAAGCTGCAAACAGCCGGTCTGAAGCAAGGCGAATTGCAGACCATCGACGGCTTTGTCCCCGATCCTGCGAATCTGCCGACAGGATGCTCGTTCCACCCGCGCTGCCGCCATATGCGCGAGGGGCTGTGCGATGTGCCCCCTGTGCCGCTGGAGGATGCCGGGGACAGGCACATGGTGCGTTGCAAACGCTGGCAGGATCTGGCGGAGGCAAGCGGATGAGCGACGACACCCCCCTGATCCAGACAATAGACATCAAGCAGCACTTCCCACTGCGCGCTGGCCTTTTCGGGCGCGCCAGCCTGTCGGTCAAGGCCGTCGACGGCATCACGATCGACATCCCGCGCCGCTCAGTTCTGGGACTCGTTGGCGAGTCGGGGTCGGGAAAATCGACATTCGGCCGCGCCGTCATGGGGCTGGATAAGCCGACCTCCGGGACGATAAAATTCGACGGTATGGATTTAGCGTTAGCATCCAAGGACGAAATGAAGGGGCTGCGCCGCCGGATGCAGATGGTGTTTCAAGATCCGTTCAGCAGCCTCAACCCTCGGATGAGCGTGAATGAGACGCTGGGCGTTCCGCTTCGCTTTCACGCACGCGACCTGAGCCGCGCTGCGCGCCGCGACCGTGCCGCCGAAATGTTGGAGCGTGTCGGTTTGCCCGCAGCCTATGTCGACCGCTTTCCGCACGAGTTCTCGGGTGGTCAGCGCCAGCGAATCGGCATAGCCCGCGCCCTGATGGTGCATCCCGATTTCATCATGGCGGACGAGGTAGTATCGGCCCTCGACGTGTCGGTGCAAGCCCAGGTGCTGAACCTGTTCGCCAGCCTGCAACGGGACATGCAGCTGACGATGCTGTTCATCACGCATGATCTGGCCGTGGTGGGGCATGTGTCGGACTACGTCGCCGTCATGTATTTGGGCCGCATCGTCGAACTTGCGCCGACCCGCGATCTGTTCTCCTCGCCCCAGCACCCCTATACCGAGGCGCTGTTATCCGCCGCGCCGACGCCCGAGATGCGCGATCGCGCCAAGCGCATCGTGCTGATGGGCGACATCCCCAGCGCGGTCAATCCGCCCTCGGGCTGCCCGTTTCGTACCCGCTGCCTCTATGCGCTTGACGCCTGCGCGGGCGAGGTGCCTGCGTTGCGCGAGGTTTGGCCTGGCCACAAGACCGCATGCATCCGCGACGACCTGACGCTCGCTTCGGCCACGGCCCAGCGTTGCACTGAGACATAAACGTATGCCCCGTTTTTCCCCCATGTCCGACGTTCTCTGGCCCCGTACGGCGCCCCCCGCGCCGGAAGCCTCACCACTGGCGGGCGATATCGAAGCCGAGATTTGCATTGTCGGCGCCGGGTTTTGTGGGCTGCACACCGCATTGAGCCTGTCGAAAGAGGGCCGCTCCGTCGTGGTACTAGAAGCGGAGGAGGTCGGCTTTGGCGGTTCGGGCCGTAACGCGGGGCATTGCACGCCGACCTTCCATCACCACAGCCTGAGCGGCGTGACCGAGATGTTGGGCGCGCGGCGAAGCGAGGCGCTGATCCAGCTTCAGCTGAACGCGTCGGACCGGATCGGCGAGATCGTGCGCGACTATCAGATCGACTGCGAATGGGTGCAGAATGGCTATGTCATGTGCGCCTCGACCCGCGGCAGGATGGCCGCGATGACGCGGAAGCGTGACGATTACAACGGCGCGGGCCAGGCCACCCGTCTTGCCGATGCCGATGAGGTCATGCAACTCACCGGCATGCACGGCCAGTTTGGCGGCTGGGTGCATCCTGGCGGCGCGCATCTGAACCCGATGGGCCTGTCGCGGGGACTTGCCCGCGCGGCCGAGGAGCATGGCGCGCGTACTCACATCCACAGCCCCGTGAAGGGCGCCGTGCGGGACGCGGCCAAGTGGCGGGTGACAACGCCGGGCGGCACGGTGACGGCGGACAAGCTGATCTTTGCCACCGGCGCTTATACGCAAGGCGGCTGGTCGCGTCTGGAGCGGACATTCCGCATCATGCGCGTCATGGTCGGCGCGACGCGTCCGATGTCGAACGCTGCCGATGTGCTACCGAAAAACGTTACCGCCCATGACGGGCGCGGCAATATCCTGGTCTACAAGCTGGACGCCTTCGGGCGCATTGTCGCTTCGATGTTCCCGCGCCTGATGGGCGGACGCGTCAGGATGCTCCGCCTTCTGGAAAGCCGCCTGCGCTACCACCACCCCAGCCTGCCCGAGCGGCTGGAGTGGGAATGCCTCTGGACCGGCGAACTGGACATGCAGCGCAACACCATCCCGCGCCTCTACCGTCTGGGGGAGGGGGCGGTTGCAGTCACCGGCCTGTCGGGGCGCGGCGTGCCGACTGGCTGGACCGTGGGACAGGTGCTGGCCGATTGGGCCAATGAGGTGCCCGAGGCCGATCTGGCTCTGCCTATCGAGCCATTGGCGCAGGCGCCGGCCTATATGGCCATCGCGCCGCAACTGGCCTTGCGCGCCTACGAGCTGCGCGACCGATGGGATGAATGGCGCGACGGTCAGTCTGCCCGGCCTTGGTAGCCGCTAGCGCGCGTCCCAAGTCTTTGACCGACGGTAGCCTTCGGTCCAGGGATCGTCCGGGTCCAGCATGTACGGTGGATGCCACCGATTCTAGTGTTCGCCACC
>JAGXGX010000184.1 GCA_024636515.1 Roseovarius sp.
ACCATGACACGCGCCCCCTGCCTGCCCTTACTGAATGGCTGGATATGAAGGAGGTTCGCTCTTTCGGCGCGCTGATGCTGGATATGTATCCAAAAGGGCCGCTCAGCACTTCAACTTATGTAGCAGGCAATGATCCTGTGGATACGCTGCCGTGGTTCGACGGCGGCAACTATATGATCCAAAAGCAGGATCTTCTCGAAAACCTTTGGATCCAAGGCGGCCCCCGCGCACGCGTATTCTTTGCGAATAAGCCGCGCCGCGCCCCCACGATGGGCAAGATACCCTTGGTCAAATGGGATCGCCGTTATGCCTATGTCAGCTCGGCCCATTCGGCCCTGCCCCGGCATCTGAACCACGTTTATGACGAGACGGGCGGCGAATTGGCCAGCGGCGTCCTGCTGCACACCAAGTTCCTGCACATGATCACCACCAAATCCGCCGAGGAGAAGGTCCGGCAGGAACACTTCGCCAATTCCGATCTCTACGAAAGGTATTACGACGGTCTTACGGACGATCCTGACCTATGGTGTGACGGCTCCACCCGGTATTTGGGCTGGCGACAACTAGAGGCGATGGGCCTGATGTCGCGCGGAACATGGCTATGAGCAACGCGATAAGAGTTTACCCAAGCGCGCCAACGCCATATTGTTATCGCGCCGCGTATCGCACGGGCTGGGCAGGAGGCAACAGAACCTTAATCCCCGGCCGCTATGCTGACAACGACACGCGTGTTTGGGGAGCGTCCTTTTGAGTATCGTGCAGTCCTATCGTATGCGCCTGCGCCGCAGACACGCCAAGGCGCGATCGCTGCGCAAGGGGCTGTCGCTGCGCCCTGTCGCTGATCGCACTGCCCAGATCAAGCCCGGCGGCGTATTGCTCTTTTCTACCCTTCGAAACGAGCATGTCCGCCTGCCCTACTTTCTGGATTATTACCGCAACATGGGCATCGATCATTTCTTGATCGTGGACAATGACAGCACCGATGGCAGTGGCGATTATTTGATCGAACAGCCGGACGTATCGCTTTGGCATACCTCCGCAAGCTACAAGAATGCGCGCTTTGGCGTCGACTGGCTGAACGGATTGCAGGCCAAATATGGCCACGATCACTGGACGCTGGTTGTCGACCCGGATGAGCTGTTCGTCTACCCATTTTGCGACACGCGCCCGATCCGAGCACTTACGGATTGGCTGGACGGCTCTAACGTGCGCAGCTTTGGCGCAATGCTGCTCGACATGTACCCCAAGGGCCGCCTCGATGCGGTGCCCTACCGCCGCGGTCAGGACCCGATCGAAATTGCGTCGTGGTTCGACCCCGGCAACTACCTGATCCAGAAAAACCGCAAGTTCGGCAATCTGTGGATTCAAGGCGGCCCTCGCGGGCGTGTTTTCTTTCCCGACACGCCGATCAAAGCACCGGCCCTCAACAAGATACCGCTGGTAAAATGGAATCGCCGCTATGCCTATGTCAGCTCAACCCACATGTTGCTGCCGCGCGGCCTGAACCTTGTCTATGACGAATGGGGCGGAGAGTCGGCGAGTGGCGTGCTGCTTCATACAAAATTCCTCGACACCTTCACCCAGAAAGCCGAGGAGGAAATGGAGCGCAAACAGCACTATCGCGCCTCATTGGAGTACAAGGCCTACATGGAAAACATGTCCGATCAGCCAGAGCTTTGGTGCAAATGGTCGGAAAAGTATATAAACTGGCGACAGCTAGAGATTTTGGGCCTCATGTCCAAGGGAAACTGGGCATGACAACAGGGGCATCCACCCGATGAGCGTCGGTATCGTCATGCTGGTCCACACAGCCCTCGGCCGCGCCGAGGAAGTGGCGCGTCATTGGTCCGCTGCAGGCTGTCCATTGGTGATCCATGCCGATGTGTCGGTGCCGATCAAGACGTTCAAGGCTTTTCAGAAATCACTAGAAGATTTGCCTGACATCCGCTTTTCCAAGCGGCATCGGTGCGAGTGGGGTACATGGGGCCTCGTCGCTGCATCTCAATGCGCGGCCGAAATGATGCTTGCCGATTTCCCGCAGGTGCGGCACGTCTATCTCGCATCCGGCTCTTGCCTGCCGCTGCGCCCAGTGACGGAACTTATCGATTATTTGGCCGCCCGCCCGCAAACCGATTTCATCGAAAGCGCGACGACAGCGGACGTACCGTGGACAATTGGCGGCTTGGATGCAGAGCGGTTTACCCTGCGCTTTCCGTTCTCGTGGCGCAGGCAACGTAATCTGTTTGACCGCTACGTCGCATTGCAGCGAGCATTGCGGATAAAGCGCCGCATACCCGGCGGAATGGTGCCTCACATGGGCAGTCAGTGGTGGTGCCTGACACGCCAGACCCTGTCGGCCATCCTGTCCGACCCCGCAAGAGCGACCTATGACCGCTACTTCTCCAAGGTTTGGATCCCGGATGAGAGTTATTTCCAGACCCTAGCACGCCAGTATTCGCGCCAAATCGAAAGCCGGTCACTGACCCTGTCGAAGTTCGATTATCAGGGCAAGCCGCACATATTTTACGACGACCACCTTCAGCTGTTGCGCCGCTCAGACTGCTTTGTCGCGCGCAAGATTTGGCCGCAAGCCAGTAGGCTGTACGACGCGTTTCTCACCGACGAGGCTGGCGCGATGAAGCGGACCGAGCCTAACCCTGCCAAGATCGACCGTATCTTCTCCAAGGCAGTGGAGCGGCGCACGCGTGGTCGGCCCGGCCTCTATATGCAAAGCCGCTTCCCGGTCGAAACGCGCGAAAACGGCCTGACATGTGCGAAATATTCGGTCTTTCAAGGCTTTTCCGCCCTTTTTGAGAATTTTGAGCCTTGGCTGGCCCGCGCGACCAGCGCGCGCGTACACGGCCACCTCTTTGCACCCGAACGCGCGGACTTCAGCGAGGGTGAGACGGTCATCAATGGCGCGCTTAGCGATAGCGCCGCACTGCGCGACTACAACCCCCACGCGTTCTTGGCCAACCTGATATGGAACACGCGGGGCGAGCGTCAGTGCTTTCAATTTGGGCCACGCGATAACCAAGAAATCAATTGGGATATCGCCAAGGATCCCAATGCGCAAATTTCGGTCATTTCGGGCGCTTGGGCGGTGCCGTTATTCCAGTCGAACAGTAACTTCTCGGATATCCGGAGCGAGGCCGCGCGCCTGCAACAGATCGAGTCAACGCATCTGGAAACCTTGCGCTCCAGTTGGACAAAGGCGCGCGTGCGCGTCTGGACGATGGCCGAATTTATTGAGGCGCCAATGGAGCCACTTCAAACAATAATCGACGAGATCGGGCCCGGACAGCCCCAGCGCGGACTGTCGGAGGTACCGAAAATGGCCGATCTCACCGGCTTTGGCCAGTTCTTGCAGAACCTCAAAAATCAGGGGATGCATCCCTATCTGATGGGGAATTTTCCCGTCATGCACGACCTGCACGAGGCACCGACGAGTGCGCGCAAGCCCTATCTGGTGCGATAGAATATGCAAAGATTCGACTATTTCGTCGTGCTCGCCGAGATGCGCACCGGCTCCAACCTGCTAGAGACGAACATCAACGCATTTCAGAGTTTCGAGTGTCACGGCGAGGCCTTTAACCCCACCTTCATTGGCTATCCCAACCGAACCGAAATCCTCGGCGTCACGCAGGCCATGCGCGAAGCTGACCCAGCCCGCCTGATCGACACGATCAAGGGTTATTCTACAGGCATGGGCGGCTTTCGCCTGTTTCACAATCACGATGCCCGCGCGCTGGAAATATGCCTGAATGACCCGCGTTGCGCGAAGATCGTCCTGACGCGCAATCCTGCTGAAAGCTATGTCAGCTGGAAGATCGCGCAGGAAACCGGCCAGTGGAAACTGACCAACGTCAAACGGCGAAGGGATGCTAGGGCCACCTTTGACGCTGAAGAGTTCGAGCAGCATGTAACAAACCTGCAGTCGTTTCAGATTTTGGTTCAAAATACGCTACAAAAATCAGGTCAGGCTGCCTTCTACATTTCCTACGAGGATCTAACCGACCTGGATGTCATCAACGGGCTTGCTGCCTATCTGGGCAGTGAAGAGCGGCTGACATCGCTGGATTCCTCGCTCAAGATCCAAAATCCACAGGCGCTATCGGATAAGGTCGCCAATTTCACCGAAATGACCGAGGCGCTCGCGGGCCTCGACCGGTTCAACCTGACCCGCACACCCGAATTCGAGCCGCGCCGCGGCCCTGCGGTGCCGGCGCATATCATCGCCCACAGCGCGCCTCTCATCTACATGCCGATCAAGTCCGGCCCCGAGGCCGAGGTCGCCGCGTGGATGGCTGCCTTGGATCAGGTAGCGACAGGTGCGCTGCATACCAAGATGAATCAGAAGGATCTGCGCCAATGGATGCGTCAGGCAAGCGGGCATCGCAGCTTTACGGTGCTGCGCCATCCCGTAGCGCGCGCTCATACCGCATTTTGCCAGCGCATTCTGCACCCCGGACCCGGCTCGTTGGGCGAAATCAGGCGCGTTCTGCGCAATTTTCACAAGCTGCCCATCCCCGGTGGCGGCCCCGATGAAAGCTATGACAGGCGTGCGCACTACCTTGCGTTTACCGCGTTTCTGGAATTTTTGCGCGCCAATCTGCGCGGCCAGACAAGCATCCGGGTAGATGCCAATTGGGCGACGCAAACAGCAACTCTGCAAGGTATGGCGCAGTTCAGCCTGCCCGATGTTATTATCCGCGAGGACGATATGCAGATGCAATTGGGAGCGCTGGCCAAGCAAATCGGCAGACCCGGCGCGGCGCCGGTGGAGGCCGCCTCGCCCGATACGCCCCACGCGTTGGGCGACATCTACGACGACGATATCGAAGCGCTTGTCGCTGATGTCTATCAGCGCGATTACATCATGTTCGGATGGGATCGCTGGCGCTGAGCGGTCTTAGGCCGCCAGCATCGACTGCGCTTCGGTGAGGATTGTATAGAGCGTTACAGGATCAGGATTCGCCCGCAGCTTGGCGCAAAGTTGCGCATCACGTAGCGTACGGGACACCAGCGCAAGAGCTTTGAGATGCTCCACGCCCGCATCCTTGGGCGCAAAGAGCGCGAACGCAAGATCGACCGGCTGCCGATCAACCGCGTCAAAATTGATCGGCTTTTCCAGCAGAATCAGCACACCTACCACGCGATCAATATCGTGAAGCCGCGCATGGGGCAGGGCCACGCCATGCCCCACACCCGTCGGGCCCAGCGACTCGCGCTCTTGTAGGGCCTCGACGGCGGCCTGTGCATCGACGCCATACACGGCATGGGCGATATCACCCAGCTCGTGCATCAGCCTTTTTTTGCTGGATGTCGCGCCAAGAACGCGCACGGCCCCGGGTCTCAGGATCATGGGAATGTCCATTCGCTGCTCCGAAGGTCAGGTCAGCATATCGCCGCCAGACCCAGTTTTCACGGGTCGATCCACCCTACATTGCCGTCTTCGCGGCGGTAGACCACATTCAATCCGCTTTTAGCCTCATTACGAAACACCAGGACAGGGGCCCCTGCCAACTCCATCTGCATCACGGCCTCCCCAACTGAGAGGGACGGGATGTTCGCCTCCATTTCGGCGACGATGATGGGTTGCAGGCTATCGGGCTCTGATTCCTCTCCCTCGGCTTCTGAGGCGAGGATATACGAGGAGCCACCGAAGAGTTCAACAGGTTGCACGCGGTCCTTGTGGTGATCTTTCAACCTGCGCTTGTAGCGGCGCAGTTGTTTCTCCATCTTTTCGCAGGCGGCGTCGAAGGCGGCGTAGATCTCGTGCGCCTTACCACGCGCCTGCGCAGTCAGTCCCGTCGACAGATGTACCACTAATTCACATACATATTCACTGGCGCTTTTGGAAAATACCACGTTCGCATCCGTGGGGCGTTCGGCATACTTTGCCACAGCCTCACCCAACTCAGACCTCACATGGGTCTGTAGTGCCTCGCCAATGTCGATTTGCTTGCCAGTGATTTGATAGCGCATGGTATCTCCTTCAAAAAGGCGCACCATCCCCGTGCCCGATGGCGCATAGACGCCCTCCGGGCTACTTGGAAGGGCTGCTGAAACTGATATTTCGTTAACGATTTCAAAGCCTGCCCGGTTTTCTGTGACGGTTGAAAATTAGAAATATCATGCATCAATTGACGCCCATTGTGGCGCACTTGTCAATGATCATCGCGGCTGAGGGCGGGAAATCAGCCGTCAGTTTTCAGGAAATGCGAAAATTTTCGCCCAAGTAAACGCGCCGCACGTTTTCATTCGCCACAACCTCTTCGGGAGTGCCGGACATAAGCACTTGGCCGTCATGCAGGATATAGGCGCGATCGATGATCTCCAGCGTCTCGCGCACATTGTGGTCGGTGATCAACACGCCAATGCCGCGCTTTTTCAGATCAGCAACAAGGTGCCGAATATCGCCCACGCTGATCGGATCAACGCCGGCAAACGGCTCGTCCAACAGGAGGTATTTGGGATCGGCCGCAAGGCAGCGCGCGATTTCCACGCGCCGACGTTCCCCACCTGACAGCGCCATAGCAGGGGCGCGGCGCAAATGTTCGATTGAAAACTCCGCCAGCAATTCTTCCAGTCGCTCGCGCCGCTTGTGCGTATCACGTACCGAAATATCCAGAATTGCCAAAATGTTATCCTCTACGGACAAGCCGCGAAAGATAGACATTTCTTGCGGCAGATAGCCGACGCCCAGCTTAGCCCGGCGGTACATCGGCAGGTTCGTAACGTCGCGCCCATCGATCCGCACACGCCCGCCCTCAGGATAGACGAGGCCCGCGATGGCGTAGAATGTCGTCGTCTTGCCCGACCCGTTTGGTCCAAGGAGCGCGGCGACCTCGCCCTGACGCAGTTGAAGCGACACATCGCGAATGACGACGCGTTTCTTATAACTCTTGCGCAAATTTTGCACGGTCAAGCCGGCGTCCGGATCATGCGCTACTGGCGCCTCCAGTATGTCTAGGTCAGCTTTCATCACGGTTGTTTTTCAGGCTGAAGGACGGTTTTGACGCGGCCGTTCATGCGGGCGGTGCCTGCCACCGTATCGACAGTCATAGTATCCGCCGTCAGCGCACTTGGACCCTGCACCAACAGAACATCGCCCGACATTTCTATCAGTCCAGTCTGTACATTGTAATCGGCGTCGCGCGCTTCGGCGGCATCCTCACCGCTGACAAGCGTGACGCCTCCCGATGCCTC
>JAGXGX010000040.1 GCA_024636515.1 Roseovarius sp.
GCCAACCGGCTGGTCAGCGGGCAGGCTGAACTGGGCCTGTCGATCAGCCAGCCACGCCATTCGGCGTTGACTGTCCGGCCCATCGCCAAGGCGCAATTGCTGTGCGTTTGCCCCTCGGGGCATGAGCTTGCGCTATCGCGCGTGGTGCGGATTGAGGCGCTGAACCATGCGCGTCACATCTCGTATTCATCCGAAACGCCGCTGGGCCAAATGATTGATGGCGCTTTTTCTCGGCGTGGGCTGGAGCGGCGCTATTTCTTTGAAGTGCGCCATACCATGGCGGCGCTTGAGCTGGTGGCAAACGGCGTGGGGGTGGCGCTGGTCGATACCTTTGCACTGGCCGGGCGCGATCTGGCGGGTATGGCGCTGCGTCCCATTGATCCGGTGATGGATTTACAGGCACATTCGGCAACGTCAAAGCTATTTCCCACGTCGAATGTCGCGCTGCAATTTCAGAGCTTTTTCAGTCAGTATGTAGCCGAGCACCTACAAATGATCCCGTCGTCGCCTGACAACCCAATATAATTTTATATTATAGCTGCACCCCTCCTTTTAATTTCAATGTTGTTATTGGCTGTGCTTTGCATAGTGCAACTTTGGCGGGCCTTTGCCGCCGGACAAAGAGGGAAGCGCATTCAGAATATGCCTGATTCGATCCTCACCATCGCAGACGCGACCAAGCGATATGGTCCTGTGAATGCCCTCGACAGAGTTAACCTAGAGGTTGAGGAGGGCGAATTTCTGACCCTACTGGGGCCATCGGGATCGGGCAAAACGACGCTGCTTTCGGCCATTGCGGGCTTTGCGCCACTGAGCGAGGGGCGCATAGATCTGCGCGGCCGCGACATCACCGGCGAGCCGCCGGAGCACCGCGATTTTGGCATGGTGTTTCAGGGCTACGCTCTTTTTCCGACGATGACGGTGCGCGACAACATCGCCTTTCCGCTGAGGGTGCGAAAACGTCCCACTGCTGAGATCAAGAAACGTGTCGAATACTGTCTTGGCCTTGTGCAGATGGAGGAATTCGCCGACCGGATGCCAACCCAGATGTCTGGCGGGCAGCAGCAGCGCATTGCGCTGGCGCGCGCGCTGTCGTTCGAGCCGCAGGTTCTGCTTCTGGACGAGCCGTTGTCGGCGCTGGACAAGAAGCTGCGGGCGGACCTGCAATGGGAGTTGAAGTCCCTGCATGACAAGCTTGGCGTGACATTTATCTATGTGACCCACGATCAGGACGAAGCGTTGTCGATGTCCGACCGTGTCGTGATCCTTAAGGATGGCCGCATCCAGCAAGAGGGCGTGCCGGACACGCTGTATAATCATCCGCGCAACAGCTTTGTCGCTGATTTTCTAGGCAAGTCCAACTTCCTCGATCTGCCTGTCAGCGCGCGCGAGGACGATGCACTGACCTGCTCTATTGGCGGTACCAAATTCCCGGTCATGGCACCGGGCGCCACTGCTACGGGCGATGTGCTGAAAGTGGCGCTGCGCCCTGAGCGTATCCGTCTGGGTCAGCCGGGCCAAGAGATGCTGGACGGCACAGTTCGGCAGGTCAGCTATCTGGGCGAGCGGTGCCTAGTCATGGTCGATCACGAGGATGTCGGCACGTTGATAGTGTCGCAGCCTACTTGGAAGGCAGGCGTGACGCCGCGCGCTGGCCTGCCTGTCAGCTTTGGCTGGGACGCGGATGCCTGCGTCGTGCTGGAGCCCGGCGGTTAAAGGGCGAAGATTTAAAACGCGGCGTGGCGCGCCGTTGCGCCGGACACTGAAAAAAAGGGGAGTTAAGATATGACCGATTTCAATGACACCACCGACCACGAGGCGAAGGCCGACTTGATCGAGATCGCCGCGTATAAGTATAAGGAAGGCCTCCTGACGCGGCGCGGCTTCCTTTCGGCGATGGCCGCGCTGGGCGTTTTGCCAGCGCTGGGCAGCAAGGCGATGGCACAGGCCAAGGAAATTATCGTCGTCAATTGGGGCGGACGCGCGTCCGAGGTGCTGCAGGAGGTGCTGTGCGACACTTACACCGCTGAGACAGGCATCCCCGTCATCGTTGACGGGTCAGGCCCCTCGGGCGGCAAGATCCGCGCGATGGTCGAATCGGGCGCGGTCGTCTGGGACTTGTGCGACAGCGGCATGGGTACGGCCCTGATCCTGACCGAGCAGGGCATCATTCAGCCCATCGATTATAGTATCGTCGACAAGGACAAAGTGCTGCCCGCCGCCGTCTACGAGTACGCCGTCGGAAACTATGTCTATTCCTATGTGTTGGCCGCCAACCCCAAAATGCTGGGTGGCAACGTGCCCCAGACTTGGGAAGACGTTTGGAATACCAAGGACTTCCCCGGTATGCGCACCTTCCGTAAATCCGTGCGCGGGATGCTGGAATCGGCGACTATGGCGCAGGGTGTGCCAATGGCCGAGGTCTACGACGCTCTGGGTACCGATGACGGCATCAAGGCCGCAATCGACAAATTCCGCCAACTGCGTGAGAATATCATTGTCTGGGGCTCGGGTAGCTCTAGCCAGAACCTGTTCCTGCAAGAAGAGGTCGCAATTGGAAATATTTGGTCGACGCGCGCACACCTGCTGAAGGACCAGATGGACGAGGGCTCGTTCACCGCGTCATTTGACGGCGGCGTTCTGGCACCGGGCGTTTGGGTGGTGCCAAAGGGCAATCCCGCCGGCACCGAAGAAGTCATGAAGTTCATCGCTCACGGCCAAGATCCCAAGCTTCAGGTTCAATGGCTTGAGATGATCGGATCCGGCCCGGTCAATCCTCAGGCCGCCGAGTTGGTCCCGGCCGAGTTGCAGAAGTGGAACCCGTCCAGCCCGGAGAATCTGGCGACGCAGATTTTCTATAATGACGAATGGTACGCCAAAAATCAGGTCGCCGCGGAAGAGATGTATATCGACGCGCTGATCAACTGACGACACCGTGGGGGGCCGCCGACAGGCCCCCCACATTTTCCACCCAAATCCCAGCACGCCAGATCCCTGACCGGAGATCCCTGATGCCCCGCCTTGCAGATAAATATAGATACTGGTTTCTCGTGCTGCCGGCGCTGGTGATCATGATCGTCTTTTATATCTGGCCACTCTTGGGCATCTGGCAGATTTCCCTGACGGAGCCGAAGGCAGGCATCGAAAACTACACCCGCATGTTCGACTCAAGCGCGGTGACGACCAGTTTTATCCTGACCTTTCGCATCGCGATCCTGACGACCATCGGCTGCCTGATACTGGGTTATATCGTGGCCTATGTGATCAGCAATTTCGCCCGCCGGGCAAAGCCTCTGATGATCGCGTTGGTGCTGCTGCCCTTCTGGGTGTCGGTGCTGATCCGCTCGTTTTCGTGGATTGTCCTTTTGGGCCGGTCGGGCATCGTCAACGACAGCCTGATCGGCGCGGGGCTGATCGATAGTCCCCTGCGCCTGATGCATAATGAATTTGGCGTCGTTTTGGCCATGATCCATGTGATGCTGCCATTTGCGGTGCTGCCGTTGATGGCCAATATGCGCGGCATATCGGGCGCCTATGTGGACGCCGCGCGCGGTCTCGGTGCCAGCGAATTCACCGCCTTTCGAAAGGTGTATTTCCCGCAAACGATGCCGGGCGTCATGTCCGGTGCGCTGCTGGTTTTCGTGCTGTCGCTTGGCTTTTACATCACGCCAGCGCTGCTGGGCGGCGGGCGCGTGCTGATGATTTCTGAATACATCACCTACCAGATTCAGGAATTTCTGAACTGGGGCCTCGGCTCGGCCCTGTCGGTTGCACTGCTGGTAGCAACGGCAATCGTAATTCTCATCGCAGCGCGCTTTGTAAATCTGCGCAGCGCCTTGCTGGAGCGTGGCTCATGAAGACGAGTGGCTTCCGTATCTTCTTTATGACCGGCGCATGGATGGTCTTGGCCTTTCTCTTGTTGCCAATCCTTGTGGTGATCCCGGTATCGCTGACCGACACCAGCTATATTGGCCTGCCAAAAGAGGGCCTGTCGCTACAGCATTACGCCGCCTATTTCCAAGATCCCCGCTGGATGGCCGCAACATGGACCAGCATCTGGATCGGCGTTGTCGTCGCTGTCTGCGCGACAGCTTTGGGGACGGCCTTTGCCATCGGATGCTGGTTTTTGTCTGACCGCGCATCGACCGTCGCACGCTGGATACTGATCACCCCCATTCTGGTGCCGCCGGTAGTGCAATCGCTGGGCTTCTACCGCTTTTGGGTGACGCTGGGGCTGATCGATACGAACACCGGCGTGATACTGGCGCATACTTTGCTGGCGCTGCCGTATGTGTCGATCTCGGTTTTTGCGGCGCTGGCCAATCTTGACCGCCGCATTCCGCAGGCGGCGCGCAGCCTAGGGGCGTCGGTCTGGCAGACAGTGCGCGCAGTGGTGCTGCCCGCTGCCATGCCGGGGATGGTGACGGGAGGCATATTTGCCTTCATCGTCAGCTTTGACGAAATCGTCGGCGTCCTGTTCATCACCGTGCGCAACGTGTCGACCCTGCCCAAAAAGATATGGGAGGGTATTCAAGAGGATATCGATCCAACCATCGCTTCAGTCGCGACAATGCTGGTGATGCTGACGCTGGTCGTCACCGCGATTACCATCTGGCGGGGCCGCGCAAATGCCTGACACCTCGGGGCGATACCTGTTGAAAAACGCGCTGCATGTCGCGCATGAGGGGCGTGTGCCTGTTCTGCGCACCGGCGCGATCGCGATCGATGGTGGCCGTATCGCCGCCATCACGGACGATCTGAGCGGAACGAAATTCGACGCGTTCGAGCCGATAGATATGACCGGGCGATTGATCAGCCCCGGCTTTATCAACAGCCATACTCATTCAGTGCTGTTGGCGCTGCGGGGTACGATCGAGGATATCGAGGGCAACCTCGTTTATCAGTATATGGTCCCTGCATCCTACCTGATGGAGCCGGGCGAACGCTCGGCCATCGCGCGTCTCGCTTGCGCCGAAGCGATCCGCTGCGGCACCACAACAATGGTCGATCCACTGCGCCATGTGGCCGATTATGCGCCGGGTATGATCGCAACGGGCATGCGCCTGTGGCTGGCCGAAAGCTGCGCAGATGCGGTCACGACCGAGGTCGGCAGCGGTACCTACCGATTTGACCGCGAATTTGGCGAGACATTTCTGACGCGCACGCAGCAACTGATTGAGCGGTTTCACGCGTCCGAAGACGACCGCGTGCGCGTCATCATGGCTGCCCACGCACCCGATAATTGCAGCCCTTGGATGCTGAGGCAGGTGACGGAGCTAGCGCGCAAGCACGGCCTGCGCCGCACTATCCACCTAAGCCAGATCATCAGTGAAAAGAGCCAAGTCGAGAAGCTGCACGGCTGCACGTCTACAGAATACCTCGCGCAGAACGATTTTCTGGGCGAGGATTTGCTGGCCGTGCATTGGACGTTTTGTAATGAGAGCGATGTGAGGACGCTAGCAGGTAGCGGCACGCGCTTGATCCATTCACCTGCATCGATGTCAGCCAAAGGGCCGCACCCGCTGCCGATGAAGGCTATTTTGGATGCGGGCGTGCGGATCGCACTCGGCACCGACAACATGACCGAGGATATGTTTCAGTCGATGAAGACTGCATTGATGCTGCACAGGGGCGCCTACCAGCGCTCGGTAACGCCCGGCCCCGGTGATATCTTTAACTATGCCACGCTGAACGGTGCCGACGCGCTGGACCATGACGGGATCGGCAGTATCGCTGTTGGGAAATGCGCGGATCTGGCGGTGTTTGATTTGCAGACACCGGTGATGGCGCCGCGCCTGTCCGCAATCTCGAACCTAGTGCATTACGGGCATCCGGGTATTGTCACGGATACGATGGTCGCAGGCCGGTTTCTGATGCGGAATCGGATTCTGACCACGATGAACGAGGCAGATGCCGTCGCCGAAGGGCAGGCGGCGAGTGATGCGATGTGGACGCGATTTGCCGCCAGTGGCGCATCCGTTCCGATGCCGGCGCGTGATCCGGTCTGAGAGCAAAAGGGATGTATCCATGACATTTTCCATCATCGGCCGGTGCGAGCGGACGGGTGCCTTTGGCGCGGCCATCACCACCTCTGATCTCGCGGTCGGATCGCGCTGCGTGCGCCTGGCCCATGGCAAGGGCTCGGTCCTGTCACAGCACCGCACAGATAGCCGTCTGGGTGATCTTGGGATCGCCCTTTTGAAAGACGGACTTGAGGCCAATGATGCATTGGCCCGCGTCTGCGCCTCTAGCGAGCATATCGATTGGCGGCAGGTCGGTGTGCTGGACGCGAGCGGACGGGCGGCAGTCTATCACGGACGGCGCATGTACTCGATCTATTCGCACACGGCGCGGCCGAACTGCCTCGCGCTGGGGAATATTCTGGACAATGACTGCGTGACTGAGGCGATGGCAGATGCCTTTGGCGCCCGCGATGCTAGCCCACTTGCCGAGAAGCTCATGCGCGCGCTGGAGGCCGGCCGCGATGCCGGGGGCGAGGTGACGGGACGGCTGAAATCAGCCGCCCTGCGCGTGTCGGGCGAGCACGGCATCGACACCTATGATCTGCGCATCGACATATCGGGCGACGATGCCGTGGCTGATCTGCGTGCGCTTTATACCGCCTACCTCGACCGCGAAGATCTGCTGCGATGTGTTGCGCTGACACCTGACCGCGTGCCAGTCTCGCGCAGCCTGTTTGAGGCGAGCGTGGCGCGGATCGCCGCCCTTGGCCTTGAGGCGCGGTTTCCGGCGGCGCGCAATGCGGATGACTGGACCATGCAGTAGGATTTAACGGACCGGATGCGCATATGACCTTTCGCGGTGAGCAGATCTATTGGATGGATACTGCGGGCGGCGTCCCGCCGGGCGCGGATACCTTGCCCGCAACAATTGATGTGGCCATCGTCGGCGCGGGCTACACAGGGCTTACGGCAGCGCTGCACTTGGCGCGCGCAGGTCGCAGCGTGGCGGTGTTTGACGCCAAGGTGCCGGGCTTTGGCGCGTCGACGCGCAATGGCGGGATGGTCGGGCCGGGCCTGCACAAGCTGGGGATTACCGGTCTCACCCGCACCTATGGCGAGGACCGCGCGATCGCCATTCTGGGCGAGGGCCTGAAGGCGCTGAGCCATCTAGAGGCATTCGTCGCAGATGAGGGCATTGATTGTGATCTGCAAATGACGGGTCGTTTTCGCGGCGCGCGCACCGCGGCGCAATACGAGGCGTCGGGGCGCGAATGTGACTGGCTTCAGGCCAAGATCGGACTGCCGTCTCATCACGTCAGTCGCGCCGACCAGCGATCCGAGATTGGCAGCGATTTCTATCGTGGTGGTGTGGTTTACGCGCGTGACGGCGGAGTTAATCCGCGCAAGCTGCTTTTGGGTATTGCCGCACGTGCGGTCGAGGCGGGCGTGCAGATATTTGCGCCCTGCGCCGTCATGGGCCTGCGTCGCGATGGCGCGGGATGCACCGTGCAGACGGCGCGCGGCACTGTCAAAGCGCGCGAGGTCGTTCTGGCCACCAACGGGTATTCGGACAGGCGCAGCGCGGCGCTGAATCGCCGGGTTGTCCCGCTTGAGACGGGCGCCTGTGCCGTGGGCCCGCTCAGCCCTGAGCTAATGGCTGAGCTCACGCCCAAGGGCCGGATGCACGGCGAGGCAGCGCGCGTTTTTATGTGGTATCGGCCTACGCCGGATGGCCGCTCGTTCATCTTTGGCGGCCGGTTCGGTGCGGGCGGCATGGGCGTGGAGGCGCGCGCGAAGGCATTTCGCAAGGCGTTCTGCCGGGTTTTCCCGCAGCTCGAGGCCGCGCCTATTTCGCATACCTGGTCGGGCCAGATCGCCTACACCACCGATCACTCACCCCATCTGGGCCATTATGATGGTGTCTGGATGGCTGGCGGGTATTGCGGCTCAGGTGTAACGCGCAGCATTTACTTCGCGACCAAGCTGGCGCGCCGGATGCTGGGCCAGCCCGGTAGCGAGACGGCATTCGATGATCTGCCGTTCAAGCCGGTACCGTTTCGCCACTTTGCGCCCTTCGGGGCAAGCATACTTATGCGAAAGTACCAGATGCAGGACGACCGTGAATTGCGGATGCGGGAGTAGCGCCATGGAGTTCGACACGGTCATCCACGGCGGCACCATCGTCACCGCATCCGAGCAGTATCGCGGCGATATTGGCATACGCGATGGCCGCATCATCGCGGTGGCCGAGCGGCTGGACGGCGGCGAGCGCCGCATCGACGCGGGCGGGCGGCTGGTCATGCCGGGCGGAATAGAGGCCCACGCACATATCGCGCAGGAAAGCGCGTCGGGCATCATGACGGCGGATGATTACCTGTCCGGTTCTATCTCGGCGGCATTTGGCGGGAATTCGTCGTTCATTCCCTTCGCGGCGCAGCATCGGGGGCAGTCCATTGATGATGTGATTGCCACCTATGACGCGCTGTCAAAACCGTCGGTCATCGACTATTCGTACCACCTGATCGTTTCGGACCCGACCGAGGCGGTGCTGACCGAGCAACTGCCGCGTGCCTTTGCGCGCGGGATCACGTCGCTCAAGGTGTTCACAACCTACGATTTGCTGAACATCGGCGATGCCGGGATGCTGGATATCCTGAGCGTTGCGCGCGATCACGGCGCTCTGACGATGGTTCATGCGGAAAATCACGCGATCGTAGCGTGGATGAACCGCGAGTTGGCAACGCGCGGTATGACTGCCCCGAAGTATCACGCGATATCCCGGCCCGAACTGGCCGAAGAGGAAGCAATCAATCGCGTAATTACACTGGCGCAGCTAGCGGGCGCGCCCCTCTTTGTCGTGCATGTCTCCACTGCTGGCGGCGCTGCGCGGGTTCAGCGGGCGCGGGCCGAGGGCGCAATAGTCTTTGCCGAAACTTGCCCACAATATATGGCCCTGACGCGCGATGATCTGGACCGGCCCGGGATGGAGGGGGCGAAATACATATGCTCGCCCCCGGTGCGGGACACGGCCACGCAGGACGCGCTGTGGCGCCATGTTCAGACAGGTACGTTCGACAGCGTCAGCTCGGATCACGCGCCTTATCGATATGACGAGACGGGTAAGTTGATGCACGGGCCGGATGCGCCGTACTCAAAGATCGCGAACGGGATGCCGGGGATTGCCGCGCGCCTGCCATGGCTGTTTAGCGAGGGGGTCGCGGCTGGAAGGTTGCGGCCTGAGGAGTTTGTCGCGCTAACGTCGACCAACGCGGCCCGCATATTTGGCGTAGACAAAAAGGGCCGGATCGCACCCGGGATGGATGCAGACATCGCGATCTGGAATCCTGAGACGGTGCGCACCGTCACGCTGGAAGACCAACATGACAACATGGATTACACGCCCTTTGAGGGTATGGAACTGACGGGCGTGCCCGAGATCGTGATGAACCGTGGCACGGTGATCGTCGAGCATGGAGAGCTGCGCGCCAAGGAGGGGCAGGGCAGGTTTGTCGCCCGATCGCGCATTGATTTGACCGGACGGCCCGGCGTGGCGGTAAAAGAGACAGCGCTGATGCACGCCGCCGAGGGGCGGGAATGAGCGGGCCGATCTTGTTCATAAATCCGAATTCGTCACAGAGTGTGACTGATGGGATCGCGCGCGCGCTGGTGCCCTTGCGGATAGTTGATGGACCAGCTTTCGAGGCGGTTTGCATCGCGCATGGCCCGCCTACCATCGCCAGCGCCGAGGATGCGGCGCGCGCCGCCGTGAACGTGGCTGATATGGTGCGGGCGCGGCCCGACTGCAGCGCATATGTCATCGCCTGTTTTTCTGATCCGGGACTAGAGGTGGCACGCAGCCTAACCTCGCGTCCTGTACTGGGTCTGCAAGAGGCCGGGATACTGGCGGCGCTAGGCCGTGCCGACCTTTTTGGCATCGTCGCGCTGGGGCCGGCATCGGTGGCGCGGCATCGCCTGCGAATTCGACAGATGGGCGTTCTGGGTCGTATGGTTGACGAGCTGCCACTGGATAGCGCCTCGGCCGAAGATGTTGGCCATTCTGACGCGATATTCGAGCAGACGGTGCATCTGGGCCGACGGTTAAAGGATCGCGGTGCAGGCGCGCTGGTACTAGGTTGTGCAGGGTTCGCCCCCCGCCGGGCTGCGCTGGAGGCGCGGCTGGGCATGGCCGTGATAGATCCGGTGCAGGCGGCGGGCGCGATGGCGATTGGCGCCGTACTGCGTTAGCGCCGGGAGACGGGATCTCCCGCCGCCAGTGCTTCGCGAGAATAGCCTAGATGACCGCGCTTGCCTCAGTAGATTTGGCCCGGCGGCGCACCAGATCTGTCGCAGGTTTGAAACTGCTTGATTGGGCGGCGGCCCACCATTCTGCATATAGTGTGTCTTCAGGCGCGTCGATCAAGATGCCTTTGGGAAGGAACGCGTGGATCAGATCCATCGGCAATGCCGCTTCAGGCCCGGTGCGGTGCATCAAGTGATGCGGCTGCAACTCACTGGGATGCTTGAGCCCGGTGGCTGCGACCATATCCACCAGCGCCTCAACCGTCTTGTGATGAAAGCGGGCCGAGCGCGGACCCTGCACTTCAGGGATCAGGCCGCGCTGGCGGGCCGCGTTCTGGGTGGCGACGCCGGTGGGGCAGGTGTCCATGTGGCAGCGCTGTGACTGGATGCAGCCCACCGACAGCATAAAGGCGCGCGCGGCATTGCACCAATCGGCCCCCAGCGCGATATTTCGTGCAAGGCCCATGCCGGAATAGATCTTGCCGCCCGCGACCAGCTTGATATCGTCCTTGAGGCCGCATCCGACCAAAGCGTTGCGCATCAGGATCAGCCCTTCGGTCAGGGGCATGCCGACCCAATCGGACAGTTCCAGCGGAGCTGCGCCTGTGCCGCCTTCGCCGCCGTCTACAACAATGAACTCGGGCTTGATGCCTGTCTCTAGGATCGCCTTCATCATGGCGAAGATCTCATAGGGCTGACCGATGCACAGTTTGATCCCTACAGGCTTGCCGCCCGACAGGTCACGCATCTTGGCTGCAAATTCCAACATTTCGATCGGTGTGGAAAACGCCTTGTGGCCGCGCGGTGAAAGACAATCCTCGCCCTGCTGTACCCCGCGCACGCGCGCAATTTCCGCAGTTACTTTGCTGGCAGGTAGCATCCCGCCATGGCCGGGCTTGGCGCCCTGGCTTAGCTTGATCTCGGTCATTTTTACCTGATCGCGGTTGGCGGTATCGCGAAACAGCTCGGGGTCGAAATTGCCGTCCTTGGTGCGCGCGCCAAAATAGCCCGATCCGATTTCCCACACCAGATCGCCGCCGTGTTTGGAGTGATGGTCTCTGATGCCGCCCTCGCCCGTGTCGTGGTAATAGTCGCCCTGTGCTGCGCCGATGTTCAGCGCCTGAATGGCGTTGGCCGAGAGGGAGCCAAAGCTCATCGCTGAAACGTTCAGGATCGACGCGCTATAGGGCTTGCTGGTTTGATCATTGCCAACATGCACGCGAGGCGCGGGATCAGGATCGTTTTCGGGCGTGATGGAGTGCATGAGCCAGTGGTAGGTGTTGGCGCTGGTGTCGCGATCAGTCCCGAAGGGGTGTGTATCCGTCTCGCCGCGCGCCCGCGCATGGACGAGGTTGCGCGCGTCGAACGAGTACGGCGTGCCCGACAGATCATCCTCGACGATATAGGCGCGCAAGTAAGGGCGCAGTTGGTAGAACACCCAGCGCAGGCGACCTGCGACGGGATAGTTGCGGGTGATGGTCCATGTTCTTTGATTACGGTCATAGATGCCCAACGCCACGACGGGCAGCGTGGCTATCAACACA
>JAGXGX010000185.1 GCA_024636515.1 Roseovarius sp.
GGTCTTGCCGCAGCCATTTGAGCCGAGAAAGCCAAATATCTCGCCCCGTTTGATCTCGAAACTGACCGCATCAACGGCTGTGAAGTCGCCGAAACGTTTGGTCAGGCCGGTCGCCTTGATCGCAGGCGGGCCATCGGTTGCGGTATCGACCTGCGCGGCAACGGGGGCGGTGTCTTGGGGGGCACTGGCCGCACCGCCCAGCAGCGCCACATAGGCGCCTCCAACGGTTTCGGTTTCGGTCTTTGCCATCAGATTGGCGGGGCTGGCCTCAGCCAGAATGCGCCCCTCATTCATGGCGATCAGGTGCTCGAACCGCTCGGCCTCTTCCATATAGGCAGTCGAAACCAGAACGGACATTGCGGGGCGGTCCTTGCGGATCGTGTCGATCAGATCCCAGAACTGGCGCCTTGATAGTGGGTCAACGCCGGTCGTGGGTTCATCCAGCAGCAGGAAGTCCGGGTCATGGATCAGTGCCGCGCAAAGCCCTAGCTTTTGCTTCATCCCGCCCGAGAGTTTGCCCGCTGGGCGGTCAAGAAATGGCGCAAGGCCGGTTGCACTGGTCAGGCTATCAATACGTGCTGCGCGCTCCGTGCGGCCCTGTCCAAACAGCTTGCCAAAGAATTCCAGATTTTCGCGGATGCTCAGATCATGATAGAGGTTTTTGCCCAAACCCTGCGGCATGAAGGCGATCTGCCGTCCGATATCGGCGCGATGCCGGGCGCTGGACATATCGCCGCCCAGCGTTCGGCTCTGGCCGGTTTGCAGCTTCTTTGCGCCGGATATTAGCCCCATCAGCGTCGATTTACCCACGCCGTCCGGCCCGATCAGTCCGACCATGCGCCCGGCGGGAACGTCGAGCGTCACATCGTCAAGTGCCGTGACCTTGCCATAACGATGACTGACCGCGATCAGCGTTGCGACAGGCCGGTTTGCCGCGTCGCCCGTTGTCATTGGTCTGTCCCGGTGCGGGACTCACCTGCCTCTGCCAGCGGGGCAGGCAGGACGTCAACCACCTTGGGTGTCAGACCCTCGGGCCAATCAGGCATGGTGCCATCCGGCGCGACCAACCGAACCCAAGCCACGCCGCGCACGCCCGTCTTGACCTGAGCAAGACGCGCCTCGATCATCTGCGGCGGAATGCGCACGCGGATGCGAAACATCAGGCTCTCGCGCTCTGCGATGGTTTCGACCTGTTTTGGCGTGAATTGCGCTTGCGGGGCGACAAAACTGATCTTTGCTGGAATGGCGACATCAGGCATCACATCGACCACAATGCGCGCCTCATCCCCCATCTGCACTCTGGTCGCGGGCCCGGCGGACAGAAAGAACTCCATATAAACATTGCCTAGACTAACCAGCGTCAGCACCTTGCCACCGCTGCCCAGCACCTCGCCCGGTTGGGCTAGGCGGTACAGAACGCGGCCCGGCACTGGGGCATAAAGCGTACTGTCGGCGATGCGTGCCTCGATCTCTTGTTGGTTCGCGATTTCTGCATCGACCGCGCGTTCCTTGGCGCGTGCCTCGGCCTTTGATGCGATAAGTCCGGCCTCGGCCACCTGCGCTTCGGTTCGGCGGATATCTAGGCTATCACGCGAGATTACGTCGCGTTCGCTCAGGGTTTCGGCGCGGGCCTGTTCGCTTTGCGCCAACGCAAGGCTAGCTTCGGCCTTGGTCACGCCCGCGTTGGCCACGGCGACCGCAGCTTGGGCACTGGCAACAGCAGCTTGCGCGCGCGCAAGCTGCGCCTTTAACTCCGCAGTATCCATCACGGCAAGAACGTCACCCTCTGCAACGAGGTCGCCTTCTTGCACCGCAACTTTGGCAACCCGGCCCGCGAGGCGGGTCGAAACATCAACGAGATCTGCCTCGATCCGTCCATTGCCGCGTGCAAAGCCATCAGGCGGTAGGCCGCTGGGCGCAAGAAACACCTTCCAGAGAGCAAATCCAAGCAGTCCGGCAAGCACCGTCGCCACCAGCATGATCGAAACCCGTCGCGACATGGTTACTCTCCCTTATTGCACATAGAATTAGCCACGATACCGCGCCTGTAGATAGCAAATGCGCGCGGAGCGTTCTCGACCATATGGCTCAGGTCATCAGCGATCAGCGATTGCATCACGAGACCTTGTATCGTGCCGATGAACAGCGCCGCTGCCGCCTCGCTGTCCAGATCAGCGTGCAGCTCGCCGCGCATCTTTCCCGCTTCGATGAGCCCGTTCAGGCGGGCCGCATACTGCTTTAGCATCGCGCGCGCCATGCGCTTGGCGGGTGTCGCTTTTGATCCTTGCAGCTCGCCGAACATCATCCGCGGCGCGCCGGGGTGCTCGGAGACGAAAATCACATGCGCCAGAAACATGGCCTGCATCGCCTCAATCGGCGACTCTATCCCCTCTGAGGCTTTATCGAGGCGCGTCATAAGGCGCTTGGCCAGCCATTTCATGACGGCCTGCCAGATCGCCTCTTTGTTTGGGAAGTGCCGAAAGAGTGCGCCCTGTGTTAGGTTCATGTGCTTGGCGATGGCCGCCGTGGTGATGGAATCCGGGTTGGTCTTTCCGGCCAAATCGACCACCGCTTCGATGGTAACGTTGCGCCGCTCCTCGGCTGGGAGGTTCTTTTTTAGGGGTGCATTCATTCTGTTGCCCTTGTTTTTCGCGCCGCGACACTATGCCACCCCGCGCTCTAGGTCGTTGTGAGGTCGCCGATAATGACTACGCGCGCCGTACTTCAAAGTTGGCCATTTTCACCGGGCCTAGTAGGGTCATGTTGCCAATGATACTTAGACGCAAACGGCTTGCCTCGACGTCGTCCTTGCCTATGGACATAGTGCCTCCCTTGCGCTGACCGGAGCTGGCAGATCGCATCGCGGACATCATGGCTTGATTAAACATAGTAATCAATTACTATCTTATTTTAGGCGACTGCAATGCCGCAGGTCCAAGGTGAATGAACCTGCACATCAAAGGGTGGGATCAATGAAACAGAATAGGAAACAAGCCACAGTCAATCTGCATGTGGTCAAAGATGGCACGCCGTCTGAGAGGTCATCCGCAAAACACACCCCAAAGGCTGATGTTCCCAAGTCCAAAGCTGGCAGCGTCGCGCGTGATCAAATAGCAGACGCAACGGATGCCAATACGCCTGACCAGACAGGCGCCGACGGTCCGGAGGCTGTTTCAGGCTTCCACGAAGCGCTTGACCACACGACACAAGTTTGGCTGTCGCGCTTTACCCACGGATTGTCACCGGCCGCGCTGATGGGCGCCTGGTTTGACTGGGCCACGCATATCGCGGCGGCACCGGGGAAACGCCTTCAACTTGTCGAAGATGCTGCGGATCAGGTCGCGCGACAGGTCCGGTTCATGATGGCGTGCGCAACGCCAACGGACGAGGTGGAGCCGTGTATCGAGCCCTTGCCACAAGATAGCCGTTTCAGTGACGACGCTTGGCAGGCAAAGCCGTTCAATATGATCCATCAGAGTTTTCTGCTTCAGCAACAATGGTGGCACAATGTCGTCACCGACGTTCCCGGCGTGACTGCCGAGCACGAGCGTGAATTGCAGTTTTTGACGCGCCAGATGCTCGACATGGTCTCGCCGTCCAATTTCCTGCTCACCAATCCCGAAGTTCTGAGAAAAACGCGCGACGAGGTGGGCGGTAACCTGGTTAAGGGGATGCAAAAGCTGCTGCACGATATCCAAGCGCAGACCAATGGCGCGCCCCCAGAAGGCACCGAGGATTTTCTGCCGGGCCGGGACGTTGCCGCGACCGAAGGCAAGGTTGTCTACAGCAACCGATTGATCGAGCTTATTCAGTACACTCCACTGACCGACAAAGTCTGCGCAGAGCCAATCCTGATCGTTCCGGCGTGGATCATGAAGTACTATATTCTGGATCTGTCGCCGCATAATTCGTTGGTGCAGTGGCTGGTCGCGCAGGGCCACACGGTTTTCATGGTCTCGTGGAAGAACCCTGATGAAGGGGATCGCGACCTGACGATGGACGACTATCGCCGCCTCGGCATCATGGAGCCGCTGGACGTGATCGGCGATATCGTACCAAGTCAGAAGATCCAAGCCGTCGGGTATTGCTTGGGTGGCACGCTTCTTTCTATCGCGGCGGCGGCAATGGAGCGAGACGGCGACGCGCGTCTGGCCTCGCTGTCTCTATTGGCAAGTCAGGTCGATTTCTCGGAGCCGGGCGAGTTGGCGCTCTTTATCAACGAAAGCCAACTCGCGTTTCTCGACAGCGTTATGTGGAAGCAGGGCTATCTTGATACGACCCAAATGGCGGGCGCGTTTCAGATGCTGCGCTCGAACGACCTGATATGGTCGCGGATGGTGCGCGAGTATCTGATGGGCGAGGATCAAACGATGTTTGATTTAATGGCGTGGAATTCGGATGCCACTCGAATGCCCTACAAGATGCATTCGGAATATCTACGGAAACTCTACCTCAACAACGATTTGGCCGAGGGCCGGTTCGAGGTCGACGGTCGTCCGGTCCACGTCTCTGATATCAGAGTGCCGATATTTGCGGTGGGCACGGTCCGGGACCATGTCGCACCTTGGCAATCGGTCTTTAAGATCGACATGCTGAGTGACACAGATGTTACCTTTGCGCTGACCAGCGGCGGGCATAACGCGGGGATCGTGAGCCCGCCGGACCATCCACGCCGCACATATCAGATTCGAGGCAGAAAAAGCGCTGACCTTCACGTCGGGCCGGAAACATGGGCCAAAGAAACGCGGAAACAGGACGGTTCTTGGTGGGAGCCTTGGGGTGAGTGGCTGAATGCGCAATCGGGCGCGATGGTCGCCCCGCCGCGGATGGGCCGAAAGGGGCATGCCCCCACTGCCGATGCACCAGGAACCTATGTGTTCCAGAAATAGAGATGTGCAACGCGCGCGCCCAAGAAACGAGAAGGATAGCGATGAATGGATGACAGACGGTGGGGCATTACAATTGCGGCGACCGTTGCCGTCCTGTTCGGGCTGCTGACGGTATTTGCAGGTGGGCGCGCGCTATTCGGTGATGCCGAGGCGCGCGCGGCGGTGGGCGACGCCGTGCCCTTCGTTCTGTGGTTCAACTTTCTTACGGGATTTGCGTATGTTGCGGCCGGTACCGGCCTCTTTTTGCGGCGATCCTGGGCGGTTAGGCTGTCGATTGGTATCCTTGCTGCTACGATCTTGGTGATGATCGCCTTCGGGGTTCATCTGCTGATCGGTGGCGCCTATGAGATGCGCACAGTCGCAGCGATGAGCCTGCGCACCGTGATTTGGGGCGCCATCGTCGGCGCGGCGATCCGCGAGCCGGACGACTTTGCCCCCACCTTGGCGGGTAAGCGTGCCCATTCACTATTTCAAACCGAAGATGAAGGAAAAACCAAATGACTAGCGCTGCGAAAAAGACAAATCCGATACGGCTCGCCATATCCTCGCTGGCAGTGGGGCTTGTGTTGTCCACCGCGCTACCGGCAACTGCAGAGCAGGCACAGCCAGTTTCACCGGAGCTGACGCCAAAGCTGCGCGATCTGCTCCGCAAAGAGATGCTGTCGGTCGAGGATGCCAGCCACCAGATTATGTCCTACCTGATTGCCGGAGATGATGACGAAGTCGAAAAGCTCGCGCAGAAGATACATGACAGCTTTATTTTGCAGCAATCCATGACGCCTGAGGACAAGCAGGATCTAATGGCTGCCGTGCCAGAGGATTTCGTGACGCAGGACCGCGCCTTTCACGCTCTCTCGGCTGAGCTGGCAGAGGCTGCCCGCAATGGTGACAGGTCTGCACAGCATCAGAAGTTTGGTGAAATGATACAGGCCTGTTCGGCTTGCCACTCGCAATATGCGACCGACCGTTTCCCGTTGCTCGCGCAATAGGGGAGTAGTCGCCAAGGTAGGCACGCGGCGGCAGCGCGTCTCACTTTGCCAGCCTGAGCCTGATCAAACCAGGGTATCGGAAATTTATCGTATCGCTAAAGGGCGGCCACACGGGGCCGCCCTCAGTGTGTGAAGCGGTGCGTCTTTCCTAGATCGGATAGCGCAGGATAGCTGCCAATTCTTTCCCACCGGGGATGTCTTCTTTGCGCACAGCAAGAACTTGGGCACCGCTGCGCAGCGCGCGCCCAGCGATCTCATCAACGACGCCATAGCTTTCGGAGCTATCTTCAGTCGCAAAAGTCACGGCTCCGGTTTCGTCATCGACGGCGCCAGCAGTGACGGAATCGAAATCGATCAGTAGCGTGTCGATACCTCCGAACGTTGCTGCGCGGGCCGCGTCGGAAATGTCCGTGGTCGTGCGGTTTTGCCCGGCGCGCTGCTCGAACAGATCCCTGAATTCGGCGATTTGGCTGTCATAATGCGCGTCCAAAATGGGCCTCACCGCAGCGGCGAGGTCCGCCGCGCTCATACGATCAGGGCTGGTTTCAATCGTCTGCGGCAAAAGAGGCAGCGACGTAAGAGAGCGAAAGAGCGCATCGACCGGCAACGTAGATGCTAGGACCACAGGCATGTCAGTGCCTTGAAGGATGGGCCGCAAAGCCGCGTCAATCTTGCGAATATACTGGCCAAGACGGACCTTCTGACCCTCTAGCCCCCCAATCCGGCGGCCCGCGCCACTATCGTTGATTGATGCTTTTCCCACGGCGCTGGCGGCATCCTTGGGCATGTTCGGCACTTTGATCTCTCTTGCCGGAGAGTCAGCGAAAACCTCAATCAGGCGTACGTCGTTCTCCGACACTGCCAGAACATAAGCAACGTGAGCAAAAGTCACAGCGCGAAGCAGCGGCTTGAGATGAAAGCGGTCTGACACTTCGACCATATCATGCAGCTCATTGGCCAACCGATAAGTGCGGATGTGATCGGGCGTTGCAAAAATCGCAAGGCTGTTGGCCTGATGCTCCCAGAAGTCGTCGTCTTCCATAAGCAGGTCGAAATGTTCCTTTAACTCCCAGATGCGTCGCTTGGGCAGGCCCGCGTCTTCCAGTTGGCTGACGGCGGTCTTGACCAGGTTACCGAGGTTAGTGAGGCTTTGGCCAATATCCTGAGTTAGCGGCGTTGTCCTGAGATAGATCGAAACGCATCCTTGGGATCGAGTTTGATTGAGCTTACCGATCTGTTTCGGTGTTGGGGTTTCAACATAAAGCACTGCATATCTCCTGAAATCTGTCTGTTCGGCCTGTCGCTGACAAGCCGAGCTGAAGCGAGCGCGTGGCTCACTACACCATTATAGCCTGCGCCCCACGCCGCCATTGATCCAGATCAACGAGACTACCTCCGACTCGCGCCATGGTAGCAAGGAGTAAATCCGCAGGGTGTGCGAAACGGCACCTCCGGCGCCTACTCGCTTGCAAAAAGGAAGTTCAGTCATGTCCTCCGAGCCAAACCTTCAACCCGACGATGAACAGGTCCTCGAGTCTCGGTTTCCGACTGCTTACACGATCCTGTTCCTCCTTATCATCGTGATCGCCGCGCTGACCTGGATCATCCCGGCTGGGCAGTACGAGCGCGTTATGGACGCGGATTTGGGCCGCGAGGTGGCAGTGGCTGGCAGTTATGCGCTGGTCGAGCGTAATCCGCAGGGCTTTGTTGAGGTCATGATGGCGCCGATCGCGGGCTTTTATGATCCCGATAGCTACGCGGCCAACGCCATTGATGTGGCGCTGTTTGTGCTATTTCTCGGGGGCTTTCTGGGCGTCGTGAATGCGACCGGCGCGGTCGATACCGGCATCCGGTCTGCGATGACCCGCATGAAGGGTCGCGAAATCTGGATGATTCCTATTCTCATGGCCGTTTTTGCCTTGGGTGGGACGACCTATGGCATGGCCGAGGAAACACTGGCGTTTTACGCTATTTTGATCCCGGTGATGATTGCCGCAGGGTATGATGCTGTGACGGGTGTAGCGGTAATCATGATCGGCGCGGGCGTTGGCGTCTTGGGCTCAACCATCAACCCGTTCGCCACGGTAATTGCGTCCGATGCGGCGGGTATTCCGTTTACCGACGGCATTGTGCTGCGGCTGATTATTTTGATCGCGGGCCTCGCCATCTGCTCCGCCTTCGTCATGCGCTATGCCAGCCGGGTAAAGGCCGATCCGTCGCGCTCGGTTGTTGCACATCAGGCCGATGCACATAAGCGCTTGTTCCTTCAGGCTAGCAAAGATGGCGAGGCCAACGATGTTCTGTCAGGCACCCAAAAACTGGTGCTGGTGGTCTTTGCGCTGACCTTTGCGGTGATGATCTGGGGTGTCGCCAGTCAGGATTGGTGGATGGCTCGCATGGGCGCGCTTTTCTTGGGCGCAGCCATAGTGACCGGCATCATCGGCCGCTTGGGCGAGAAGAAGCTGACCGGCAGCTTTGTCGACGGTGCGCGCGATCTACTGGGCGTTGCGCTGGTCATTGGCCTTGCGCGCGGCATCGTCGTCATCATGGAGCAGGGCCTGATCGCCGACACGATCCTGCACAGCGCCGAAGAGACGTTAGCTGGCGTTGGCGAGTTGGCCTTTATCAACCTGATGTTCTGGATCGAAGCCGGGATGAGCTTTCTTGTGCCGTCCTCGTCGGGCCTTGCGGTGCTGTCGATGCCCATCCTCGCCCCCTTGGCCGATTTTGCCAATGTCAGCCGCGATCTGGTCGTCACTGCCTACCAGTCGGCCAGTGGCCTCGTGAACCTGATCAACCCGACCTTTGCGGTGGTGATCGGCGGGCTCGCTATCGGGCGCGTGTCGTATGACCGCTGGCTCGTCTTCATCTGGCCGCTGCTGCTGGCCCTCATCATCCTCATCACGGCAGCGATCAGCATTGCGGCCATACTCTGAATAAAGGGAAATACCATGACCGAACAAAAGCTTGGCGTTCACTCTGAATCCGGAAAACTACGGCAGGTCATCATCTGCCGCCCCGGTTTGGCGCATCGCCGCCTGACGCCCGACAATTGCGAGGACCTGCTCTTTGACGATGTGTTTTGGGTCAAGCAGGCGCAAAAGGATCACGACGCTTTTAGTGACGCGATGCGGGGCGAAGGCGTTGAAGTGCTGGAGACCGGCGCGCTGCTGGCCGAGACGATGGATATCAAAGAGGCGCGCAACTGGGTGCTGGACCGCCGCATTGCTGCCATTCATGTCGGCGTCGGTATGCGCCGCGAGTTGCGCGGCTGGATGGACGAGCTGCCCGGCCAAGAGCTGGCGAAGTTCCTGATCGGGGGTCTGACCGTCGCCGACGTACCTTTTGAGGCCGAGAGCATGTTTGGCGCTTATCTGGGCCATCACGGATTTATCCTGCCGCCGTTGCCTAACTTCTTATTCACGCGCGACAATTCAGCGTGGATTTATGGCGGAGTGACGCTGAACCCAATGTATTGGCAGGCCCGCCGCCCAGAGACGCTGCTGACCGCCGCCATCTATAGGTTCCACCCCAAGTTTGAGGATCGCGTTGAGGTGATCTGGGGCGATCCGGAGCAGGATTATGGCCTCGCCACGCTGGAAGGCGGCGATCAGATGCCCGTTGGTAACGGTGTCGTGCTGGTCGGCATGGGCGAGCGGACATCGCCGCAGGCCGTTGGCCTTCTGGCGCAGGCGCTATTTGAACAGGGCCGCGCCGAGCGGGTGATCGCCTGCCAGATGCCCAAGCTGCGCGCGGCGATGCATCTGGACACAGTGTTCACCTTCTGCGGCGACAATATCGTTACCAGCTTCAAGGAGGTGGCAGACGAAATGACCTGCTACGACCTGCATCCCGGCGAGGGCGGCAAGCCGCTGGATATGCGCCACGACAAACGTCCCCTGTTCGACGTGGTGGCCGATGTCATGGGCTTTAAGAAGCTGAATGTCGTGCCTACCGGTGGCCGTGATCCGTTCGAGCAGGCGCGCGAACAATGGAACGACGGCAACAACGTGCTGGCGCTGCGCCCCGGCGTAGTCATGGGCTACGACCGCAATGACGACACCAACGCCGCGCTGCGCGCCGAGGGGATCGAAGTGATCGAAATGCCGGGCGCCGAGCTGGGCCGGGGCAGGGGCGGCAGCCGCTGCATGTCCTGCCCGACCATTCGCGATGCGGTATAGAAAGGAGTTTACGACATGGCTTTCAATCTGAAAAATCGCAGCTTTTTGACGCTGCGCGACTTCACACCGGCCGAAATTGCCTTCCTGCTCAAGCTGTCGGCAGACCTTAAATCCGCCAAATATGCGGGCACCGAGGTCGAGACGTTGAAGGGCAAGGAAATCGCGCTGATCTTTGAAAAGGACAGTACCCGCACGCGTGTCGGCTTTGAGGTGGCGGCGCATGATCAGGGCGCCACGGTCACGTATCTCGGCCCGTCCGGCACCCATATCGGTGGCAAGGAAACGGTCAAGGATACCGCCCGCGTGCTGGGCCGCGTCTATGACGCCATCGAATATCGCGGCTTTGGGCAGGACATCGTGCAGGAACTGGCCGCTTGGTCCGGTGTGCCAGTCTATAACGGGCTGACGGATGAATTCCACCCAACGCAGATTCTGGCCGATTTCCTGACCATGCAGGAGCATGCCGATAAACCGCTGCGCAAGGTCGCCTATTGCTTTATGGGGGACGCGGGCAACAATATGGGCGACAGCCTGCTGATCGGCGGCGCAAAAATGGGCATGGACGTGCGCCTGTGTGCCCCGAAATCACTATGGCCAACCAAAGCTATTCAGGACGAAGCGCAGCAGATCGCCACGGAAACCGGCGCACGCATCAACATCACCGAAGACGTGGACGAGGCAGTGAAAGACGTCGATTTCGTCTACACGGATGTCTGGGTGTCTATGGGCGAAAGCAAAGACAAATGGGCCGAGCGTATTGATCTGCTGCAGCCCTATCAAGTCAACGCGGACGTCATGAAAAAAACCGGCAACCCGCGCGCCAAGTTCATGCATTGCCTGCCAGCCTTTCACAACACAGACACAGCAGTCGGCAAGGACATCAAGGAGCAGTTCGGCCTTGATTGCATGGAAGTCACCGAGGAGGTGTTCGAGAGCCCGGCCTCAATCGTCTTTGATCAGGCCGAAAACCGGATGCACACGATCAAGGCGGTCCTTGTCGCCACATTGGGGGGCTGAACATGCTTGTCGTTGCAGCCCTTGGCGGCAATGCGCTGCTGGAGCGGGGCCAGCCTCTGACCGCAGAGAACCAGCGCGCCAACGCGAGGACAGCGGCCGTCGCGCTAGCCAAGGTCGTCCGCGCTGGCCACGATCTGGTCGTCACCCACGGTAACGGCCCGCAGGTCGGGCTTCTGGCGCTGCAAGGCGCGGCGTATAAACCGGATGAGGCCTATCCGCTGGACGTTCTGGGCGCCGAGACGGGCGGTATGATCGGCTACATGATCGAGCAGGAGTTGGAGAATGCGCTGGATCATTCGCGCCCCGTCGCCACATTGCTGACGCAAGTAGTTGTGGATCGCGCCGACCCTGCGTTTCAAAATCCGACCAAGTTCATCGGCCCCGTCTATGAGCGCGAAGAGGCCGAGGCGCGCGCGCGCGCCGCAGGTTGGACCATCGCTGCTGATGGCGACAAATGGCGCCGCGTGGTGCCGTCACCAAAGCCAGTCGAGATCCCAGATATTCGCGTGCTGAAACTGCTCTTGGATCAAAACGTCATCGTGATCTGCACTGGCGGCGGCGGCATTCCTGTGCTGCGTGGCAAGGACGGCAGCCTCACCGGAGTCGAGGCGGTGATCGACAAGGACGCCGCCAGCGCCCTTCTGGCGACGGAGCTCGGCGCAGACGCGCTGCTACTGCTCACTGATGTTCCCGCAGTCATGCGTGGTTTTGGCACGCCGGAGCAGGCCGAGATCGCAGAGATTACCCCCGAGGACGCGCTGAAGCTGGATTTGCCCGCAGGCTCGATGCAGCCAAAAGTCGCTGCTGCCGCTCAGTTTGCGGCAAGCGGCGGGATGGCAGGTATAGGGCGGCTGGACAGCGCACTCGCCATTCTGGATGGCAAGGCAGGAACGCGGATTGTTCAAAATAAATCAAGCGCGATCAAGGGGTAACGGACATGGATAATCTATTGAGCCGTCTGGCTGAAGATTGGTGGGTCTTTCTGGTACGAGGTATCGCAGCCATCATTCTGGGCATTTGCGCCTTTGTCTGGCCGGGCCTCACGCTGGCGGTTCTGGTCCTGTTATTTGCCGCCTATGTGCTGATTGATGGCATTTTTGGACTGGTCTACGCCTTGCGTAATCGAAAAAGGCTGAACCACCCTTGGATTTGGGTGCTTGAGGCTGTCTTGGGCATTGCGGTCGGCCTGCTGACATTCTTTTTGCCAGGCGTGACGGCGCTGGTGTTGCTGATGTTTATCGCGGCATGGGCTATTGTTGGCGGAATTTTGCGGATCATTGCGGCGTTTGAGTTGCGCAAGCAAATCACAGGTGAATGGCTGCTGATCACCGGCGGCGCGCTGTCCGTCGTCTTTGGTGTTCTTCTTGTCACGATGCCAGGTGCAGGGCTTGTTACTGTGATCTGGCTGATCGGGTTCTATTCGATTTTATTTGGCGTCACCTTGGTCTTCCTTGCCACGCGGTTGCAGCGTGAACGGTCAGTGATAAGCCATGCTTGATAACGTCCGGCACAAGGCAGACGGCCAAGTCGTCGCGGTGCGCGGAGGCATCGTAGATGCCGTATTCGAACGAAATGGCCCTCAGATCGACGACTTGCTTTATGCGGGCGATGTGGCTCTGCAGGTCATGACCTTTGTCGAGGGTGGCGCGGCGCGCTGCATCGCTCTTGGACCGGTGCAGGGCCTTGGTCTTGGCACGCCAGTGCGCGCCACCGGGGGGCCGGTAATGGTACCGGTCGGCGAGGCCGTACTGGGCCGGATGCTGGATGTGTTCGGCGCTCCTATCGACGGGCTTCCGCCGCCTGAGACGGATGAGCGCCGCTCAATCCATCGCGCGCCACCACCCCTGTCGGATCGCGTGCTGCGCGCCGAGGTGCTTGAGACTGGCATCAAGGCGGTCGACCTGTTGGCCCCAATCGAACGTGGCGGAAAAACCGGCCTTTTTGGCGGTGCCGGCGTGGGCAAGACGGTGCTGCTGAGCGAGCTCATTCACAACACGGTCGAGCATCACCACGGCGTTAGCCTGTTCTGCGGGATTGGCGAGCGCTCGCGCGAGGCCGAGGAGCTATGGCGGGAGATGGGCGAGGCGGGTGTGCGCGACAAGATGGTCATGCTGTTTGGCCAGATGAACGCGGCGCCGGGAGTGCGGTTTCTGGTGGGCAAGGCCGCGCTGACCATGGCCGAGTGGTTTCGCGACGATCGCCAGCAGGACGTTCTGTTGCTGATAGACAATATCTTTCGCTATGTTCAGGCGGGGTCCGAAGTATCGGGGTTAATGGGCCGCATGCCTAGCCGGGTGGGGTATCAGCCCACGTTGGCGACTGAACTAGCGACCTTGCAGGAACGGATAGCATCCACAAACGACGGTGCGATCACGTCGATTCAGGCGGTCTATGTGCCCGCCGACGACTTCACTGATCCGGCGGCGGCGCATATATTTTCACACCTTTCCGCGTCGGTTGTGCTGTCACGCAAGCGGGCCAGTGAGGGGCTTTATCCTGCCGTTGATCCGTTGGCTTCGGGGTCGGTGATGCTGACACCTAACGTAGTAGGCCAACGACACTACGACATCGCTCGCGCGGTGCGCCGCACGCTGGCCGAATACGAGGATCTACGCGACATCATCGCGATGCTGGGCATCGAGGAGCTATCGTCACACGACCGCGCTATCGTCGCGCGCGCTCGCCGGTTAGAGCGTTTTCTGACGCAGCCCTTCGCCACTGTGACAGCGGCAACCGGTGAAGGCGGCAAGTTGGTCCCAATGGAGGCCACCTTGGAAGGGTGCGAGACAATCCTTGGCCAGACTAGCTTTGATCGGCCCGAAAGCGATTACTACATGATTGGTGGTCTGAGCGACTTGGAGGGCACGGCATGAGCATGGCATCCCAAATGCAGGTGCGGGTCGGGCTACCGGGCAGGTTACTGTTTGACGGGGTCGCAACACGGATCAGCGGCGTCGCGACCAATGGCGGCTTTGGCATCTTGCCGAACCACGTGGATTTCGTCACGGCGCTTGTCCCATCGGTCCTGATGATCACGCAAGTCGATGGGAGCGAGAGGGTTCTTGGGATTGACGAAGGCGTTCTGGTCAAGAAGGGCCATGATATCGATATTGCCGTGCAGCGCGGCGTAGAGGCGCCGGATCTGGCGTCGTTAGAAGCCGTTGTCGCCGATTTCTGGGATACGCTTGAAGACGACGAACGCGCTGCGCGCGCGGCGCTATCGCGTCTGGAGGCGGACATGGTGCGTAGCTTTGCTGGGCTGAGGACGCAGCCGTGAACAAGGATCGCAAACAAACCGATCAGATCGGACGTCGCGCAGCGCGCAAGCAGGCAGCGCGCGACAATCCGGGGCCTAGTCCCATGCGCGGGATCGGGGTCTTTGGCGTCATCGGCTGGTCCATTGCCGTTCCGACTGTAGGGGGCGCGTTTTTAGGTCTTTGGCTGGACCGCGCCTATCCACAGAATTTCTCGTGGACCATCGCGCTGATCCTTGGCGGAGTCGTCATTGGTGGTGCGTTGGCATGGGCGTGGATTAACGAGGAGAAAGACAAATGATGGCGAATATAGACTGGATTGCCTTCGCGCTGGGCATGATGGCCGGGACCGTTGCGGGTGCACTGTATTTCGCCGGGCTGGCGTGGGGGGTCCGGCTAGCGCTGCGGCGCGCCCGCGCTGTGAATGTTCTGCTGCCGTCTGCGGCAATCCGAATTGCGCTGCTGTTGGGCGCAGGGTGGTGGATCGCCCATCTAGGGGCCGCGGCGCTAGTCGGCTTTGCACTGGCGTTTCTGGCAATGCGCTTTTTGTTGGTGGCAGCCATTCGGCCCACACCTGAGATAGGGGGCGCAGAATGGAACTGACGCCTGACGATATAATCCTCTTTACCATTGGCGGTTTCGGACTGAATGCGACCGTCGTCTTTACGTGGGTGGTCATGGGGCTGCTGACCTGCACGTCGATCTGGATCACTCGCAATCTGGACCCGGAGGTGCCGCCTAACCGTTGGCGCACGGTGCTGGAGGCAATAGTGCTGACAATCCAAGGCCAGATCGACGAGATCAGTGCGCGGCCTGACCGGCGGCTGTTATATTTCACTGGCACTTTGTTCTTGTTCATTCTCGTGTCGAACACGCTGGCTATCGTGCCGGGCTGGCAAGCGCCGACCGCGTCGCTATCGACCACCGTGGGTCTGGCGCTGGCAGTATTGGTGGCCGTGCCGCTCTTTGGCATCGGTAGCCGCGGGTTGGGTGGCTATCTGCACAGCTACATAGAGCCGAGCATCGTCATGCTGCCCTTCAACATCATCGGCGAGGCGTCGCGCGGAATTTCATTAGCGATCCGCCTTTACGGCAACGTGATGAGCGGGGCCGTGATCGCCGCCATCCTATTAGGCATCGCGCCATTCTTTTTTCCGGTGCTGATGGACATGCTGGGCCTGCTGACCGGGGTCATTCAGGCATACATTTTCGCAATCCTCGCCACCGTCTACATTTCTTCCGCGACAGCCAAACCCGAGGCTGCGGACCGAGCCGCAAAGGAGCAAACATGACCGACCTTTCTATCATCGCCGCCATCTCGATCTTTACCGCCGGGCTGACCGTGGCAATCGGCGCCATTGGCCCGGCCTTGGGCGAAGGGCGCGCCGCTGCGTCGGCGCTGAGTGCCATCGCCCAGCAGCCCGATGCGGGAGGGGTGCTGTCGCGCACACTGTTTGTCAGCCTTGCCATGATTGAATCGACTGCAATCTACTGCTTTGTTGTTGCGATGATTTTGCTCTTTGCAAACCCATTCTGGGACGCGGCCCTCAACGCGGCGACGCAGGGTGCGGGTGGCTAGCCATGTCTATCGATTGGATCACCGTCGCAGCCCAGATCGCCAACTTCCTAGTGCTTGTCTGGCTGCTCAAGCGATTTCTCTATCGTCCCATTCTGGACGGCATCGACGCACGAGAGCGGCAGATTTCTGAGAGAATGGCCGAGGCGGGACGCATCCGCGAACATGCCGAAGCAGTGCAGGCTGAGCATGAAGCAGAGATTGCAAAACTGAAGGCGAGCCGCGAGAGCGTGATGGGGGAAGTGCGCGAAGAAGCTGAGAAGGAGCGCGATGCCCTGTTGTCAAATGCTCGCGCTCGGCTAGAGCGCGAGCAGGCCGCCCGCGACGATGCACGCACCGACGAAGCGCACCGCTATGCGGCCGATCTGGAATTCAATGGTGCAACGGCGCTGGTTGCGCTTCTGCGCAAGGCGCTGAACGATCTGGCGGGCGAGACATTGGAACACCGCATCGTGGCCCGTGCAGCTGAGCGCTTGCATGAAATGACCGGCGATCTGGCCAAAGTTGGGGGAGAGAGCCGCGAGGTAATTGTAACGACACGCGACTCGCTACCGGACGACATGCAAACGCAGCTGGTCCAGCTGATCAACGATGCCCTCCCGGACGTATCCGTTCGCTTTCAGACCGACCAAAGCCAATCCCCCGGTCTGAACCTGCGTGTCGGCGGCGCGCAGATAGGCTGGACGGCAGAGAGCTATGTTAACGGTCTCGGGCAGATACTTGAGGCCGCGCGCCACGGGAAGGGGCAGGCCAATGCCGCATAAATACTCAAGCGATTTGCTCCAACTTCTGCTCGACGCCCCCACAC
>JAGXGX010000041.1 GCA_024636515.1 Roseovarius sp.
GAGCATGTCGAGCGGGTGCGCTCCACACTGCGCCGGGTGGCGTTGATCCTAGTGAATGAAGGTGCGGTGGTGGGCGAGGGGAGCGTGCGGCAGGCGAATATCTGAGCCTTGGTTTGGGGCTGGTTTGGTGTGGCGTGAATGGCCGCAATGCGGACAAAGTGGGCTTTCGTTTGGCAGCAACCAATTACTGCTTTCGGATGTGAGGCGTTAAGTGGCCTCTTTCATCTCAATCAATTGTATGAGGTTTCCACAGGTGTCATTAAAAACAGCCATGTGGACGGAACCCGCATCCATTGGCTCGGTGACAAACTTTACGCCCCGCTCCGTCAGTTTCTTCCACTCCGCATCCAGGTTTTGCACCTGAAATGAGTGAGCAGCGATGTTGTCAGCGAATATTGCTTCTTTGTATGGCCCAACGGAAGGATGGTCGCTCGGTTCAAGCAGCAGTTCGGTTCCTTCTGGGTCCTCTTCTGAAACCACTGTTAGCCAACGGTTAGTACCCAGAGGGATGTTATGTTTCACCTTAAATCCGAGGATTTCGGTGTAAAACTTTTCAGCCTTGTCTTGGTCATCGACGAAGACGCTTGTTACATAGATTTTCATCTGCTGCTTCCAGTTATCTTTAATTGGCATGAAGATAGCAGACATTTGTCTGTTGCGCAGCATACGGCAAACCGGGCTCAGGGCGGACATATTCATCTTGGAGCTGCATCAATTCAGCTCCAAACCTCGCCGAGGTGAAGCGGGGGCTGCCAAGACAAGTTAAGCCAGTGCAGGCCGCCAATTATCCGAGCTAACTGAAAAGCGCGGTGGTTACCCACCGCGCTTTTGGTCTCATCAAACTAATCCAAAATCAGTTCTGCAAATATACTTCTAGGCTGTCGTCCAACGCGTCCTTCCACGGTGTGTGGTGTTTGGGCGCTTTGGTGCCTGTCATCACGGACGTGTAGCTGTTGTTGCGGAAGGTCATGATGTCTTCCTTCTTGTGGCCCTTCCACGCCTTGAACGCCTGACATGCGCCCTCGACGTCAAAGCTGGGATAGTCCGTCTCGTCGATCAGTTCTTTGATGTAGTCGCCCTGATACCAGATGGCGTCATAATCATCCCCGCCCTTGTCCTCGCGGGCGATCCGGCTCGCGACGTCGACCTCGCGCTCGGCTTTGCCGGGGATCTCGATCTTGCCCATGATTGCGTCGCGGACCCACCAAGCCTGCGCGTCGAACATGTTAAAGGTGAACCACTGGTCCTGCATTCCCAGATAAAACATGTCTGGATCATCGACGAGCGCGACACCCTTATAGAGATCGCTGGATGCCAGACGGTTGGCCGTGCGCAGGCGCAGCGCATCCTCCATGAAGGGGAAGTGGTGCTGATAGCCGGTGCAGAGCAGGATCGCATCCACATCCTTAGTGGTGCCATCTTTGAAGTGCGCGGTCTTGCCGTCAACATGCGTCAGCAAGGGCACTTCCTGCCAATTATCCGGCCACTTATAGCCCATCGGCGCTGTGCGGTGGCTGACGGTGATCGTGTTGGCGCCGTATTTCCAGCATTGGCTGCCGATATCCTCGGCGGAATAAGACGTGCCGATGATCAGTAGATCCTGATCCTTGAACTCTAGCGCATCGCGGAAGTCGTGGGCGTGCAAGATACGGCCCGGAAATTTGTCGAAGCCTTTGAACTGCGGCACGTTTGGCGTGCTGAAGTGGCCCGTCGCACAGATGACGTGATCGAATTCCTCGACATATTCCTCGTCATTCGGCAGATTGCAGGCGGTGACGTGGAATTTTCCATCTATCTTTTCGACATGGCGCACGACGGTCTCGAACCGGATCTGATCGCGCACGTCGGCCTTTTTCACGCGGCCTTCGATATAGTCAAACAGCACCGCGCGGGGAGGATAGCTGGCGATCTGCTTGCCGAAATGCTCCTCAAACGAGTAGTCGGCGAATTCTAGGCCTTCCTTGGGTCCGTTCGACCACAGATAGCGATACATGGAGCCGTGTACCGGCTCGCCGTATTGGTCTACGCCAGTGCGCCACGTGTAATTCCAAAGACCGCCCCAGTCGTCTTGCTTTTCAAAGCAAACGATCTCGGGGATTTCCTCGCCGTTAGCCTTGGCTGACTGGAATGCGCGAAGCTGTGCAAGGCCCGAAGGGCCGGCGCCAAGGATTGCGATACGTTTCGTCATATAAGTCTCCCGTTGGTTCAAACCGGTTTTTGTGTTTGGTTCATTTGGTATGGACCAATTGAACCGGCGCTATCGCCGCGAGTCAAGAAATTTGCTCCGCAAACCATCAGTTTGCGTATCTTTTCAGCTCTCTTGCAGCAATTGGCGTTGCTCTTCGATCAGGTGCAGCTTGATGAACTCTACCGCCGCATCGGTATCACGAGCGGCGATGGCGTTGAACAGGCTGTTATAGCGTTTCTGATATGCCTCGATACGGGCGGGTGTTAGGTGACGGCGCAACTGCGCACTACGAAAACTTTGGCGGCAGGCATCGATGACCAGATCATAGCAGCCCGCGATCAGGGGGTTGCCCGTGCCGCTGGCGATTTTGCGATAAAACGCCTCCTCATGCCGGACGAACGCGGCGGAATCGGTATGCACCGCCTCAATATCGCTGAGGATCTTGCCCAACGCCTCGATGTCGCGGGGGGGCATGTTGACCACCGCGAGGCGCACCATATCTGGCTCAAGGATGCCGCGGATCACCTGAAGGTCCAGCGGGCTGGAGGATGCTGCAATTTCGCTATTTGATACGGTTGGTGCGCCATTGGTCTGCGGATTGACGAAGCTGCCACTGCCCGCCCGGCGGCGGATCAGGCCGTTGCTCTCCAGCACTTCCAGTGCCTCGCGCACCGTGTTGCGCGCGACGCCGAGGTCCGACGACAGCGTCCGCTCGGACGGCAAACGCTCGTCCACGGCGTATTCGCCGCTACGGATGCGCCCAAAAATGGTGTCCACCACCGTCTGGACCGTTGCGCTCATCTGCGACGATACGGACAGGGCGGCGGTAATTTGAGCCATCGACATAAGGCGTCCTTTCGGGTGTCATGGCTTCAGTTTACACAAAGGCGAGCGCTCGGACATCGTGAATTTGTGCACGCTCAATTTGCGAGAGGAGAAAGTTATGAAAACTGAAGAGACTGAGAATGGGACTGTCGAGTTGTGGACCGCCGCCGAGGTGGCGCAGGCACGCGATAAGATTGTGCTGATCGACGTGCGAACCCCGCAGGAACATGGGCTGGAGCGGATCGGCGGCGCGCTGTTGATGGCGCTACAAGAGTTTCAGGTCGACGCGCTGCCCGGTCAGAGTGACAAGCGCATCGTGCTGCACTGCGGCTCGGGCGTGCGGTCGGGCAAGGCGGCGGCAATGTGCCTTGCAGCCGGGATTGAGCCTATCGCGCATATGGAGGGTGGTTTGGGTGCATGGAAAGAGGCGGGCCAAGAGTACGTCGGTACAGATCCGGCGACGGGCGCCCCAAAGAAGATGCGTAAGGAAAGGTAGCGTAATCCGGGCCCGCGACGGCCTAGTACAATCCGCGGAAAACGCGCGACCCACAAACGAAATAGGGCGGACCAAATTGGCCCGCCCTTTCTTTGCCAGATGTCAGGATCTGATTAGACATCCAACGTGTTGTCGCGCTCCCACTGTGAGAAATGCGACATGTAGTCGTCCCACTCCCGGCGCTTCAGCTTGAGGAAGGATTTCGAAAACTCGTCGCCCATCGTCTCGGTCAGCTGGGTGTCGGCCTCGTAGCTGCGCAGCCCGTCCAGCAGGTTTTGCGGCAGTTTTGCAGGTTCTACCATCTTGTCCGCGTCAAGGCTCTTGTCCATGTCGTGGGTTTCGCCGGGATCGATCTTGTTGCGGATACCGTCAAGGCCTGCAGCCATGATCACGGCAGGCATCAGGTAGGGGTTCGTCGAGCCGTCGGGCAGACGCAACTCCATCCGGCCGCCGCCAGGCACGCGCACAAGATGGACGCGGTTGTCGCCCGCCCAGGTGATGCTTTTGGGTGCCCAGGTCGCACCAGATGCGGTGCTGGGCGCGCCGATCCGCTTGTAGCTGTTGACCGTCGGGCAGCAGATGACGGTCATGCCGGTACCGTGCTTGAGTATACCGCCAAGGAAATGGGCGGCGGTTTCGGACAGGCCATGCCGCCCAGCGGGTGTATCGCTTGAGCCGGCAAAAAGGTTGGTCTTGGCGTCCTCTCCGGTGCCGTCCCATGCCGAAATATGCGCGTGCAGGCCATTACCCGTCAGTGTCGGAAGCGGCTTGGGCATGAAGCTTGCGCGCATGCCGTGCTTTTCCGCGACATGTTTGATCATGAACTTGAAGAAGCTGAGTTGGTCGGCCATCTTTAGGACATCGTCAAAGTCCCAGTTCATCTCCCACTGGCCATTGGCGTCCTCGTGGTCGTTCTGATAGCAGCCCCAGCCCATCTCGTGCATATAATCGCTGGTTTCGCGGATGACGTGATAGTTGCGCATCATCGACTGCTGGTCATAGCATGGCTTCGTGCGCGTATCCAAACTGTCTGCGACCGCAGTGCCGTCTAGGGTGAGCAGCGAAAACTCTGGCTCCACCCCGATTTTGAAATGAAGGCCCATCTCGGCGGCGTCAGCGATCTGCTTGCGCAGCACGTTGCGCGGTGCCTGCATGGAATACTCGTTTCTCATCACCGGGTTGCCGGGAACCCAAGCCATATCCGGCTGCCATGGGATCTGAACAGCCGAATCGGCATCGGGCATCACCAGCATGTCTGGATGGGCAGGCGTGTAGTCCATGCCGCCTGCGAAGCCCGCGAAACCGGCGCCGCCTTCCTGCATTCTGTTGATCGCACGGATTGGCACCAGCTTGGTACGCTGCATACCCATAATATCGGTGAAGTTAACCAGGAAGTATTTGATATCGCGCTCTTTGCCCCAGTCCTGAAGGTTAACTTGGGAATGCTGGGCGAATGGATCGTTTTTCATATTAGGGTGTCCCTGTTTTTCGTTTCTTGGGATGTTTATAGCAAAAAGGGCGCATCACAAAAGTGCTGCGCCCCTTTTTGGGTGGCCTAATAGGTGGTGCCGGGCTTGCCGGGATACCAGTTGGTTCCTGCCAGCGGTATCTTGGTCATTGCTGCGGCTTCCATCGTAAGTGAAACCAGATCCTCGGGTTCGAGGTTGTGCAGATGGTTGTGGCCGCAGGCGCGCGCGATTGTCTGCGCTTCCAGCGTCATCACCTTGAGGAAGTTGTTCAGGTGGCGACCTCCCGCAATCGGGTCGAACCGCTTCATCAGCTCGGGATCCTGAGTGGTGATACCTGCGGGGTCCCTGCCTTCATGCCAATCGTCATAGGCACCTGCAGTGGTGCCGAGCGCGTTATACTCCGGCTCCCAGCGGGGATCGTTGTCACCCAGTGCGATCATGGCAGCGGTGCCAATGGCAACCGCATCGGCACCCATAGCTAGCGCCTTGGCCACATCGGCGCCACCACGGATGCCGCCCGAGACGATCAGCTGTACCTCGCGGTGCAGGTCCATGTCCTGAAGCGCGCGAACCGCCTCACCGATGCAGGCGATGATCGGCTGGCCGACATGTTCGATGAACACATCCTGCGTCGCCGCAGTGCCGCCCTGCATGCCGTCCAGAACGACAACGTCCGCGCCGGCCTTGATCGCCAGCATGGTGTCGAAATAGGGACGCGTGCCACCGATCTTGACGTAGATGGGTTTTTCCCACGCGGTGATTTCGCGCAGTTCCATGATCTTGATTTCCAGATCATCGGGGCCGGTCCAGTCGGGGTGGCGGCAGGCGCTGCGCTGGTCGATGCCTTTTGGCAGGTTGCGCATCTCGGCGACGCGGTCGCTGATCTTCTGCCCTAGCAGCATGCCGCCGCCGCCCGGCTTGGCACCTTGGCCAACGACAACCTCAATGGCGTCGCAGCGGCGCAGATCGTCAGGGTTCATGCCATAGCGCGAGGGCAGGACCTGATAGACCAGCTTGCTGGAGTGGCCGCGCTCTTCCTCGGTCATACCGCCGTCGCCGGTGGTTGTCGAGGTGCCAGCCATGGATGCGCCGCGTCCCAGTGCCTCTTTGGCGGGGCCAGAAAGCGCACCAAAGGACATGCCCGCGATCGTCACCGGAATATCCAGCTCGATCGGCTTCTTGGCAAAGCGAGTGCCCAGCACAACCTTAGTGTCGCACTTTTCGCGATAGCCTTCCAACGGGTAGCGCGAGATGGACGCGCCCAGAAACAGCAAATCATCGAAATGCGGCAGCTTACGCTTGGAGCCGCCACCACGGATATCATAGATACCGGTAGCCGCAGCGCGCCGGATTTCGGCGTTTGTTGGGTTAGAGAAGGTCGCCGACTGGATCGGAACCGTGCGCGGTGCGCCTTTGGACTCGTCTTTCATGTCGCCTCCTTCAATATGCGTTGTCTATGTCAAAGTTATACAGCTTGCGGGCCGAGCCGTAGCGCTTGAACTCTTCAGGCTTGGCGTCAGATTCACCGCGCTCCAGCAGATCCTTGAGGATCTCGATGTGCTCGGGGCGCATTTCCTTTTCGATGCAGTCCGCGCCCAGCGATTTGACCTTGCCGCGCACGAAAAGGCGCGCCTCATAGAGGCTGTCACCCAGCGCGTCGCCCGCATCGCCGCAGACGACCAAGTTGCCAGATTGGCCCATGAAGGCGCTCATATGGCCGACATTGCCGTGCACGATGATGTCGACACCCTTCATCGAGATGCCGCAGCGCGAGCTGGCGTTACCCTTGATGACCAGCGTGCCGCCATTCGCGGTGGCGCCGGCATATTGGCTGGCGTCGCCGTCGATGATGACCATACCGCTCATCATGTTTTCGGCCACGCCTGGCCCGGCGGACCCTTTGACGTGGATCGTTGCCTGCTTGTTCATGCCGCCGCAGTAATACCCGGTCGAGCCCCTGACGGTGACCTCAATAGGCGCGTCTAGGCCAACCGCAATGGCGTGGCTGCCCTTGGCGTTGACGATTTCCCAAGCGGTTTGATTGGTTTCCTTGGTCTGCGACTGCAGAGCCGCATTCAGATTGCGCAAACCCTGCGCTTCTAGGTCAAATGTTTCCATTTACGCGGCCTTCTCGGTTGCGGTCGGAGCACTGTTATGGCTCCAGAAATAAACGGTCGAGGGCTCCGGCTCCCAGACGCGGGCATAGTCGATGCCGGGCAGGTTCACCAAGGCGCGGTATTCGCTGCCGAAGGCGACATACTGGTCGGTCTCAGCCATGACGGCGGGCTTGCACGCGATGGGATCGCGGACCACGCCAAAGCCGTCTTTGGTACCGACGACAAAGGTGAAAAACCCGTCGAGATCGTCGAGGCTGCTCTCGAGTGCTTGGCCCAGCGTCGCGCCTTGCTGCATCTTCCACGTCAGGTAGGCAGCGCCGACCTCTGTGTCGTTCTCGGTCTCAATGTGAATGCCGGCTTTGCGCAGCTTGCGGCGCAGGCTGGCGTGGTTCGACAGCGATCCGTTATGCACGAGGCACTGATCGCGGCCTGTATTGAACGGGTGGGCGCCCATCGTCGTCACGGCCGATTCGGTAGCCATACGCGTGTGGCCGATTCCGTGACTGCCCGACATCGACGAAATATCAAAGCGCGAGGCGACGTTTTTCGGCAGGCCGACTTCCTTGTAGATTTCCAGCGTCTCGCCGGTGCTCATGATTCGCACGTTGGGACGCAGTTCGGCCAGCACGGTGCGCGCAGCGGCGGCCCACGCGGTGTCGACTTCGATCACTGCGTGCGTGTCTTTGACGCGCATGGTCACGTCGCCGCCCAGC